>JANPDV010000112.1:0-3756 GCA_031431655.1 Gammaproteobacteria bacterium | reverse complement strand
GCGTCGCTGTACCACGCGCGGCGTGGACTGCAGGGGTCGTACGTCGCGCACGGCATCGCGAAACGCACGGCGTTCTTCGTCCGGAACCCGCGGTTTGTCGGTCTCGCGCTTCATGCTACCTCCGTAGCCTCGCATTTCAGTATATTGGCGCGCCTTCGGGGTCTCCAGGCTGCAGCCGGCGTGAAAATTCTCATCAGCAATGACGACGGCTACAGGGCTCGCGGCCTGACGGCCCTGCGTGGCGCCATGGCTGGCCTCGCCGATCTCACGGTCGTGGCGCCAGATCGCAACCGCAGCGGCGCGAGCAATTCGCTGACGCTGGACGTGCCGCTGCGCGTCGGCAAAGCCGAGGAAGGCGTCTGGTTCGTCATGGGAACGCCGACCGACTGCGTTCATCTCGCCATCTCCGGACTGTTCGACTTCGAGCATGACATGGTCGTCTCGGGCATCAACGACGGCGAGAACCTTGGCGACGATGTGCTCTATTCCGGCACCGTCGCGGCGGCGGTGGAAGGGCGGTTCCTCGGGCTGCCGACCGTGGCGTTTTCGCTGTGCCGGCCGGCTGCAGGATCCGCGGACTTCTCGGCGGCCGCGCGCGTGGCGCGCAGCATCGTCGAGCGCATGCTGAGTCAGCCGCTGGATCGCACCATGATCCTCAACGTCAACGTGCCGGCGCTACCGTTCGACAAGCTGCGCGGCATCCTGCCGACGCGGCTCGGCAACCGCCACCGATCCGAGCCGGTACTGCCCGCCAAGGATCCGCGCGGCCGCACGGTGTATTGGGTGGGGCCCGCGGGCGCAGAACAGGACGGCGGCCCGGGAACGGACTTTCACGCGATTACCGAGGGCTTCGTCTCGGTCACGCCGCTGCAGGTGGACCTGACGCGGCACGCGTCGTTGCCGACTCTGCAGCGCTGGCTGGAAGGCGTCCAGCCTTGACGGATGTGCGACTGGCCGGAATCGGCATGACGTCGGCGCGCACGCGCGAGCGGTTGATTCAGCGCCTGCGGGAGCAGGGTATCACCAGTCTGGAGGTGCTCGATCGCCTGCGCAGCGTGCCGCGGCATATCTTCATGGACGAGGCCCTGGCGAGCCGCGCCTACGAGGACACCGCATTGCCGATCGGTTTTGGCCAGACGATCTCGCAGCCATACATCGTGGCGCGGATGACCGAGGCGCTGCTGGCGGCCGGCGTGCCACGCAACGTGCTGGAAGTCGGCACCGGCTGCGGCTACCAGACCGCGGTGCTGAGCGGACTGGTGCCGCGCGTGCATACCATCGAGCGTATCGAGCCCTTGCTGTTGCGCGCGAAGCTGCGCCTCAAGGAGCTGGGCGTGCGCAACGTGCGCTTCCGGCACGGTGACGGTACGTTGGGATGGGCCTCGAACGCGCCGTTCGACGGAATCCTGGTGGCGGCCGCGCCGTTGCGCGTTCCGGAAGCACTGCTCGAACAGCTCGCGGTAGGCGGCCGGCTGATCGTGCCGGTCGGTCCGGAGGGACAGCAGGAACTGCTGCGCTACACACGCCGCGAATCGCGGGTCGACAAGGAGTCGCTTGGCGCGGTGTCGTTCGTCCCGCTGGTGGCCAGCGTGGGCTGAACCCTCGGGCATCTTCTAGCTTTAAGTAGTTGTTTTAAGAGATTGAATTAAAACAATTAATTACCCTGAAAACCGCCTTTGCCCGCGCCCCACTAAACGTTGCAAAAAAACGTCTTCAAGTCGTTGACTTGCAAGAGGATATGTCACACGGCTAGGATGTCTCCGTACGCAGACAGCGGCACATCACGCGGCGCGGAGGGCGACCTGCAGAAGACACAGGGATGATGGGGGAAGTCGGTAGAAAACAAGAAGAAAAAAGTAACAAGTACAAGAAGTCATGAGCAGTTGTTCGAGTCTGTCAGCTTCGAACGATTGGTGGAACGAAACGAGCTTCTTCTCCCTGTGTCTTCTTCAGGTCGCCCTCAGCGGAAACAGCGCCGCGGCGACCGCTCTCTGCTCGGACACCAGCACGTTGTAGGTCCGGCACGCTGCACCGAGGTGCATCACCTCGCAGCCAATACCACGCGCCGCGAGCGCTCGACGCACTTCACCCGACAGCGCCCCTGGCCCGCCGGCGCCGCCAATCAGCAGCACTTCGGGCTGCCACTCCAGCACCCGTTCGAGATCGTCCGCCCGCAGCGCTGACACGCTGGTAGCCGGCCAGTCCGTGTACAGCTCGTGCGGCGTTACGATGAAAGGCGACTGCAGGGCGCGTTCGCCGACGCGCACCTCGCTGTCGGAGTAGGAGCGGATCACGTTGCGATCCGCGGTGGGTTCGAGAGTGAATTTCATGCCGTGCTCGCTTTCCGCACCGTCGCGGAGATGCCGGTCCGCGCGTGCGCTGCGGACAGTACGATACGCGATGTGTCCGACCTGCTGCTCGCCGTGCCCGATCTGCTGACCGCTTCGTTTCCCGAGTCCGGCGTAGCCTCGGGTGAACCCGTCGCAACCCGGCTGCGCTTTGGTGCTGCTCAGCCGGTGGCGGGAGGTTGGCGCGGCGGCATCGCGCACGCCCTGGGCCTGGCGGGCTTGCGCTTCAAGCCGGTGGCGGCGCTGGTCGCGGCCGCAGCCGGGGCGCCCGTCGACGCCCACTGTCTCCTGGCTACACCGCTTCATTGGCAGGCCGGTACCGACCGACTGTATGTTCCCCAGGATCCGATCCAGCGATTGGACGCTGCGGAGAGCGCCGGCCTGGCAGCGAGCTTTGGCGCCGTGTTCGGCGCTGATTCGTCACTGCGGCTTCTGCCGGTACCGGATGGCGGTTTTCTGCTGTGGGGTCTCGAATGCGAGGACGTCGTCTGTGCGGAGCCGTGGGAACTGCCAGGCCAGGACCTGCATGCCGCGATGCCGACCGGTCCAGGCGCAGCGCCGCTCCGGCGCCTGATGAGCGAGATCGAGATGTGGCTGCACGAGCACCCTTTGAACCAGGACCGGGAACGACGCGGGCAGCGCAGCGTCAGCACGCTCTGGCTCTGGGGCGCTGGCGAGCTGCGAAGTGCCGCAATCACCGGCGCCGCAGCCGGGGGCCCGGCGGCGTCCGAGGCTGCCGGCATGGGCAGAAACGAGCCGCTGCGCGTGATTGCCGAGGACCCTGGTGTACTCGCGCTTGCGCGGCTCGCAGGGGCCATACGTGCGGACGCGATCACGGGCGAGGCCCCTACGGTACTGGTGACGTCGGCCCGTGCGTTTGCGGCCCGCTGGGCCGCCGAGGCGAGCGCGGCCCTGGTGGACGGCCGAATCGAGCGCCTGACCGTGATGTCGCGCGACCGTGCCGTGCAAGTCACCCGTGGCGATCGCTGGCGGCTGTGGCGACCGCAACGCAGCGCACACCAGGCGCTGTCGTGAACGCACCCGGCCTGGCGCCGCTGCGCATCGTACGACGCATCGCGGATCCGGCGCGCGTCGCGTGCTTTGCTGCACTGGCACCGGTGCTGGCGCGCGCGTACGCCGCGCGCGGCGTGGCGCACCCTGACGAGCTCGCTGATACGCTCGATCGACTGTTGCCCGTTGGATCGCTCGACGCGGTGCAGGCAGCGGTCGATCTGCTGCTGGCGCACCGCGAGCGTCCGGGCGGCGTCCTCATCATTGGAGACTTCGACGCCGATGGCGCAACCAGCACGGCGCTGATGATGCGTTGCCTTGGCGCGTGGGGCTTTCCGCAGGTCGACTTCCTGGTGCCTAACCGGTTCGAGTTCGGCTATGGGCTGACACCGGAAAT
>JANPDV010000111.1:0-2968 GCA_031431655.1 Gammaproteobacteria bacterium | reverse complement strand
GCGGGCACGTATCGCGTGGCCGACGGCCGCGGCGGCGCCGCGGGCGGGCAGATGCGGTTCGAGCCGCTCAACAGCTGGCCGGATAATGGGAACCTCGACAAGGCGCGGCGGCTGCTGTGGCCGATCAAGCAGAAATACGGGCGCGCGCTCTCATGGGCGGACCTGATGGTGCTTACGGGAAACGTGGCACTGGAGTCGATGGGATTCAAGACGTTCGGCTTCGCGGGTGGGCGCACCGACGACTGGCAAGCGGACAACACCGACTGGGGTCCGGAGAAGAAGTTCCTCGCTGACGAGCGTTACAGCGGCAACCGCGAGCTGCAGCAGCCACTCGGCGCCGTGCAGATGGGCCTGATCTATGTGAATCCACAGGGACCGAACGGCAACCCGGATCCAATCGCGGCAGCACGCGACATCCGCGAGACTTTCGGCCGCATGGCAATGAATGACGAGGAGACGGTGGCGCTGATCGCGGGCGGCCACACATTCGGCAAGGCGCATGGCGCGGCCAGTGAGGCGGACTGCGTGGGCGCGGAGCCGGCGGCGGCCAGCATCGAGCAGCAGGGCTTCGGCTGGAAGAACAAGTGCGGCACAGGCAAGGCCGGCGACACGATCACGAGCGGCCTGGAAGGCGCGTGGACGTCCAACCCGATCGCGTGGACGCAGCAGTACATGGCGAACCTGTTTGCGTTCGAGTGGGTGCAGACGAAGAGCCCGGCCGGGGCAATCCAGTGGATTCCCGCGGGTGGCGTTGGGGCAAGCCTCGTGCCGGACGCGTTCGACCCCAACAAGCGTCACGCGCCAATCATGCTCACGACTGACCTGTCGATGAAGATGGACCCGGCGTATCGCAAGATCTCGGAGCGCTTCCGCGACAATCCGGACGCATTTTCGGATGCGTTCGGCCGTGCGTGGTTCAAGCTGACGCACCGCGACATGGGTCCTCGCGCGCGGTACGTGGGCACAACTGCTCCGGCCGAAGTACTGAGCTGGCAGGATCCGGTGCCCGCGGTGGACTTCGAATTCGTCAATGCGGCAGACCTTGCGCAGTTGAAGACGAAGATCCTGGCGTCGGGTTTGACGACGGCTGAGCTGGTCCGCACTGCGTGGGCGTCGGCGGCGAGCTTCCGTGGCACGGACTTGCGTGGCGGCGCCAATGGCGCGCGCCTGCGGCTCGACCCGCAGCGCGGCTGGGCGGTCAACGATCCCAAGGAACTGGCGAAGGTGCTGGCTACGCTCGAAGGCATCCAGAAGGGCTTCAACCAGGCGCAGGCCGGCAGCCGCAAGAAGGTGTCGCTCGCTGACGTCGTCGTGCTCGGCGGCGCCGCGGGGATCGAGGAGGCGGCGCGCAAGGGAGGCCGCAGCGTGCAGGTGCCGTTCACGCCGGGTCGCACGGACGCGTCACAGGCGCAGACGGACGTGGCGTCGTTCGCGATGCTGGAACCGAAGGCGGACGGCTTCCGCAACTACTTTGGCGCCGGCAACCGGCTGTCGCCGGCGGAGATGCTGGTCGAACGCGCGAGCCTGCTGACGCTGACGGTGCCGCAGATGACGGCACTCGTCGGTGGGTTGCGCTCGCTCAACGCGAACACGGGCGGCAGCAGCGCCGGCGTGTTCACGACTCGCCCGGGTACGCTCAGCAACGACTTCTTCGTGAATCTGCTCGACATGTCGACCGAATGGAAGAAGTCCGGCACGGCCGAGGGCGTGTACGAGGGCATCGACCGCCAGAGCGGCAAGGTGAAGTGGACGGCCACGCCGGTCGACCTCGTGTTCGGTTCGCACGCCGAGCTGCGCGCGGTCGCGGAGGTCTACGGTGCCAATGATGGCCAGGACAAGTTCGTGCGGGACTTCGTGGCAGCGTGGAACAAGGTGATGAATCTCGACCGGTTCTGAGGTCGGGGCCGCGCGCCGGGAGCCCGCTCCCGGACCGTGCGCGGTTTGGCGTTGACGGAACGGCGGCGCACGGGCGCCGCTGTTCTCGTTTCGGCATCGCGGTACCGCAAGCTGTGATGGCCTTGACGCGCGACGCAACGTCGCGCACGTTGGCGCGATGACGCACCGACTCCGATCCGTCAGTCGCCGTGCCGCCCTGCTGGGAGCGTTGTCGCTACCGGCGCTGGGCACACGGCTGCTGGCCGCACCGACCCCTGCGAACCCTGCCGCCGGCAACCGTGGGCCGTTCAGGCTGGCCGTGATCGGCCAGTGCCTGATCACCAACGATCTGCGCGCAAGTCCCTGGCCGGGATTCGCGCCGTTGGCGCGGCAGCTGCGCTCCCAGCACGCCTGTTTCTCCGACCTCGAAGTCGCCCTGCTCGGCCCGCGCGCCGGCGCGCCGACCCGGCCCGCCGCAACGCTGCACACGGCCGATCCCGTGGTGCTCGATTGCCTGAAGGACTTCGGCGTCACGTTCCTGGCCACATCCAACAATCACGCGTTCGATGTCGGCACCGGCGGCATCCTCGACGCGATGGACGCCCTGCGCGCCCGCGGCCTCGCATTCGCCGGCACCGGCAACACGCTGGCCGAGGCGGCAGCACCGGCCTTCCAGGACACACCGGCAGGACGGCTCGCGGTGGTCTCGGCAGCGGCAGGCATGATCCGCGAAGGCGGCGCGGCCAGCGCGACGCGCGCCGGTGTCAATGAATTGCGGCGCGGCGCAGCCGGTGGGCTGGATCCGGCGGATGTCGAGCGCGTGCTCGAGTCGATCCGCGTCGCGCGCGGCTCGGCTGACGTCGTGCTCGCCTACCTGCACAACCATCTGTGGGAGAAGGACATTGCCACCACGGCCGACTGGCAGCGCGATTTCGCGCGCCGCTGCGTCGATGCCGGTGCCAGCGTCTTTGCCGCCCACGGGCCACCGCTGCTGCACGGCATCGAGATGCATCGCGGCGCGCCGCTGTTCCATGGGCTTGGCAGCTTCATCTTCCAGACCCGCAAGGGGGAGGACGCCTACGCGGAGTCGAAC
>JANPDV010000110.1:0-3400 GCA_031431655.1 Gammaproteobacteria bacterium | reverse complement strand
GATACCGCGACCAGCGCGGCGTTGCGCAGTCCGAGAGTCGCGACGATCAGGATCACCACCAGCAGAACGGCCGACAGGATATGGCTCTGCAATTCGTTGAACTGGTCCTGGATTTCATGGGACCTGTCGGTGGAGATGATGATCCGGGAGCCGGTGGACGAATTGCGCTGTGCCGCGGCGACGATGTCCTTGACCGTCAAGGCAGTCTGCAGGACGTTCGAACTGCCACGCTGCACGACCTCCAGCGCTATGGCCTGCTCGCCGTTGATCCGCGCGAACGTCTCCGGGTCCTTGAAGGTGCGGCGTACGCTGGCGACATCCGAGAGCCGCACGACGCGCTCACCCTGCGTCTTGATCGGCAAGTCCAGGAGGTCGGCGGCGCCCTCGAAAACGCCTGGCACTTTCACCGGGAAGCTGCCTTGCGCCGTCTGCAGTGAGCCTGCGGCGATGACGCGGTTGTTGCGCTGCACGAGTTGCAGTACCTCGGACTGCGACAGGCCGTAGCTCTCCAGCAGCCTCGGATCGATCGTGATCTCGAGCATCTCCTCGCGCGATCCCGTGATGTTGACGCGCAAAACGCCCGGCACGGCCTCGATGCGATCGCGCAGGTCGCGCGCCAGCCGGATCAGCGTGCGCTCGGGCGCAGTGCCGGTCACATTCAGAACCAGGATCGGCTGCTGCTCGGCCATCGTCGACGCGACGACTACCGGTTCCTCCGTGTCAGCGGGAAGGCGGGACTTCGCGGCGTCGACGGCCGCGCGAACATCCGCGAGTGCCACGTCCGTATCGCGTCCGGCATCGAACTCGACCACGAGATTGGCGCCGTCCTGATGCGCCAGCGAACTCAGCGTCTTCAGACCCTGCAGCGATTTCAGCTCCTGCTCGACCGGGCGAATCAGCAGCCGTTCCGCATCTTCCGGCGAGATGCCGAAGTGCATCAGCCGGATGTTGACCAGCGGGACTTCGACGTCCGGATAGAACTCTTTCGGCATTCGCAGGTAGACGAGCACCCCGGCTACCAGCAGCGCCAGCAGGGACAGGAGTACGGCACGATTCTGCTGCATCGCGCGGTCGATGAAGGAGCGGCTCATCGCGCGGACTCCTGCGCCTTTTGCTGCGCGACCACGGGACCGGCCGGACTCGCCGCCGCCACCGTCACCGGGTCGCCGGCACGCACGAAGCCCTGGCCGCCGACGATCAGGTCGGCCGGGTCCGGCAGCCCGCTGATCCAGACGCCGTCGGCGGTGGAACGCACGACGGTTGCCGGCAGGAACTGCACGCGCCGGTCGCTGCCAAGGATCTTTACGCCCACCACGCCGCTGTCGTCGAGGGTCAGCAGTGCCGGCGAAACGCGATGTGCCAGCACTTCGCCCACCGGCAGTTCGATGTCAGCGGTGACGCCAATCGGCAGGTCGCCTCGCGGGTTGTCGATCTCCAGTTCCACGGCGAAGGTGCGCGTGGCCTCATCCGCCACCGGGGCTACGTAGCGAAGCCGGCCCGGCACGACGCGGCCGGTCGCGAGACGCGCCGTGCCTTGCAGGCCTGCCCGCACGCCGGCGGCCTGGCTCTCGGCAATGCTGCCGGCGACAGCCAGCTTGCGCTCGTCGACGAAGGTGGCCACGACGGTGCCCACGGCGAGGTAATCGCCGACTTCGACGCGTCGGTCCTGCAGCGCGCCGGCGAATGGCGCGCGGACCTGCATGTGCGCTACGTCCAGCTCGGCGCGTGTCAGTTCGGCGCGCGCCGTTTCCCGCTGTGCTTCTGACTCGGCCAGCTTGGCGTCGGAGATGTAGCCGGCGGGCCTGAGTTTCAGCTGGCCTTCGTACTCGAGTTCCCGCTGGCGCAGCACTGCGCGCGCCTGCGCCAACCGCGCGGCTCGATCGGCCGGGTCGAGCCGCAGGATCAGCGCGCCGGATTCCATGCGGGCGCCGCGCGGTGCGCCGATGGCGACCACCCGTCCGCTGGTTTCGGCCTTGACCTCCACCGAGCGGGCCGGCGATGTGCGTCCGGATAGCATGACGACGCGCGCTACGCTTTCGGCCGATATGCGCGCCACCTGCACCGGGTTAGGGGCCTGGGGCGCGGTGGCAGGAACGGCCAGCTCGACGGCGCGCTGGCGCGGCATCAGCAGGCCGGAGCCGAGCCAGATCACCAGCAGCAACAGCAGCACGCCGGCGATCAACGCCGGACGCTGTGCCAGCAGCGAGAGGCGGGATTGCAGCCGCGTTCCGAAGCCCGTCAGCGCGTTCATGCCGCCCTCCGCGCCCGCGCCTTGCGACCAGCGGGCTTGACGCTCTTCGCGACCGCGGGTTCCAGCAGATGCCGGTTGCGCGTCATGTAGTCGGTTGCGGCCTGCAGCAAAGCCACGCCGAACCCCTGCACGAAACGCACGCTGTTGGGCCAGCGTTGCTCGCCGGGGCAGCCTGTGGCCCGCATTCGGGCCAGTCCCTGCTGCATCTGGGCGATGCGGCTGTCGAGCAGGGCACGCACGCGCTCTGGCGGCACGAGGTCAGAGAAGTACAGCAGGGCCAGCAACTCAGAACGCACTTTGTGGCCCGGGTTGCAGCTGGCCAGCGTGCTGCGCAGGGCAGCTTCGCCGGCCGGTGTGATGCGATAGACCTTGCGGCTCGGCCGGCCTTCCTGTGGCACGGCCGTACATTCGGCGAGGCCGTCATCGGCCAGCGCTGCGAGCGCGGGATAGATCGAGCCGAAGCCCGTCGAGAAGAACTCGTCGAAACTGGCCTCGAAGTGCTTCTTCAGGTCATAACCGGTGGCCTCGCCGAAGGTCAGCAGTCCGAGGCAGACCGTCTTTACGTCCATATGCATGCGTACTCCACGCTCGATGTATACCGGACCATACTATGACGGGCTGATATATAAAGCCGCAGACCGAGGGGTCCATCAACCGTGCAGTGGTCAGCTGGGCCTGCCGCCGCAGCCGTAGCCGGAGACGATGCCGATCGGTCGGCAGACCTGGCCACCCGCCCGCGGCGGGTCGATTTTGTTGTGGTGGAACTCACTGGAGAACTGGAACGGTTCTCTTGCGCACTCGTAGAGGGCTGCGTTTCTTCCGCGAAGAAGAATCAGTGTGAACGGGCCCTGGGACGCCGCACCGGCGCCGAGCTCGTTGCGCGGCCAGTCGGTGCGTCCAGAGTCGATGCAGTCAGTTTGGCGACTGCCTCGACGCAGTTTCAGCGGAGGCGCTCCTGCAGGTCCATCAAGCGGCCCAAAGCGCGCAGATAGGGTGCGACCAGCGGCCCTACAGCCCGATGGTGCCGCTGCCAGAAGGCGCACACGTCGGTTGCAAAGAGCGGCCAGTTCTGCCGGTTCAGCTGCACCTTGCCGAGCGAAATGCTGGGCTCGTGGATGCGCGTCGCATGCCACCAGCCTGCCGGCAGGA
>JANPDV010000109.1:0-15071 GCA_031431655.1 Gammaproteobacteria bacterium | reverse complement strand
CCTATGTCACGCGCGTGTTCGGGGCGTTCACGCGGACGACTGTTCGCGCCACACCTGATCCGTAGCGCTCCCCTGCGTGCAGACTCAGGTCGCCAGAGGCTCGCGCGCGCTGTGCGCAGCACGCGAGAGCCCCCACCGCATCAGCTCCATGCTCAGGCCCTCGGTCGGATGCGCTGAGTTGTCGAGTCATGCAGGAAAGGCGGCGCAACGAGACTGCGGGCGTGGAGTGAGTGCGGGTCTGCGGGATCGTGCGCGCCATGGATGGCGCGCCCGAAGTCCCCAGGGACGGGTTCACGACGTTCCCGCAGACCCGCACTCACTCCACGCCCGGCTCCCTGCCGACAGCGACAATGCACGAATGGCCCGCTTGAGGTGGCCCCGTGAGGGAGTACCTCGAGCGCATCCTGAAAGCGCGCGTCTACGACGTAGCGATCGAATCGCCGCTGGAGGAAGCGCCGCGATTGTCCCGCCGTCTCGACAACACGGTGCTGCTGAAGCGCGAAGACCTCCAGCCGGTGTTCTCGTTCAAGCTGCGCGGCGCCTACAACAAGATCTCGCGCCTGTCGGATACGGTGGCGGCGCGCGGCGTGATCTGTGCCTCGGCTGGCAACCACGCGCAGGGCGTCGCGCTGGCAGCGCGCCGGCGCGGCATCCGGGCGGTGATCGTGATGCCGCAGACCACGCCGCGCATCAAGGTGCAGGCGGTCATCGACCTGGGCGGCGAAGCGCTGCTGCATGGCGATGACTACGACAGCGCCTACGATCATTCCCTGAGCGTGGCGCGCGAGCGCAACCTGGTGTTCGTGCACCCGTTCGACGATCCGGACGTCATCGCGGGGCAGGGCACCATCGGCATGGAGATTGCGCGCCAGACCGGCGGCGACGTCGATGCAGTGTTCGTGCCCGTGGGTGGCGGCGGACTGATCGCCGGCATCGGCGCGTATCTGAAGGCGCTGTATCCCAGAGTCCGCATCGTCGGAGTCAACGCGGCCGATTCGACCGCGATGCACGACTCGCTGCGCGCGCACCAGCGCGTCACGCTCGACCGCGTCGGCATCTTTGCCGATGGCTGCGCGGTCCGGCGCGTTGGCGAGGAAACCTTCAGGCTTGCGCGCCAGGTCGTCGACGAGATGCTGCTGGTCGGCACCGACGAAATCTGTGCCGGCATCCAGGACATCTTCGAAGACACCCGCTCGGTGGTGGAGCCGGCCGGTGCGATGGCCGTTGCCGGCATCAAGAAGTACGTCGCCCGCGAGGCGATCCGCGGCCGGCGGTACGTCGCGATCAACTGCGGCGCCAACATGAACTTCGACCGGCTGCGGCACGTCGCCGAGCGTGCCGACATCGGTGCGCAGCGCGAAGCTCTGCTGGCGATCGAGATTCCGGAAAGGCCCGGCAGCTTCCTGGCGTTCCTGCGGGTGCTGGGGCCACGCGGCGTCACCGAGTTCAACTACCGCTTCGACGCAGCGCGGGCCGCGCAGATCTTCGTCGGTTTCGCGATGGCGCACGGCGCACCCGAGCGCGCGCAGGTCGCCGCCGACCTCAAGGCGGCGGGCTACGGCGTGGTCGACATGACCGACAACGAGGTCGCCAAGCTCCACGTACGCTACATGGTGGGCGGCGCGGCGCATGGCCTGCAGCATGAACGCCTGCTGCGTTTCGAGTTTCCCGAGCGGCCCGGTGCGCTGCTGCGCTTCCTGGAAGCGGTCGGCGCGCGCTGGAACATCTCGCTGTTCCATTACCGCAATCACGGTTCTGACTATGGCCGCGTGCTCGTAGGTATCCAGGTGCCGCCGGCGACTCAGGCGGAGTTCACGCTGCACCTCGATGCCCTGCACTACCCGTATGCTGACGAGTCGACGAATGCGGCATACCGCCTGTTCCTTGGCCCCTGAGCCAGTGCGTCTGCCATGAGCTATCTGCCCAGGGTGGTGCCGCGCCACGAAACGCTGCTGCTCAACGGGCTGGAGCATCGTCTGCTGCGATGGGGGCCCGTCGAGCGGCCGCCCGTATTGCTGCTGCATGGATTCCAGGACTCCGCCGAGACCTTCCAGCTGCTGGTCGATGCGCTGCCGGCCGACTGGCATTGTGTCGGCCTGGACTGGCGCGGCTTTGGCGGCAGCGCGGCCGCGAATCGCCCGTACTGGTTTCCCGAGTACTACGCGGACCTCGAACACGTGCTCGATGTGCTGTCGCCGGAGCGGGGCGCACGCATCGTCGGGCACAGCATGGGCGGCAACATCGCGCTGCACTATGCGGGCATCCGGCCGCAACGCATCGAGTGGCTGGTCTCGCTCGAGGGCTTCGGCCTGCCGCGCACTACCGCCGAGCAGGCCCCGGAACGCTACGCGCGCTGGCTCGATGAGCTGCGCGCCGAGCAGGAAATCCGTCGCTACCCGTCGATAGCGCACCTGGCCACGGCGCTGCGGCGACGGAATGCGCGCCTGCGACCCGAGGTCGCCGAGTTCCTGGCGCGCGCCTGGTCCCGGCCGTTGACGGATGCCTCCGACGGCGAGGTGCAGCTGCGTCACGATCCCTGGCATCGCCTGATCAACCCGGTGCTGTCGCGGCGCGAGGAGTCGGAGGCCTGCTGGCGCCGGATCGTCGCGCCGGTGCTGATGCTGATCGCCGAGCAGTCCGAATTCCGTCCGCGCCTCGCGCGCGAGGGCAGCGCGGACTACCTGAAGAGCGTGCTGCCGACGGCCACGGTGATGACGATTGCCGGGGTGGGCCACGGCCTGCACTATGAAGACCCGGCGGCCGTCGCCAGCGCGATCCTGCAGTGGCTGCCGTCGTAGAAGATCAGGAGCGTCGCGTGCATAGAAGAATGCTGTTGAAGGCCTCGGCCGCTGCGGCCACGGTGCTGTCCCTGGGTGCGGCGCGTGGCGCTGCTGCGCAGTCGCCGCGGGGCACGAAGCTCACGGTCGCCGTGATCGGCACCGGCCGGATGGGTGCCGCGGTGGCCGCCCGGTTCGCCGGGCTTGGCTACGCGGTGGTGTTCGGTTCCCGCGAGCCGGCCTCCGAACGCGTGCAGGCCGTGGTCCGGGCCACCGGGCCGGCAGCACGTGCGGCCTCGCAGCTGGAGGCGGCGGCGGCCGCCGATCTGGTTGCGCTGGCGTTGCTGTGGAAAGGCACCGAGCAGTTCATCCGTGAAGCGGGTGCGCGCCTCGACGGCAAGATTCTCTTCGACATCACCAACGCACCGCTCAAGTTCGGGCGCAATCAGCGCGCCGGATCGGTCGACACGTCGGCCGGCGAGCTGATCCAGGGTTGGGCACCGAAAGCCCGCGTGGTGAAGGTCTTCAACACGGTTGGCTATCACGTCGTCGCCGATCCGCGGCTCGCCAGGGGGCCGGTGACGGTGCCGCTGGTCGGCAACGATGCCGAAGCAAAGCGCGCGGTCGCAGAGCTCTGCGAGGCGATGGGATTCGAGACCAGCGACGTCGGTCCCATCGAGAACGCGCACGCGCTGGAGGCCATGGCGAAGATCTACTTCGTGCCCTATGGCGAAAAGCGCTTCGACGACTGCTTCGAGTTCTACTTCCGCAAGGGCACCGCGCCCCCGGGGTTGGCGGAGGCTGCCGTGCGCAGCGCCAGCCGCAGGCCATGATGCGATCCCTGCTGATTGCGTGTGCGCTGCTTGGCGTGGCGGTCCCGGCTGCAGGTGCCGCCCAACCTCCGGCGGAGGAGGCGCGGATCGAAGCCCAGGTGCGCGCCGTCGTGCTCGACATGGCGTCGCGCTGGGGCTCGGGCCGGCGCCACACCATCGTCGGCGATCTCTGGGACGCGGGCGATGCGCGCGTGCTGTACCTCGCTGGCGAGCAACCCGACTGGTTCATCGGCGTGCCGGCGATCGAGGCCTACCTCGCGGTACGGCCGAACGCGCCGCCGTCCGTGTCGCGCTACGACGTCGATACGATCCGCATCCGCACGGTCAGCGACGGCGTCGCGCTCGCCACCTGGAACCTGGACTATCAATTCCAGCGCGGCACGATGCAGCCGATGCGCGAACGGCTTCGCGCGAGTGCCATGCTGCGCAGCACGCCGGCCGGATGGAAGTTCTTCTATTACGCCGAGTCGCCCAAGTCTGCGATGACGTACCTGCGCGAACTCTATGAAACTATCGTCACGCCCGATTTCAGGGACAAGGCCGCCGAGGCCAGCCGTGCCCGCTGAGCCGCGCCGGCGGATCGTGCCGACCCGATTCGGGCAGGTGCATCTGCGCATGCAGGGTCGCAGCGACGATCCGGTACCGCTGGTGCTGCTGCACATGTCGCCGCGTTCCAGCGAGATGTGGCATCGCGTGCAGCGCGAGCTGCCGCGCACCACGCTCGCGCCTGACCGTCTCGGCTACGGGTTCTCCGATGCGCCGGCGCGCGACCTGACCATGGCGGAGTACGCCGCCGCCACGCTCGCGGCGCTGGATGCGGTGGGCGTGCGGGGGCGGTTCGACGTGCTTGGCATGCACACAGGTTCGCTCGAGGCGATCGAGCTGGCGCTGCTGGCACCCGCGCGGGTCCGCCACCTGGGCATGGTCGCCGTCCCCGTGTTCGACGCAGCCGAGCGCGCACATGGCCTCGGCAGCTTCGCGCAGATGAAGGTCGCGCCCGTCGAGGATGGTTCGCACCTGCTGGCTGCCTGGCGGGGACGTTTCGCCTATCGGAGCCCGCCGTGGGACCTCGTCGATATCCAGCGGCGCCTGGTCGACTACCTGCTGGCGCCATGGCCGGGGCATGCCTACACGGCGGTGTTCGGCTACGACGCTGCGCCGCGGCTTGCGGCATTGCAGCGCCCGGTCGTCGCGTTTGCGCCGCGCGATGATGTCTACGAAGTCACGCTGCGCTCGCGGCCGCTGCTGCCGGCCGGCAGCACCTACGTGGACCTGCCGGACCACGACATCGAAATGCTGCGCGTGCGTGCGCCGGACTTTGCCAGGCTACTGGCGGAGCACCTGCCCGAGTGACCGCGCCGACCTGTGCCGCGTGCCGCGGCACGGGCTCTGGTGTACTGTCTCGCCCCGACCATCACAACAACAAGCGCCGAGAGGGAACCCCGAATGCGCCATTCCACGCCCGCGCGTCGCCGCGCCGAATCACGCAGTTTGGCGAGCCGCCCGTCGCTGGCTGCCACGCTATGCCTGCTGGCTGTCACCCTGCTGCTCGCCGTGCCGCCGGCACAGGCGGAAATCAACGCCTGCGACAAGGTGGCGTCGCACCCGTCGGACCCGGACAAAGTGCTGCCGGGCTTCGAGCGCAAGGACATCGACCTGCCCAAGGCGGAGGCGATCTGCCGCGCCGAGCTGGTGCGCGAGCCTAACAATGCCCGCACCGTCTTCCACCTCGGTCGGATGCTGTACTACCAGGCCAGGGCGAAGGATGCGCTGCCGTACCTGGAGCGGTCCGCCGCCATGGGCTATCGGCAGGCGATCTTCGTGCTCGGTTTCGTGCTGTACGACGCGTCGATGCTGCCGCGGGACGACTGCCGCGCCGCGGAGCTGTGGCAGAAGTCGCTGGCGCTCGAGCATCCGTGGACCGGCGGCTACCTGGTCGATGGCTATCTTGACGGCCGCTTCGACAAGTGCGGCCTGAAGCTCAGCGACGAACAGATGCAGCGCTATGTGGTGCTGTCCACCGCGAAGATTCCCTATGGCGAGTCCGATGGCCGGCTGGAGAAGGTCACGCAGCGGCTCGCGGCACGCGCGCGCGCCGCGGCCGCCGCCGCACTGCCGGCGCAGGCGGCCATCAAGCCGTTCGATCCGTCGAAGTACTCGCAGGTGCCGACGCCCTGCGACCAGATGGCCTCGCATCCGGAGGATCCGAACAAGGTGGTGTCACCCGGCAAGGAGCGCCCGGAGATCGATCTGCCGAAGGCGATCGAGGCCTGCCGCGCTGCGGTGGCGGCGGATCCGAAGAATCCGCGGCTGAATTACCTGCTGGGCCGCGTGCTCGGTTACAGCGGCCGCGGCGCGGAAGGACTCGCGAATCGGCAGGTCGCGGTGGACGCCGACTATCCGCAGGCGCTGTTCGTCATCGGCTACATCACCGTGTTCGGCATGAACCAGCAGCCCAAGGACGTCTGCAAGGGCGCGGAGCTGATCCGCCGTTCGGCCTTCCAGGGCCGACTGGCCGGCCAGCTTGGCTTCCCGAGCTACGTGGTGTCCGGGATGTTCGACAACTGCCCGGTGCGCAAGGACACGCAGGAGATGCTCGGGTTCCTCGACGCCGCCCGCAAGCAGATCAAGGGCGACTACTACCAGCAGCTGCTGGTGGAGCGTCTCGAGGCGGAACTGCGCCGTCGCTGAGGCTGCGGGCATGTCGACTCCGGGCGTTCGCCGACGCTACGTGGACGGCCGTTTCGGCCAGATGCATCTGCGTCTGGCCGAGCCGGCTACCCGCGCGCGGCGCGCGCTCCTGTGTTTTCACCTCAGCCCGGTATCGGGAGTGATCTACGAGCGCTTCCTGGCGGAGATGGGTCGTGATCGCCTCGCGGTGGCACCCGACACGCCGGGTTACGGCGCCAGCGACGCGCCGCCTTCGCCACCCGAGATCGCCGACTATGCGGCCGCGATGGGGGATGTGATGGACGTGCTTGGCCTCGACGAGGCCGACTGCATCGGCTACCACACGGGTTCGAAGATCGCGCTGGAACTGGCGCTGCAGCGCCCGCGCGCCATCCGTCACCTGATTCTCGTGGCTGCCCCGGTCTACACCGCGGAAGAGCTTGGGCAGATGCGCGCCGAGTTCGCGCCGCTGCAGGTGCACGCCGATGGGCGGCACCTGGTCGAGTACTGGAACGCGCTGTATCGCTGGCGCGGTCCCGGCCAGACTGCGGAGATGGTGATGCGCCACTACCCCGACCACATGCGCGGCGGCGAGCACCGCCACTGGGGTCATCGCGCCGCGTTCAACTACTCGTACCCCGACGCGCTGCCGCGCGCGGCGCAGCCGGTGCTGATCGTCAATCCCAACGACGACCTGGTGCAGTACACGCCGCGTGCCGCGCAGTACCTGCGACACGGGCGACTGCTGGACCTGCCCGACTGGGGCCACGGTTTCCTCGACCTTCACACCGCCGAGTTCGGACGGATCGTGCGCGACTTCGTCGACGCGGAGCAGGCGCGATGAACGAAACGGCGCGCTGGACGCATGCGAGCGCCTCGCAGCGCGGCTTCTGGCTGGTCTGCCTCACGGCGGCGGTCGGACTCGTGCTGTCCGGCATCAAGCCGTACGACCGTCTCACCTGGTGGCTGGAAGTCGCGCCCGTGATCGTGGCGGTGCCGTTGCTGGCATGGACTCGCGGGCGCTTTCCCCTGTCGTGGCTGGCGTACGTGCTGGTCGCGGTACACGCCGCGATCCTGATGCTGGGCGGTGCCCACACCTACGCCAAGGTGCCGCTCGGCTTCTGGCTGCAGGACGCATTCGACCTGGCCCGCAACCCCTATGACCGCATCGGCCACTTCGCGCAGGGCTTCGTGCCGGCCATCATCGCGCGCGAGATCCTGCTGCGTCGTACGCCGCTGCAGCGCGGCGGCTGGCTGTTCTTCATCGTCTGCTCGATCTGCCTCGCGATCAGCGCCTGCTACGAATTCATCGAATGGTGGTCCGCGCTGATCGGTGGCGGCAGCGCCGAGGCGTTCCTGGGCACGCAGGGCGATGTGTGGGATACGCAGTGGGACATGTTCCTGGCGCTGTGCGGCTCGATCGTGGCGCAGCTCACGCTGGCGCGGGTGCATGATCGCGCAATGCCACCGGGTGGCCGGCGCGCAGTTGCGGCGGGGGTTGCGTAGCGAGTGGAACCACGCGGGCAGCCGCCGGTCAGCAGGGGTGTGAGACACGATTTCCACCGCTACGATCGCGGCGCGCACGATGGCGCTTAAAATCGCCTACGCCTGGGCGCGGCGCATCGTGCTGACGCTGGCAGGTTTCACGGTGCTCGCGGTAGGCGTCGCCATGATCGTACTGCCGGGCCCCGCGTTCGTGGTGATCCCGGTCGGGTTGGGAATCCTGGGGCTCGAATATGCATGGGCACGATCGTGGTTGAAGAAGGTGCGCGAGAAGGGCGAGGCGCTGGCACGCCAGGCCATGGGCAAGCCTCCCCCGTCCTGACCCCTGCGGCCGAGTGGGCCGGGTATCTCGGAGTGGCGCCCTTCGTGCTGGCGCTGGCGCTGGTCGCGCTGGCGCCGCAGATCGAGCAGCGCGAATGGGGCCAGCGCCTGGCGCTGTCCTACGGCGCGGCCATTCTCAGCTTCGTCGGCGCCGTTCACTGGGGCCTGTCCGTTGCGGGCCGCTGGCGCTGGACACTCGTCGGCATTGGCGGAGCGATCGCCCCGGCCGTCGTGGCCACCATCGGCGCGGTCGTCGGCGGTGCGCGCGGGATCGGGGTGCTGGTGATCGGCTTCGGGCTGTTCTGGTTGTACGAGCACCGCCAGCGCGGCGCGGATCTGCCGGCCGACTATCTCGCGCTGCGTCGCAATCTCACGCTGCTGGTCTGCGGCCTGCTGGTGCTGACCATGTGGGTCTCCGAGCGCGCGGGCCTCGCATGATTCCGCTGCGCGAGCGCATGGCGGACGTGCCGCAGGTCGGCCGCGTCGTCTGGATCGGCATTCGACCGGATCGCCGCGAGCCAATGCAGGCTGTCGCCGAGGTCGAGGCGCGCGCCGCCAGCGGGCTCGCCGGGGATCGTTACAGCGGCCCTGGCAAGCGCCAGGTCACCTTGATCCAGGCCGAGCATCTGGCGGCGCTGGCATCACTGCTTGGTGGCGATGCCGCTGCGCCGGCGATCGATCCGGCTCGGGTTCGTCGTAACATCGTCGTGCGGGGCATCAACCTGCTGGCGTTGCGTGACGCGCAGATCCTGCTGGGTGAAGTGCAGCTGCGCGTCACCGGGCCCTGCGATCCGTGCACGCGCATGGACGAAGCGCTGGGCCCCGGCGGGTTCAACGCGATGCGCGGCCACGGCGGACTCACGGCGCAGATCCTGACGCCGGGCGTCATCCGCGTCGGCGATCCGGTGCGGCGCTGGAGCGAATCGGTTCAGGCAGGCGAGCGGCGGGAGCAGTGAACCCATGAAGACCAGGGCAGCATCGGGCAAGGATTCCGCGCCGCGGCTTTCGCGCCGCGCACTGCTCAACGCCGCGGGTGTCACCATCACCAGCGCAGGCGTAGCGGGATCCGCTGCGGCCGCCACGCGTCCGACATCGCCGCGGCGCAAGACCGCTGACGGACGCTGGACGCGCGTGCGGCGCGTCGTCACCAGCGAGGACGCCGCGGGCAAGGCCGTGCTGCTCGCCGATGGCGAGCCCACCAATTCGTTCGAGCTGGGAGGCACGCGGGTCTCGCGATTGTGGGAGATTCCCGGACTGCCGGCACGCATCCCCCTCAGCGGCGACGCCGGCGCCACCGCTGGCAACGCCTATCGTCCGGACTTCACCGGTACCAGCTTCTACGTCTGCGAGATTCCCGGCGGCGCGCGCGCGCCGAAGATCGCGCTGCATCGCGTACCGACCGTGGACTACATGGCGATCCTGTCCGGCCGGCTGGTCTACCAGATCGACGAGCGCGAGATCGAACTCGGACCCGGCGACACGATAGTGCAGGGCGGCACGAATCACACCTGGATCAACCGCTGGGAAGAGCCATGCATGCTGCTGTTCGTCGTCGTCACCGCGCGGCCCACCTGATGAGGAATACCTGACTTGGAAGACCTGACACGGGCCGTATGGCTGCGCCGCGTGATCGTCGCCGCGGCGCTGGCCGGGCTGGGCCTGCTGGCGTTCCAGGTGCTGCAGCCGTTCCTGGTGCCGGTCATCTGGGCCGTGATTCTGGCCTTCGTGACCTGGCCCGCGCACGAGTGGCTGGTGCGCAGGTTCGCCGGCCGGCGCGGACCCGCGGCGCTGCTGATGACGCTGCTGATCACTGCCCTGATCGTACTGCCGATCGCCTGGCTGATCGTGCTGGCGCAGACGGAACTGCTGGTGCTGTATCGCGAGTTCACCGCGCTGCTGGCGCGCGGTCCGAAGATCCCGGATTTCATTCTCGCGCTGCCGGTCGTCGGCGAGTGGGTGCGCGCGCTGCTGGCGCGGCTGGCGCAGGATCCCGGGGCGTTGAGCGGCGAGATCCAGTCCTTCATGCAGCGCTCGTCGGTGGAGATGGGCGCGGTGGTCGGTGGCGTCGGCCGAAACGTCGTCAAGCTCGTCATCGCGATGGTCAGCCTGTTCTTCATGTACCGCGATGGCTACAAGGTCGCCTCCGAGACCGCGGTGGTGTTGCGCCAGTTCTTCGGCGCGCGCGCGGATCACTACATCGACGCGATCGGCGATACGGTCAAGGCTGTCGTCTACGGGCTGGTGCTCGCCGCGCTGGCGCAGGGCAGCCTGGCGGCCGTCGGCTACGCCTTCGCGGGACTGGACGCGCCGTTGTTCCTGGGCGCGCTGACCACGCTGGTCGCGCTGATCCCGTTCGTGGTGCCGTTCATGTGGATCGGCGCCAGCCTGTGGCTGCTGCTGTCGGGCGAGACCACGGCCGCCATCGGCCTGTTCATCTGGGGTGCAACGGCCGTCAGCTGGATCGACAACGTTGTCCGTCCGCTGGTGATCAGCGGCGCCACGCGCATTCCGTTCCTGCTGGTGATGTTCGGAGTGCTCGGGGGCATTGCGGCCTTCGGCCTGGTCGGCCTGTTCATCGGGCCGGTGATCCTCGCCGTGCTGATCGCCGTCTGGCGCGAGTGGGTGGCAGAAAAAAAGGAGGAAGCCAGCGCATGAGCAATCCAATGTCGATCCTGCGACGCACCACGTTCATCGTGCCGAGCGCCGCTGCGGCTGGGGCCACGATCGCGACCCCGCCGAAGGACTGGGAAGTCCCCTCGCACGACGGCAAGAGCGTGATCCGCCTGCGTTCGATGTCGATGTTCGACATCAATGGCGTCTACAGCGAAATCAACCAGCACCTGTAGCGGGAAGGGCCGTCGATGCCGACTGTGCTGGTGACGGGCGCGAGCCGGGGCCTCGGCCTGGAGCTCGTGCGGCAGTATTCCGCCGATGGCTGGCAGGTCATCGCCACCGCCCGCGATCCGGCCCGGTCGCGCGATCTGGCGGCAGTTGCGGCGAAGCATCCCTCGGTCGAGGTCCACGGGCTCGACGTCGCGGATTTCGACGCGATCGACGCGCTCGCCGCGCGCCTCGACGGGCGTGCCGTCGATGTGCTGCTGAACAACGCTGGGCTGTTCGGCCCGAAGGCGCGGGCGGAGCAGGATCCGCGGCAGGAGTTCGGGACCGTGGACTACCGCATCTGGTCGGAGCTGCTGCGCGTAAACACGATGGCACCGGTGAAGATGGCCGAGGCATTCGTGGCACACGTCGCGCGCAGCGCGCAGCGCAAGATCGTGACGATCACGTCCGGAGTGGGTTCGATTGCCAACGCGGACGGGCGCACGCTGGCCTATCGCAGCAGCAAGGCCGCGGCCAACATGCTGATGCGCAACCTGTCATTCGACCTGGCGCCGCGCGGCGTCGTCACGGCTGCGGTCTGTCCAGGATGGGTGCGCACGCGTATGGGCGGGTCCGGCGCGACGCTGGACGTCGCCGAATCGATTGCGGGCGTGCGGCGAGTGGTGTCAGCGCTCACTCCGGTAAACTCGGGCAGGTTCTGGCTTTACGATGGCAGCCAGATTCCCTGGTAGGGCTCGATACACTTCTGGAAGAGGGGAGCAACATCATGGCAACGAACTCGGAACTGATCAGCGGCCTCTACGCAGCGTTTGCGCGCGGCGACGTCCCCGCGGTGCTGGGCCTGCTGCAACCGGACATCCAGTGGACCGAAGCCGCAGGATTCCCGTATGCGGGTACCTATGTCGGGCCCCCTGCGGTGCTGCAGGGCGTGTTCATGCGCCTCGGGGCCGACTGGGATGGCTTCGCGGCGGTGTGTCACCAGACGGTTGCCGAGGGCGATACCGTGGTGGCGCTGGGTGAATACAGCGGCACCTACAAGGCGACCGGCAAGTTCATGAAGGTCCCGTTTGCGCACGTCTGGCGGCTGCGCGACGGCAAGGCGGCCAAGTTCTGGCAGCACACCGACACTGCGGTGGTGCAGCGCGCATTGAGCTGATCGGCGCTCGCCGCGCGACTCTCAGCCCGCCAGGGCGGGCGTCAGCACCCTGATTCGCCCCGGATTCGTACGGTGACCATGCGCGCACATCATCGTCCCGTCGCGGAAGTGCTCGAGCACCTGGGCACCTCCCCTGCGGGTCTGTCGCCGGAGGAGGTGCTGCGGCGTCGGGCGGAGCACGGCCTGAACGTTCTGGACGAGGCACCGCCGCGCTCGGTGCTGGTGCTGTTCCTGGCGCAGTTCGCGGACTTCATGATCCTGGTGCTGCTCGCGGCGGCCGTGGTGTCGGGCCTGATCGGCGATCTCACGGACACGCTGGTCATCGTCGCGATCGTGCTGCTGAACGCGATCATCGGCTTTGCGCAGGAGTTCCGTGCGGCGCAGGCGATGCAGGCCCTGAACGCCATGGCGGCGCCATCGGCGATGGTGGTGCGCGCGGGTGCGGTGGCGTCGGTGCCGGCGGCGGATCTGGTGCCGGGTGACGCGGTGCTGCTGGAGGCGGGGCGGATCGTGCCGGCGGACCTGCGGCTGGTCGAGGCGGCGAGCCTGCGGATCGACGAGGCGGCGCTGACGGGCGAGTCGGTGCCGGTGGACAAGTCGACGCAGGCGCTGGCGGATCCGGAACTCGCAGTCGGCGACCGGCACAACATCGCCCACAAGGGCACGCAGGTGACCTACGGGCGCGGACTCGGCGTGGTGATCGCGACCGGCATGCGCACGGAGTTCGGCCGGATCGCGCGGCTGCTGGAGACGGCGCGCGCAGTGGAGACGCCGCTGCAGCGGCGTCTGGGGGTGTTCGGGCGGCGGCTCGCGCTGGTGGTCATCGGCATCTGCGTCGTGGTGTTCGCGACGGGCCTGCTGCGCGGCGAGCCGGCGCTGCCGATGTTGCTGACGGCGCTGTCACTCGCGGTGGCGGCGATCCCGGAGGCCTTGCCGGCGGTGGTGTCGATCTCGCTGGCGCTCGGCGCGCGGCGGCTGATGGCGCGGCAGGCGCTGATCCGCCGGCTCGCGGCGGTGGAGGCGCTCGGCTCGGTCACGGTGATCTGCTCGGACAAGACGGGCACGTTGACGGCGAACGAGATGCGGGTGGAGCGCTGGTGGTGCGACGGCGCGCTCGCCGATACGCCGGGCAAGGGGGAGCCGTGGCGGCTGCTGCTGTCGGCGATGGCGGTCAGTCACGATGCATCGGCCGGCGCGGACGGCGAGCTGCTGGGCGACCCGACAGAGGTGGCGATGCTGCGCGCGGCGCGCGCGGCGGGCGTGGACCATGCGGCGGAGCTGGCGCGGCTGCCGCGGGTGGACGAGGTACCGTTCGACTCGGCGCGCAAGTGCATGACGACGATCCATCGGCTGCCGGACGGCGGGCTGCTGGCGGTGACGAAGGGTGCGGCGGAGGTGGTGCTCGCCGCGTCGGTTTCTATGATGCGTGGCACGGGCTCCGTGCCCCCGGGCGGGACGAGTGCGGCACCGTTCGACCCGGCCGGCATCGGCGGCATCGCGGAACGGATGGCCGCGGACGGCCTGCGCGTGCTCGCGGTCGGGGTGCGGCGGTTCACGGCCTGTCCGGATACGAGCGACCCGGCCTCGGTCGAGCGGGATCTCGAGTTCGTCGGTTTGCTCGGGCTGATGGATCCGCCGCGACCGGAGGCGGCGGAGGCGATCGCGGCCTGTCACGCGGCGGGCATCACACCGGTGATGATCACGGGGGATCACCCGGTGACGGCGCGGGCAATCGCGGCGCGGCTCGGGCTGGTCGTGAACGACGGCACGGTAATGACGGGACGGCAGCTCTCGGCGCTATCGGCGGAGCAGCTGGCGGAAAGCGTGAAGTACGTGCGGGTGTATGCGCGTGTCGCACCGGAGCAGAAACTCGACATCGTCACGGCGCTGCAGGCGCAGGGCGAGGTGGTCGCGATGACGGGCGACGGCGTCAACGATGCGCCGGCGCTGCGCCGTGCGGATATCGGCGTCGCGATGGGCATCACGGGCACGGACGTCGCGCGCGAGGCGGGCAGCATGGTGCTGCTCGACGACAACTTCGCGACGGTGGTGCGCGCCGTGCGGGAGGGGCGACGCATCTACGACAACCTGCGGCGCTTCATCCGCTATGTGCTGACCACGAACTCGGGAGAGATCTGGACGATCTTCCTCGCGCCGTTCCTCGGCCTGCCGATGCCGCTGCTGCCGATCCAAATCCTCTGGATCAACCTCGTCACGGACGGGCTGCCCGGGCTGGCGCTCGCGGCCGAACCGGAAGAGCGCAACGTGATGCGGCGGCCGCCGCGGCCGCCGGGCGAGAGCCTGTTCTCGCAGGGGCTCGGCGCGCATGCGCTGCTGGTCGGGGTGCTGATGGCGGCACTCGCGCTCGGGCTGCAGGCCTGGTACATCGGCCGCGACGCCGCGCAGTGGCAGACGGTCGTGTTCACGACGCTGTGCTTCATGCAGCTCGGGCACGTGCTGGCGATCCGCTCGGAGCACAGCTCGCTGTTCACGCAGGGGCTGATGTCGAACCGGCCGTTGCTGCTGGCGGTGACACTCACGGTGCTCCTGCAGCTGGCGGTGGTCTACACGCCGTTCGGCAACGAATGGTTCGACACAGTGCCGTTGGGCGCGGCAGACCTCGGGGCCTGCGTCGGGGCGGCGGTGGTGATCCTGGCGGTGGTCGAGGCGGAGAAGGCGGTGCGGCGGCGTGCGGCCTCCGGGCCCGTGCGCGACCGTTACGCTTGAAGGGCCGTGCGATTTGTGGCTTGACCTGATGCGGCGGGGACACAGCCGCCGGACAATGCAGCGATGAGCATCCTCTGTGGAACCGATTTCTCTGCGCCTGCCGCCGAGGCGGCACGCGCCGCCGCGGCGCTGGCGCAGGCCTGGGGCGAATCGCTGCGGCTCGTGCACGTCGTGGACCCCTTCGACGACGACAGCTCGGCGCATCCGCCACGCAGGCGCTGATCGACCGGCGCACCGCGGAAC
>JANPDV010000108.1:0-7713 GCA_031431655.1 Gammaproteobacteria bacterium | reverse complement strand
GGGCGCCCCAACCTGGGCGCGCACGATCCCGCAAAGCGCCCTTCACTCCACCCGAGGCCGGTAACGACACAGCGAGTCTCGAACTCTCGCGGCCGACGGTGCTCGCACGAGTCGAGTTGGCTCGGACGTCTGCAGCGGTGGGGGCGTCCGTGTGGTACGAGGAAGGGCCTTTCGGGACCGTGCGCGCCATGGATGGCGCGCCCGGAGGCTCCAGGGATGGATTCACGCCGTTCCCGAAAGGCCCTTCCTCGTACCGCGCGGACGCCGGTATGAGGCACGTCTTCGCGCCAAAGCCGCGCCGCTCATGCGAGCGACAGCTAGTCCTCGCGCGTGACACGCAGCACTTCCTCGATCGTCGACTCGCCGCGCAGCACCTTGGTGCGTCCGTCATCCCGGATCGACGGGGTCATCGTGCGCGCGTGGCGTTCGAGGTCGAGTTCGGAAGCGCCGTCGTGGATCATGGCGCGCATCGCGTCGTCGATGACCACCAGTTCATAGATGCCGGTGCGGCCGCGGTAGCCGTTGGCGCCGTCGCGCCCGGCACGATAGAGCACCGGAGCGGGTTCTCCGGCCGGCACGTTCAGCAGCCGACGCTCGTACTCCCCGGCCGCGAACGGCTCGCGGGTCTCGGGGTTCAGGACCCGCACCAGGCGCTGCGCGACGACGCCAACCAGGCTCGAGGAAAGCAGGAACGGCTCGATGCCCATGTCGCGCAGGCGGGTGACCGCGCCGGCCGCGGTGTTGGTGTGCAGCGTCGAGAGCACAAGGTGCCCGGTGAGGGATGCCTGCACCGCGATCTGTGCCGTCTCCAGATCGCGAATCTCACCAACCATCACCACGTCCGGATCCTGCCGCAGGATGGCGCGCAGGCCGCGTGCAAAGGTCATCTCGACCTTGGTGTTGACCTGCGTCTGGCCGATGCCGTCGATGTAGTACTCGATCGGATCCTCGACGGTCATGATGTTGCGGGTGTTGTCGTTGAGACGCTCCAGGCCTGCGTAAAGCGTCGTCGTCTTGCCCGAGCCGGTAGGGCCGGTCACGAGCAGGATGCCGTGGGGTTTGTGGATCAGTTCGTCGACCATGCCGCGGATCTTCGGCTCCATGCCGAGTTGCTCAAGGTCGAGTCGTCCGGCCTGCTTGTCGAGAATACGCAGGACCACTCGCTCCCCGTGTCCCGCAGGGATCGTCGAGACGCGCACGTCGACTGCGCGGCCCGCGATTCGCAGGCCGATTCGGCCGTCCTGCGGCAGGCGCTTCTCGGCAATATCCAGCTTTGACATGACCTTGACGCGCGACACGACCAGCGGCGCCCCGGCGCGCTTCAGCTGCAGTACCTCGCGCAGCACGCCGTCGACGCGGAAGCGCACGACCAGACGATTCTCGAAAGGTTCGATGTGAATGTCCGACGCGTTCTCGCGCACGGCCTGCGTCAGCAGGGCGTTGACTAGCCGGACCGTCGGAGCGTCCTCGTCGCTCTCCAGCAGGTCGGTCTGCTCGGGCAGGTCCTGGGCCAGCGAGGCGAGATCGACGTTGTCGTCGAGCGTGCCGGCGGCCGACAGCGCGTCGTGTCCGGCCTCATAAGCCTCGCGCAGCCACTGATCGAACACGGCCGCGCTGACGCGCTCCAGCTTCAACGGCACGCCCATGAACCGGCGCAACTCGGCAATGGCCGCCGGCGCCGCCGATTCGTGCACGGCGCACTCGGCCACGCCCTGCACGATCCGGCGCACGAAAACGCCCTGGCGCTTGGCGAACGCGAACGAGGGGCGCCGGGCGTGTGCGCCTGCAGCGTCGGCTGGGCCGGAGCCGCTGACGGTCAGGGACTGGGCTTCCGCGCTCATGGCTTGGGTTTGGTCGCCGGCGCTGGCTTTGGGGCCGCGCCGGTCGTCGCCGCTGGATCGGTCTCGGCTTTCGCCGGCTCTGGCTTGCGCTCAGGGACCGGGGGCAGTTCAGGCAGTACCGGCCGCGAGGCGCCGGGCAGGATGGGCAGGAGTTCGCCGCGCGAGCTGCGGATCTGCTGATCGCGCATGAAGTTGTACTTGGAGTTGGTCGCGATTGCAGTGTCGACCCCGTCGCGCAGGATGCGCGGCTTGATGAACACCATCAGGTTCGACTTGTCCTTGTTGCCGGTGCGATTGCGGAACGCTTCGCCGATCAGGGGAATGCGACCGAGGAACGGCACTCGTTGCTCGCCGGTCTCGAGCTTGTCGCGCAGCAGGCCACCGAGTACCACCGTGCCGTTGTCCTCGATCAGCACATTGGTCTTGATGGTGCGCTTGCTGGTGATCTGGTTGAGGTTGGCCACGCCGGCCACCGTGGCGCCCTCGAGTTCCGAGCTTTCCAGTTCGATCTTGAGCATCACGCTGTCGCCTTCGTTGATCTGCGGCGTCACCTTGAGAATCGTGCCGATTTCCTGCCGCTGGATCGTCTGGAAGGGGTTTACGGAATTGTTCGTGCCGCCGGCATTGCTGAACTGCCCCGTGAGGAATGGCACCTCGCGAGCGACCTTCAGTTCAGCCTCCTGGTTGTCCATGGTTACCGTGGAAGGCGTGGCGATGACGTTGTTGCGGCTGTTGGAGCGCACTGCATTCAGTACTGCTGCAAAGTTGACGCCGGTATTACCCAGGCGGCCGATGCCGACGCTGAAGCCCGATGGCGCGTTGGCGAGATTGGCGGCGCTGGGGTCGCGCGCGATGGCCGCGAGGTTGATGACCGGCGAGCCGGCACCGCCCGGCAGGAAGCCGCCGACGGCCTGCTCAGCACGGCTGCCGTCGACCACCCAGCTGACGCCGAGGTTGGCCGTGTTGCCATCACTGACCTCGACGATGATCGCCTCCACCAGCACCTGCGCCCGCCTGATGTCGAGCTTGTCGACCACCGACATCAGGGAACGCATTGCCTTGGGCGGTGCCGTAATCACCAGGGCGTTGGTCTCCGGCTCTGCCCAGATGATGGTGCTGCGGTCTGCGGTCCCACCGGCTGCGCCCGCCGCGCCGGCTGCGCCGCCCGTGGCCGCGTTGATGGCCCCGAGTTGTTCCTTCAGCTTGGCAGCGATCTTTTCCGCGTCGGAATAGCGCAGATAGCGCACCTGAGTGTCGCCGCCGTTCTCCAGTGGCGTGTCCAGGTGCGCAATCAGCGCGCGCGCCTTGAGTCGCATCGAACGGTCGCCGCTGACCAGGATGGTGTTCGAGCGGTCGTCGGCGACCAGGCGCATCTGCGGCGCGCCGCCCTCGGCCTGCGCTTGCGCCTGCAGCAGTGAAGTGAGAACCCGCACAACGTCGCCAGCCGAACTGTTCTGCAGCGCCACGATCTCGATGTCGGTGACGCTGGCGAAGTCGATGCGCTCGATGATGCGCATGATGCGGTTGACGTTGTTGGCGCGGTCCGAGATCACCAGGATGTTGCCGGACGGGTACGCGACCAGGTGCGCCGACTGCGCCAGCAACGGCCGCAGTATCGGCACCAGTTGCGCGGCGCTGACGTTCCGTACCGGCAGTACCTGAGTCACCATTTCATCGGAGGTGGCGCTGACGCGACCGGGCAGGTCGTTGCCTGGCAGCGTGCGCGCACTCGCGTCCGGAATGACCTTGATGATGTTGCCGGAGGGCACGGCCACGAAGCCATGCACCTGCAGCAGGGCCAGGAAGGCCTCGTAGAACGCGTCGGGATCCATTGCCGTGGTCGACAGCATCGTGACCTGCGCGCGCACGCGCGGATCGATGATGATGTTGCGGCCCGTCGCGGCGCCGACTGCTTCGATCACCTGCGTTATGTCCGCGTCTTTGAAATTCGGAGTGATGCGCTGGGTGGAGGCAGCCGCACCTGGCCGCATGTCGCGCGAACTGCCGGTGGCGATCCTGGCGTCCTGGCCGCCTGCGGTGCCGGCGACCAGCGTCAGCGTGGCGCACACCAGCGGCAGGAGAGCGCGCGGCGCGCTGGAACTTGGATTGGACAGCATGCAGCGAGAACTCCTGGAGAACAGTCTGCCTGGCATGGGCTACTGCGGTGGCGGCACAGGTGCCGCCTGGTCGACGGTCGCCATGCCTTCCGTGCTGACGATCTGATCGACTTCGCTGGCCAGACGCGTCATGTCGAGGACCAGATCCGACTGGCGTCCGTTGCGCATGAGTGTCACGCGCACCTCGGGCGCCGAACTGAGGTTACGCATCACTTCGTCGCCGCGCGACGGATCGTCGAGCGCCGTGCCGTTGATGGCCGTGATCAGGTCGCCAGGGCGCAGGCCGAGCCGCGAAAAGGCGGCTGGATTCGCGCCCGGGTAGACCCGAAAGCCGCGTTGCTTGCCGCCTGCCATCACCTGCTGGGCGCGCAGCACGTTGGCGAGCGCGTTCGGATTCTGCTGCGCCATGTCGCGCACGCGCTGGCTCAGCATCGTGGCGCGCGATTCCTCGACGGGTGCGAGGCCGACTGGCTGCGGCGCCGTGGCCAGCGAGCGTCTCGGCAGGCCGAGCGATTCGAGTGTGCCGCCGCGGTCGATGACGATGCGGTCCGGGTAGACCGCATTCAGCCGGGCTCCACCCGGCAGCGAGGCCCCTACCGGGAAGAAACGCGCGCTTGCCGCAGATTCACCGACGATCGCGAAACCGGCCTTGGGGTCGTCCGAGGCCAGCACTCCGGCCAGTACCAGCGCGAGCGTCGTCTGCGGCGCGCTGGCCGCGTCGCCCGACGAAGCCGCTTCGCCGAAGAGGTGCGCGCCAACCAGCGATGCCAGGTCGACGCGCGCCCGCTGCGCCCCTGCGTCAGGTGGTTGGTAGCCCGACTCGCGTGCCGAGACCGGTGGCAGCTCGGCGCCGCCGGCATAGCGGCTGATCGCGGCCGCGATCTGCACGCCAACCAGCAAAGCGGCCAGCGCTGCGACGATCTGCGGCGCGTGTGTGCGCAGCAGCGACCCCGCCAGAACGGGGGAACTTAGCGGCGCAAGCAAGGTCCGCACATTCATTAGTCGATGATACGTTTGCGCGCTCGCTGAGTCACGCAAAGAAGCGACTCAAGCAATTGTTTTGATTACCGAATTCTGGCTGGGTAGTCGCGACATGGCGACGCTGGCGGTCGCCTCGTGCCGTTCGCGCGAAGTTGCGCCCGGTTGCTCTTGAGTTGGCAGCTTACGCACCCTATAAAGGATATATGTCGAATGAAGAGACCTCGCGACCCGATGGCGTCACGGTTGTCGCCGAGGCGCTGCCGAAGGTCAAGCAGCCGCCCCTGTTCCAGGTCGTGCTTCTGAACGACGACTACACTCCGATGGAGTTCGTGGTGGATGTACTGGAGCGGTTTTTCAGCCTGAACCGCACCAACGCCACGCGCATCATGCTGGAGGTTCATACGAAGGGTAAGGGCGTGTGCGGCGTCTTTACTTACGAGATTGCGGAGACCAAGGTGGCCCAGGTCACGACGTACGCCCGCGACAATCATCATCCGCTCATGTGTACATTGGAACAGGCTTGATTCGTCCCACGCACGGCAGGTAACCCACGGTGTTGTCCAAGGAACTCGAAGGCTGCCTCAATGAGGCTTTCCAGATGGCGCGGGATGGTCGGCACGAATTCCTGACCGTCGAGCACCTGCTCTATGCCGTCGTCGAGACACCGCGGATTCGCGAGATCCTGCGTGCCTGCGGCGCCGACTCGGCGAAGCTGCGCCAGGAACTCAAGGATCACATCGAGCAGACAACGCCGCGCCTGCGCGCCGGCGACGATCGGGAAGTCCAGCCGACGCTGGGGTTCCAGCGGGTGCTGCAGCGTGCGGTGTTCCACGTGCAGTCCAGCGGCCGGAAGGAAGTCGGCGTTGCCAACGTACTCGTCGCCATATTCAGCGAGAAGCAGAGCCACGCGGTGTACCTGCTCGGTCGGCAGGACGTAGCGCGGCTCGACGTCGTCAACTACATCTCGCATGGCATGTCGAAAATCGCCGAAGAGAAGTCCGACAAGGACGACGGCGCTGCAGGCGAGGGTGGTGCCGAGCGCGAAGGCGCCGAGGGCGGCAGCGCACTCGAGAAGTACGCGACCAACCTCAACAAGATGGCGCAGGAAGGTCGCATCGATCCGCTGATCGGTCGCCAGTTCGAGCTCGAACGCACCATCGAGATCCTGTGCCGTCGCCGCAAGAACAACCCGCTCTATGTAGGCGAGGCTGGGGTCGGCAAGACGGCGCTGGCCGAGGGTCTCGCGCGCCGCATCGTCGAGGGCAAGGTGCCCGACGTGCTGACCGACTGCGTCATCTATTCCCTGGACATGGGCTCCCTGATCGCCGGCACCAAGTACCGCGGCGATTTCGAGAAGCGCCTGAAGGGCGTCATCACCGAGCTCAAGAAGCAGCCCGGCGCCATCCTGTTCATCGACGAGATCCACACGGTCATCGGGGCGGGCGCCGCTTCCGGCGGTGTCATGGATGCGTCAAACCTGATCAAGCCCGTCCTGACCAACGGTGAAATGCGCTGCATCGGGTCCACGACGTATCAGGAGTACCGCGGCATCTTCGAAAAGGATCACGCCCTGGCGCGGCGGTTCCAGAAGATCGACGTGGTCGAGCCGAGCATCGCGGACACCATCGACATCCTGCGCGGCCTGAAGCCCAAGTACGAAGAGCATCACCAGATCAAGTACACCGATGACGCCTTGAAGTCGGCCGCCGAGCTGTCGGCGCGTCATATCAACGACCGGCACATGCCCGACAAGGCCATCGACGTTGTCGACGAGGCCGGCGCGCGCCTGCGGCTCAAGCCTGCGGGCGAACGCGAGGAAACGGTCGAGGTGCGCCACATCGAAGAAGTCGTGGCGCGGATCGCCCGCATCCCGCCGAAGACCGTGTCGAGCGACGACAAGGAAGTGCTCCGCAACCTCGAGCGCAACCTGCGCCTCGTCATTTTCGGCCAGGATCGCGCCGTCGAAACGCTTGCAGCTGCAATCAAGATGGCCCGCTCGGGTCTGGGCGACCAGCGCAAGCCGGTCGGCAGCTACCTGTTCGCCGGGCCAACCGGCGTAGGCAAGACCGAGGTCACGCGCCAGCTTGCCATCGCACTCGGCATCGAGTTCATCCGTTTCGACATGTCGGAGTACATGGAGCGTCACACGGTATCGCGGCTGATTGGCGCGCCGCCCGGGTACGTGGGCTTCGATCAGGGCGGCCTGCTCACCGAGGCGATAGCAAAGCATCCGCATGCCGTGCTGCTGCTCGACGAAGTCGAGAAGGCGCATCCGGATGTGTTCAACCTGCTGCTGCAGGTCATGGACCACGGCACGCTCACGGACAACAACGGGCGCAAGACCGATTTCCGCCACGTCATCATCGTGATGACCACCAACGCCGGTGCGCAGGAGATGTCACGCCCGTCAATCGGCTTCACGCACCAGGACAACGGCAGCGACGGCATGGAGGCGATCAAGCGCCTGTTCTCACCTGAGTTTCGCAACCGCCTGGACGCGGTGATCCAGTTCGGCGCCCTCGATCCGGCCACGATCGAGCGGGTGGTCGACAAGCTGCTGGTCGAGGTCGAGGCCCAGCTCGAAGCGAAGCACGTGTCGCTCAGCATCGACGATGCGGCACGACGCTGGATTGCCGAGAAAGGCTACGACCCGAAGATGGGTGCGCGACCCATGGCCCGCGTGATCCAGGAACACGTCAAGCGACCGCTGGCCGAGGAATTGCTGTTCGGGAAGCTGGCCAACGGGGGCCAGGTGCAGGTCAGCGTACGTGCCG
>JANPDV010000107.1:0-4965 GCA_031431655.1 Gammaproteobacteria bacterium | reverse complement strand
GTGCGCTGGCGCCGCTGGCTCGGCATCGCCTGCTCGTTTGCCGGTGTCCTGGTGATGGGCCTGGATCCGGCCCTGTTCCAGCACTGGCTCAGCCTTGCCCTGGTGATAGCGTCAGCCTTCGTCGGAGCGCTCGGGTTGATTGCGGTCAAGCGGCTGCCCGAGTTCACGCCACTGGAGATCCAGGCCTGGTTCGCGTGGATCAGCATGCCGCTGCTGGCGCTCGCGACCTGGCTGATCGAACGCCCGACGCTCATCGATCTGCAGCGCGTGGGCATCGTGGGCTGGTCCGCGATTGCTTTTACGGCTCTTGCGGCCAGCCTGCTGGCGCACACCGGGTTCTACTGGTTGGTGCAGCGCTATCCGGTCACGAGCGTCGCGCCCATCACGGTGCTGTCACCGGTTTTCTCGGTGGCATTCAGCGTCTGGCTGCTCGGCGATCGGCTGACCCCACGGCTGGTCGCTGGAGGCGCGCTGACGCTGCTAGGGGTGCTGGTCATCACGTGGCGCGAGCGCCGCCTCGCGGATACCGGCACGTGAGCGCGCGTGGCGGGGTCGTCGACGTGATGCTGCGGCGCGAGCTGCTGCCATGGACGTTGCTGGGCCTGACGCTCGGCATGGTCGAAGGCGCCACTGCAGCCGTGCTCGTCAAGACGCGCTTCGGCGATGCCGCGGATCCCTGGGCCGTGAATCTGGCGGTCGCGTTCGTCAGTGGCGCGCCTGCCCTCAGCAATGTGCTGAGCTTTGCGTGGGCCAACCTGGCGCACGGGCGCGCGCGCGTGCAGATCATGGTTGCGATGATGGCGCTGTTTGCAATCACCGTCGGGGTCCTCGGCCTCGCGCCGAGCGCTACCGGAGGCCTGCTGTTTACCGTTCTTTCGGTGCTCGTGGCGCGGGCCATCTGGAGTGGCCTGCTGACGATCCGTGCGTCGGTCTGGCTCGCGAACTATCCGCGCCCTGTGCTGGCCCGCATGACCGGGCGGATCGTCGTCGCCAGCTCGCTGACGATCGCAACCAGCGCGGCGCTCACTGCTGCGACGGTCGCCGGAAACGCTATCGATCCCCGCTGGCTGTATGCCGGTGCCTCGCTGGCGGGTCTGGGCGCGGCCTGGCTGTACCGCGCCATGCGGGTGCGCCGCGAGTACCAGCTGATTCGCGATGAACAGAACGCGGCCGAGGGCGGCAGCGCGTTCTCGCTGCAGAACCTGCTGGCGATCCTGCGCGCGGATCCACAGTATCGCGAGTACATGTTCTGGATGGGCATCTACGGCGGGGGCAGCCTGATGCTCACCTCCCAGCTGGTCGTGATCCTCACCGAACAGCTGCGCGTCGCGCCTGCCACGCAGATCGTGATGCTGGCGATCGTGCCGCTGCTGTCGCTGCCGTTGTTCGTGCCCGTCTGGGCCCGGTTCTTCGATTCACGGCACATCGTCGTCTATCGGGCGCGCCAGGGCTGGGTGCTGGCGTCGGCGATGGCAGTGATGGCGATTGCGGTACTGTCGGGCTGGAGCGCATTGCTGTGGCTCGGGGCGGCGGGCCTCGGGATCGCGTATGCCGGCGCCAACCTCGGCTGGAGTCTGGGACACCAGGATTTTGCCGCGCCGGGCATGGCCCAGCAGTACATGGGCGTGCACGTGACCTTGACCGGGCTGCGCGGCATGATCGCGCCACCACTGGGCATCGCGGTGTACCAGTTGCTCGAGGGCCTGCAGGGCGGCCTCGGGCGCTGGTCGGTAATGCTGCCTCTGGTCGCCACCGCGGCCGGGGCGCTCGGATTCAGTTCAATGCGTCGTCGACACGAGGCGCCCATGCAACGGAGAGCGATAGTTCCATGACAAAGCGAGTCCCCGTGAAACCCGCCCGGCAAGCCGCCACGAACCCGCGCCGCTGGTCCAGCCTCGTCGTCGACGGCGTCAAGCAGACCCCCTCGCGCGCGATGCTGCGCGCGGTGGGATTCACCGACGCGGACTTCCGCAAACCGCAGATCGGCATCGCATCCACCTGGTCGAACCTCACGCCATGCAACATGCACATCAACGAGCTGGCGCGCGAGGCAGAAGCGGGTGCCAACGCCGCGGGCGGCAAGGCCGTGCTGTTCAACACCATAACGGTGTCCGACGGCATATCCATGGGCTCGCCGGGCATGCGGTATTCGCTTGTTTCGCGCGAAGTCATCGCGGATTCCATCGAGACAGTGGTCGCCGCCGAGGGCTTCGACGGAGTGGTAGCGATTGGCGGCTGCGACAAGAACATGCCGGGCTGCGCGATGGCGCTGGCTCGGCTCAACCGGCCTGCGGTGTTTGTCTATGGCGGCACCATCCGGCCAGGCGCCAAGCGTCGCGACATCGTTGCCGTCTTCGAAGCGGTCGGTGGCCACGCGGCAGGCAAGGTCAGCGATGCAGAACTCGCCGTGGTCGAGCGCACCGCAATCCCGGGCCCGGGCAGCTGCGGTGGCATGTACACAGCGAACACCATGGCCTCGGCCATCGAGGCACTCGGCCTGTCCTTGCCCAACAGTTCAGCCCAGGAGGCCGTCGCCGAGAGCAAGCGCGACGATTGCCGGCGCGCCGGCGCTGCGGTCGTCAGGCTCGTGGAAGCGGGCATCACGCCGCGCCAGATCCTGACCCGCAAGGCGTTCGAGAACGCCATCACCGTTACGATCGCGCTTGGCGGGTCCACCAATGCCGTGCTGCACCTGCTCGCGATGGCGTACGCGGCCCGGGTCAAGTTGTCGCTGGACGACTTCACGCGGATTGGCCGCCGCGTTCCGGTGCTGGCGGACCTCAGGCCCAGCGGCCACTACCTGATGTCGGAGCTGATCGAGATCGGCGGCGTGCAACCGCTGATGAAGCGGTTGCTGGAGCGCGACCTGCTGCATGGCGATTGCCTCACCGTCACGGGTCGCACCATCGCCGAGAACCTGGCTCCGGTTGCGGACTACCCCGCGGGCCAGGAAATCGTACGAGACTTTACTGATCCGATTAAGAAAGACAGTCATCTTGTTGTTTTATATGGAAGCCTCGCGCCTGAAGGAGCGGTCGCCAAGATTTCCGGCAAAGAAGGCCTGCTGTTTGAAGGGCCGGCGCGCGTGTTCGACGGCGAAGAAAAAGCGACCGCGGCCATTCTGGGCGGTGCCGTCAAGGCGGGCGATGTCGTGGTGATTCGCTACGAGGGCCCGCGCGGCGGCCCCGGAATGCGCGAAATGCTCAGTCCTACCGGGGCAATCATGGGCCGCGGCCTGGGCGACAAGGTTGCGCTGATCACCGATGGGCGCTTTTCCGGCGGCAGCCATGGCTTTGTCGTGGGACATATTTCGCCTGAGGCCGCACTCGGCGGACCCATCGGGCTGCTGCGTAACGGCGACCGCATTCGCATCGATGCGCGCACGCGCAAGATCGTTGTCGCGCTTTCCGCCGCGGAATTAAAGCGTCGCCGCGCTGCCTGGCGCGCGCCAAGACCGTACGCGACCAGCGGCGTGCTCGCCAAGTACGCGGCCGTGGTACGCAGTGCATCCGTTGGCGCGACTACCGACTGAACGCATGCCCTGTAGCGCCAGCGTCGTCAAGATTGATTACGGAGGCCTTCATGCAGGTTGTCAGTGCGCAGCGAGACGGTTAGAGTTCGCCCGTCGTTGGGCCGAACACGTGCCCAACGAACCTAGATCGAAAAACAGGGCGAGTCGGCAGCGAACTCGCAGTGATCAGATTGCTGCGCTGCAGGAAGCAGCACGAAGGCAGGGCAGATCCACAAGCCGGTTTGTGTTTTCAGGTGCACCACTGTCAACAGTTTGAGCCGACCCCGTTTGGTCCTGGACCACGTTGAACACACAGTTGCGCCCTTCATGTGATCTGCGGATCGGGCGGCGAGGATGGGCACTTGGGTTGTGTTTCTTTAGGTAGAACAGTTTGTGAATTCGTGCGACGCGCCGGGCAGGGAAGGCCTGGAGCGCAACGCAGCAGCGTTGGACCACTTAGTCACTAAATCGGAAGCGACGACAGGCGCAAATGGCAACGTACGCACAGCAGTCTCAAACACGCCGCATGACGGTGTTAGCGACGATCATCGGCCTGCACCTGCTGCTGGTGTGGGCGCTGGCCACCGGGCTGGCACGCAAGGTGGTCGAAGTAATGGCGGCGCCATTGGTAACCGACCTCATAGAAGAGCTGGAGCAAGAGGACAAGCCGCCGCCGCCGCCGCCGCCGGAAATGGAACGCCCGCCGGTAGAAGTGCCGCCGCCTGACATCGCGATCGACCTGCCGATGGAAACCGCGCAGACCACCGCCATCACCAACGTCACCGACAGGCCGGTGCCCGTTGCACCGCCGCCGCCGCCGGCGTCGGTGCGGGTCGGTCCAAAACTCGACCAGCGGCGGTCCCCGCCAACCGACGATTTCTATCCTGCGTCTGCCCGGCGCGCCGAGATCGAAGGCGTCACCACGGTTCGTGCTTGCGTCTCGCCGGATGGCAAGACCGCGGGCGAGCCGTCGGTAGGCAAGAGTTCAGGTAACTCGTCGCTTGACGAAGCCGCAGTTCGCTGGGCAAAGCGGGCGCGCTGGACGCCGGGCACTGAAGACGGTAAGCCGATCGAGGTCTGCGCCGCGTTCAACGTCCGTTTCAAGCTGACCGAGTGACCTGCAGTCTTAGGATCCAGGCCAAGCGATCATTTAGTTAATTGTCAGTCGATGCTTTCGTGAAGGGTCCGGGGCGCTGTTACCCACAGCGGCGCCGCGGTGTTCAGACAAGAGGAAATCATGGAAAACCAAGCCACCGTCGTCGTCGATAATCCGTATGGTCTCCAGGCCCTTTGGGCACAGGGAGACTTCGTTGCCAAGGGCACGCTCATCATCCTTGCCATCATGTCCCTGTTCTCCTGGTACATCATGGTCATGAAGCTCATCGACCAACGTCGGTTGAGCCAGTCGGCAAAGATTGCAGAACAGAAGTTCTGGACTGCCACCTCAATGAAGG
>JANPDV010000106.1:0-1716 GCA_031431655.1 Gammaproteobacteria bacterium | reverse complement strand
GAACCGGCCTTGGCGGGGCTTGGCGCGCCAGGACGGCGCGCCTAGAGCGTCACATGGATGTGCTCTTGGGCGTCCCCGCATGGACACTCGCACGAGCCAGGTGCCGCCGTACGTCGTGCACGTCAACGTGCGATCGCCTGCCGCATAGTCCCCTAAGTAAGTGCCATGTGCGCCTAGAGCGACACGTTGGCGCCGCCGGGAGCGGCAGCAACCCGCAGCGCATCGTCGGCGCTGGCCGCGACCTCGACGCCAGGCAGACCCAGCACCCCCATCGCTTCCAGAGTCTGCCGCACTGCGGGTTGCAGCTCGGCCAGCACCAGCCGCGTCCCGCGCCGGTGACAGTGCGCCGCGAAGTCGCGCAATGCGCCGATGCCGCTGGCGTCGATCAGCGGCACCTGCCTCAGTACCAGCACGCAGGCTCGCGGCGCCGCTTCGATCCGTCCGATGACATCGGCAAACAGGTTGGCCACGCCGAAGAAGAACGGCCCCGACAATTCGAGGTACTCGACTCCGTCGGGCAGTCGCGCGCGCGGATTTGCGCTCTCGGGTCTGCCGTCCGCGTCCTCGAGATCGAGCAGTGATTCATGCCCCTGCAATCGCACGGCCTCTGCCATGCGATGCATGAACAGCATGGCAGCGAGCACGACACCGACCTCGATCGCGACGGTCAGGTCCACCGCCACGGTGAGCGCGAAGGTCAGCAGCAGCACGACCCGGTCGCCGAATGGCGCACTGAGCAGATGTCGGAACCGCTCGATCTCGCTCATGTTCCAGGCCACGACCAGCAGCACGGCGGCGCAGGCCGCCAGCGGCAGATAACGCACCACCGGCGCCAGCACGATCATGAACAGCAGCAGGAACAGCGCGTGCGCCACGCCCGCCACGGGCGTTCGGGCGCCGGCGCGGACGTTGGTGGCCGTACGCGCGATTGCCCCCGTGGCCGGCAGCCCGCCGAACACCGCGGACGCACAGTTGGCGACCCCCTGCGCGATCAGTTCGGTGTTGGAACGATGCCGGCGCCCGGTCATGCCATCTGCAACCAGCGCGCTGAGCAGGCTCTCTACACCCGCCAGGAAAGCAATGGTGAGCGCACTCGGCAGCAGCTCGCGCAGGCGCGAGAACGATACCGCCGGCAGCGAGGGAAGCGGAAAGCTCATGGCAACGTCGCCGAAACGTGACCCGATCGTCGCGACCGGCAGGCCCAGCCCCGCGACGACCGCGGAGGCCGCGACGATGGCGAGCAGCGCGCCCGGCCAGCGCGGCCTCCAGCGACGCAAGGCGAGGATCAGGGCCAGCGCCCCCAGCGTGACACCGACGGCGGCCGGATTCAGCTGGCCGAGGCGATCCGCATAGACACGGATCTTGCCGACGAAATCGCCGGGCACGCCGCCGGGGTCCAGCCCGAGGATGTCGCCGATCTGGCTGGTCGCGATGATGACGGCGATGCCGGCGGTGAATCCGGTGATGACCGGCAGAGGGATGTACTTGATCCAGGCGCCGAGCCTTGCCAACCCGGCGGCCACGAGAATGAGGCCCGCCATCAGCGTAGCGAGCAACAGGCCGTCGTAACCATGCTGCGCGATCACGCCGAAAACCACGACGACGAATGCCCCGGTGGGACCGCCGATCTGGTGGCGACTGCCCCCCAGCGCCGAGATCAGCAGGCTCGCCACGATTCCGGTGATGAGGCCCTTCTCGGGCGTTGCGCCGGAGGCA
>JANPDV010000105.1:0-26861 GCA_031431655.1 Gammaproteobacteria bacterium | reverse complement strand
CACCGCCGCGCAGGTCGCGAGCGCAGCCATCGCCGGGAAGATCGCCAGCGAGTAACCCAGCGACTGCAGCTCAGCCGCCGAGCGGATCGGCGTCTTGCCGCCATCGGACATGTTGGCGATCATCGGCTTGTCGATCGCGCTGCAGGCGCGCCGCATCTCGTCCTCCGACTGCAACGACTCGACGAACACGATGTCGGCGCCGGCCGCTGCGTAGGCCTGGCCGCGCCGCAGGGCTTCGTCGAAGCCATACCCGGTACGTGCGTCGGTGCGCGCGATGATCAGCAGGTCAGGATCGACGCGCGCTTCGACGGCGACGCGTACCTTGGCGACCATTTCTTCCTGGGTGACGACCCGGCGGTACGGCGTGTGGCCGCACTTCTTGGGGAATTCCTGGTCCTCGATCTGGATGGCGCTGACACCGGCCCGTTCGTAGCCGCGCACGGTGTGATGCACGTTGAGCAGCCCGCCGAAGCCGGTGTCGGCATCCGCGATGACGGGAGCCGAGGACTTCTCCACGACCTTGGTGACGCGCGCCAGCATGTCGGTGTAGGTGGCGATGCCGGCGTCCGGAATCCCGAGATAGGAGGCGGTCAGCCAGTAGCCGGACGCATACACCGCGCCGAAGCCGACACGCTCGGCGAGCATTGCGGAGATCATGTCGAACACGCCTGGCGCAACCACGAACTCGCCACGCGCGATCTGCTGCTTGAGTCGTGGGTCAGCCATATTCAGTCGCTCGTTGCGCGGGAGTGCGGCAACATAGCAGACATGCTACGACGATTCATGTTGGTAACAGTGCTGCTGCTGGCGGCGCTGGCGATCGGGCGCGACTCGAGTGCCGCCCTGCGCAACGACGGCGTGCCGCCGGCCGAGCGCACGCTCGCAGCGCGGCTGGCGCCCTGGCTGGAATTGCGCAGCGCCCGCTTCGTGGGTTTCGCGTCGGACGGCGCGGTCGTGGTGCGTACGCGCTTCGGCGAAGCGACGCAGCTGCATCGCGTCGCCGCGCCGCTCGGCGCGCGCGAGCAGCTGACGTTCGGTCCCTTGCCGGTCGGCACCGCCGCGATTGCGCCCGGGCGCGCCGGCGCCGGCATCGCGTTCGCGCAACGCAGTGCCGACGGCGCCGGTCAGCAGCTGCAGCTGCTGCGATCCGGCGAACGCCGCCCGGTTGCGCTGGGCGAGTCCGCCGGCATCCAGGGAGGTGCGGTGTGGTCGCACGACGGCCTGCGCGTCGCCTATCACAGCAATCGACGCGACGCCGCCAGCGACGACATCCTGGTCGCCGACGTTGCCAGCCCGACGGTGAGCACGCGGCTCGTGGTTGGCGCACAGCGCCGGGCGTGGCGCGTGCTGGACTGGTCGCCAGACCAGCAGCGCCTGTTACTGCTGGACGCACGGGCGCGGGGCGCGGCCGCCCTGGTAATCGCGAACGTCGCCAGTGGCGCACTGTCCGAGGTGCCGCTGAATGCGGCGGAACGCAGCATCGAGCGCATCGTCACGGCGCAGTTTGCGGCCGACGGTCGCACGCTGTGGGTCGTCGCCGACCTGGATGCGGAGCACACCGAGCTCGGCGAGGTCGATCCTGCCGACGGTCGCTGGCGTGCCGCAGGCGGCGACAGTGGCGACGGCGACATCACCGGCATCGCGCCGTCGCGCGACGGCCGCTTCGTTGCATTCGTTCGCCAGATGCCCGGCGTCGTCAGCCGCCTGACCGTGCTCGACCTGGGCGCACGCAGCGAGATCCTCGCGACCCGGTTGCCTCCCGGCACCATCTCCGACCTGCGCTTCAACGCGGAAGGTAACCGGCTTGGAATGACGATCGAATCCCCCAGCAGCAATGCCGATGTCTGGGTCTGGGACATCGCGGGCGACCGCGCCGAGCGCTGGACACGCAGTGAAAGCGGCGCCGTCGATCCGGCGCGGTTCGTGGCGCCGCAAGTGCTGCGCGCGCCGAGCTGGGAGCGCAATGCCGGCGACGCACGCGCCATTCCCCTGCTGGTCTACCGTGCACTCCAGCCGGGTCCACGGCCCGTGCTGATCGAACTCGACGGCAGCGCGCCGTCATCCCGGGCGGGACGCTTCGACCCGTTCCGGCAGTTCGTCGTCAACGAGCTCGGGGTGACCGTGATTGCTGCGCAGGTGCGCGGCAGCCGCGCCCCGGGCCGCGGCTGGTCACGCCTCGGCACTGGCGCGCTGGCGGGTGACGCGGTGCGCGATCTCGGCGCCGTGCTGGTGTGGATTGGCGCGCAGCGCGACCTCGACCCGCAGCGGGTGATGATTGTCGGTGGCGCGCGCAACGAGGGCGTGGCGCTGGCCAGCCTCGCGCAGTTCGGCGACCGGCTGCGAGGCGCCATCGACCTGAGCGGGGGCGAGCACCCGGGCGTCGGGTCGCCGGCAACTCGTGCCGAGCGCAATCCCACTTCGATCCTCAACGCTGCTGCCGTCAATCGACCCGTGCTGTTCGTCAGCGGCTTGCAGGACATAGCCGACGACAGGCCAGACACCAGCCTGCCCGGAACCCCGTCCTACGAACTGCTCGCCGCGGCGTTGCGCGGTCGCGGGCGCGAAGTCGGGATTCTGCGTCTCGACGGTGACTCCCAGAATGAACTCGCGCGCAGCGATCGGGACCCCGTCTGGGTCGCGATCGCCGGTACGATCGAGCGCTGGCTGCGCTGAGCGGCGTCTAGCGCGACGAGAAACGGCTAATGCGCTTCGGCGTGGTCTCCAGCGCCGGTCGTTGCACGGAATAGTATTCGGCCAGCGCGCGGATGTCGGCTGGCGTCAGCATCGCCACGAAGCCGGCCATCACCGCATTCTTGCGCGCGCCGCTCTTGTACTCGCTGAGCGCACGCTCGAGATAGTCGCGGTGCTGGCCGGACAGGGTCGGATACAGCGGGGCAATGCCCACGCCGTCGTTGCCGTGACAGGCGACGCAGACCTCGGCGGCTTTCGGCGGCGTGCCCAGGGCCTTGCGGCTCGGGTCGGCCTGGATCGGCGTATCGCCAAGGTAGGCCGCGATGTCAGCCATGTCCTGATCGGTCATCGACGAGGCGTGCGCATGCATCGTGGCATGCCCACGTTCGCTGCTGCGATAGCCCTGCAGCGCGATCACAAGATAGTCGGCGTGCTGTCCTTTCAATTTCGGCACGGAGTAGGTTGGGTAGACGTTCTTGTAGTTGGGGATCGCGTGGCAGCCCTTGCAGGTATAGGCGAGCCGGGCGCCGCGCTGCGCGTCAGCGGCAGGCGGCTGGCTTTCGCTGGCAGGCGCCTGGGCCTCGCTGGCAGGCGCCTGGGCAAAAACGGCGGGGGCGGCCAGGCTGGCAATGAGCGCGGCGGCTACGGTGCAACGACGGACTAGCGAACGGATCATCTGAAGAACGCCCCCACAGCGAGTGAAATCTCTCGGAAAAACGGCTGCAAATGTTACGGGCTTATGGCGCGGATTGCCACTCGCCCGCGCCCTCCGGCGACCTCTGTACGGCCTCGTTCGCGAATCGCCAATCGCCAATCGACCGGGCGCTACAGCGAGCGGGCCCGCAGGTAGGCTTCGTCCGCGATCCGCGTCCAGCGCGACACGCTCTTCAGGTACTTCGTGAACGATTCGTAAGTACGGCCGAACAGCGGATCCGCAGCGGCACGCTCCTCGCAGATCTGCCGCGACATATCGCGCAGCAGCTTCAGCACGTCCGCCGGGAACTCGCGCAACTCCACCTTGTGCACACTGACCAGCTGCTCCAGCGCCTCGGCACTGCGGGCCGTCATCTCCGCGAGCATGTTGTCGCTGGTGGCGCGCGCCGCGGTTCGCACGATTTCCTGCAGGTCCGGCGGCAGCGCATCGAAGGCTTTCTGGTTCACCAGGCATTCCAGCGCCGAGCCCGGCTCCTGCCAACCAGGGTAGTAGTAGTACTTCGCCGCCTTGTAGAGCCCGAAGGCCAGATCGTTGTAAGGGCCGATGAATTCAGCGGCGTCGATGGCGCCGGTCTCGAGCGCCGTGAAGATCTCACCGCCCGCGAGCGTTACCGTGGTGCCACCGGCGCGGGCAAACACCTCACCGCCGATGCCCGGAATGCGCATCTTCAGGCCCTTGAGGTCGGCGATCGAACGGATTTCCTTCTTGAACCAGCCGCCCATCTGGCAACCTGAATTGCCGCAGACCAGCGGCATCACGCCGAACGGCTTGTAAGCCTCGCGCCACAGCTGCATGCCGCCGCCGTAGTACAGCCAGCCGTTCATTTCGGCCGGCGTGAAGCCGAAGGGAATCGCCGAGAAGAATGAGGCGGTCTCGGTCTTGCCCTTCCAGTAGTAAGCGCCGGCGTGGCCCAGCTCGGCGGTGCCCCGCGCCACCGCGTCGAAGACTTCGAACGCAGGCACCAGCTCGGTGGCGCCATAGACCTTGATCTTGATGCGGCCGTTGCTGCACTTTTCGATCGTCTCGGCGAACAGGGTGGCGCCGGTGCCGAGGCCGGGGAAATTGGGCGGCCAGGTGGTGACCAGCTTCCAGCGGTACTCCGCCCTGGCCGGCGCCGCGGCCACGCCGGCAACGGGGTTACCCTTCTGGGAACACGCGGCAGTAGCTGCCGCAGCGGTGGCCACGCCGGCCGTCGTGAGAAACTGTCTGCGCTTCATGATGACCACAGTATTCCATACCGGGACCCCATGATCGCCCTGATCCAGCGCGTGTCGCAGGCCGCGGTCGACGTGGACTCGCGCCGCGTCGGCGAGATCGCAACCGGCCTGCTGGCCCTGATCGGTGTGCGCCCGCAGGACGACGCTGCCGAGGCTGCCCGCCTGCTGCAACGTCTGCTGGCCTACCGCGTGTTTGCCGATGCCGACGGCCGCATGAACCGCTCCCTTGCCGACATCGACGGGGGCCTGCTGCTGGTACCGCAGTTCACGCTGGCGGCGGACACGCGCCAGGGCAATCGCCCGGGTTTCAGCACCGCGGCGCCCCCAGAGCAGGCCCGCGCCCTGTTCGACGGCCTGGTGGCGGCGGCCCGGCGCCAGCACCGACAGGTCGCCGCCGGCCAGTTCGGCGCCGACATGCAGGTTTCGCTGGTCAACGACGGGCCCGTAACGTTCTGGCTGGAAAGCTGACCCCGGACGCCTGCGCGGCGCTGCCGTGCAGCGGTCATTCCAGACTGTGACCGGGTTGGCCCGCGGATTCCCGGCCGGCCGGCTACCGGTGGCACTTTTGGCCTATGATCGGATCCATTGGGCAGGTCACACCTTCGATCTGCAAGGCATTGATAAGACGGGGTCGACCCGTCGTCTCAGAGAGGACGTTTTATGGGTATCGGGATGCGCGAACTGATCATCATCCTGCTGGTGGTGCTGCTGGTCTTCGGCGCGAAGAAACTGCGCACGATCGGCAGCGATCTCGGCGCCGCGGTCAAGGGCTTCAAGAAGTCCATGGGCGAGGGCGAGGCCGAGGTCGACGAATCGTTGCGACAGATCAAGCAGGACGTCAACGACGCCGAGTTCCCCGAGGTCGCCAAGGCGCGGGCCGAGCAGAAACCCGCCGACCGCGGCGCCTGAACCGCAAACCGGCCGGGGCCGCGACCGCGCGGCTGGTTGCAGGGCCGGTAGCCTGCGGCCTGGATGCCCCGGTCCCTCACGGTCACTGATCCGGGCCCCACGATGTTCGAGGTTGGCTTCAGCGAACTGTTGCTGATTTCGGTGCTGGCACTGATCGTGCTCGGCCCGGAACGGCTGCCCAAGGTGGCCGCGCAGGTGGGCCGCTGGATGGGTCGTGCGCGCTCGATGGCGCGCCAGTTCCGCGAACAGCTGGAAGACGAAGTGCAGCTCGATGCAACACCCAAGCCGCGGCGGGCATCGGCCTCGGCCGCGACTGGCGCGGCGAGTGCGGCCGCGGCTGCCACGGCGGGCGGCGACCCGACCCCACCGTCCACTGGCGTCGACGGCTCCACCGACGTCAGCGCCAGCGAGGCGCTGCCCTACGCGGCCGACGCAGGCGTTCCCGGTGCGGACGCCTACGGCGCCCATGCCGGCAGCGCGGTCGATGTCGACCCGGACCTGCAGCACCACGACTACGCGGGCTCGGCCTACACGCCGCCGCAGCCACCGGTAGAGGACTCCGTGAACGTGCAGGCCACGGTCGATGAGCAGCCAAGAACCTGACAGCCCGGAACCCGAGAAGCTCGCCGAAGGGACGCTGATCTCGCACCTGCTGGAGCTGCGCGACCGGCTGCTGCGCGCCATGATCGCAGTCTTCATCGTCGCGATCCCCTGCTTCATCTACTCCAACGAACTGTTCACGTTCGTCGCGCAGCCGCTGATGGACAAGCTGCCGAAGGGCGCGTCGCTGATCGCCACCAGCGTGATCTCGCCATTCATGACGCCGTTCAAGCTGGCGCTGTTCGTCGCCCTGTTCATCGCGATGCCCGTGGTGCTGTACCAGATCTGGGCTTTCGTCGCGCCGGGCCTGTATCGCCACGAAAAGCGCTTCGCGGTGCCGCTGCTGCTGTCGTCGATCGTGCTGTTCTACATAGGCGTAACGTTCGCCTACCTGTTCGTGTTCCCGGTGATGTTCGATTTCTTCACCAGGACGACGCCCGTCGGCGTGACGATGATGACCGACATCTCCAGCTACCTGTCGTTCGTGCTGACGATGTTCCTGTGCTTCGGCATCGCGTTCGAAGTGCCGGTGGTGGTGATGTTGCTGGTACTCACCGGGATCGTCTCCGTGGAAAAGCTGAAGGCAGCGCGCGGCTATGTCGTCATCGGCATCTTCATCATCGCCGCCATCCTGACGCCGCCCGATGCGATCTCGCAGACGATCATGGCAGTGCCGATGTACCTGCTGTACGAGCTCGGCCTGGTCATGGCGCGCATCCTGTCGAAGATGAAGCGCGATCCGGAAGCGGAGAAGACCGAAGCCGAGGCCTGAACCGCGCACGCGGCAGCGTGCCACCCTGACAAGCCGCCAGAAACAACAAGAAGAATCTCCGGGGGACCCTCACCGTGAACGAATCCAGCACCACGGCCGCCACCGTCGCAGGCGCGGCCCAGGACACATCCTTCTTCGGCCACCCGCGCGGCCTGGCCACGCTGTTCATGACCGAGATGTGGGAACGCTTCACCTTCTACGGCATGCGCGCCATCCTGCTGCTGTACCTCGTGGCGGCCATCCAGGACGGCGGCCTCGGCATCGACGAGAAGACCGGCAGCGCCATCTACGGCCTGTACATCGGCGGCACGTACCTGTTCTGCCTGCTCGGCGGCTACATCGCAGATCGCATCATTGGCGCGCAGAAGGCGGTCTGGTGGGGCGGCATCCTGATCATGCTGGGCAACGTGCTGCTCGCGTTCGGCAACGCCAACCTGTTCTTCATCGGCCTGATGCTGATCGTCAGCGGCGTCGGCCTGCTGAAACCCAACATCAGTGCCCTGGTGGCGCAACTCTACCCGGAGGGCGGCTCGCGCCGCGATGCCGGCTTCTCGATCTTCTACATGGGCATCAACCTCGGCGCCTTCATCGGCTCTGCGCTGGTGCCCGAAGTGGCGGACAAGTTCGGCTGGGGCTATGGCTTCGCGCTGCCCGCCATTGGCATGGCACTGGGCCTCGTGCAGTTCGCGATCACGCGCAAGCACCTGGGCAGGGCGGGTGCCGAGCCCGCCGGCGCCGCCACGCAGGGACGCGCCAGCTGGACGCCGATACTCGTTTTCCTGGGCGCCGTCGTGCTGGTGGTGGCGCTGTCGCTCACCGGCGCGATTCACCTCGATCCGATCGTGATCAACAGTCGCGTGTCGATCGTCATCGCGCTGTTCGCGCTCGGCTACTTCACCTATCTGTACTTCTTCGCCGGCCTGGACGCCGAAGAACGCAAGCGCGTGATCGTGATGTTCGTGCTGTTCATCGCCTGTGCGATGTTCTGGGCCGGCTTCGAGCAGGCCGGCGCATCGTTGAACCTGTTCGCCGACCGTTACACCGATCGCAACGTGTTCGGCTGGGACATGTCGGCCGGATTCCTGCAGGCAGTCAATCCGTTCTTCATCATCGTGTTCGCGCCGATGTTCGCGGCGCTGTGGGTGTGGCTCGGTGCGCGCAACCTGGACCCCTCCGCACCGGTCAAGTTCGCGCTCGGCCTGATCCTGATGGGCGTCGGCTTCTACGTGATGTTCCTGGCCTCGAAGTACGTGGTGGCCGGCGACAAGGTGCTGCCCACGTGGCTGGTGCTCACGTACATGTTCCACACCTTCGGCGAGCTGTGTCTTTCGCCGGTTGGCCTGAGCTCGTTCTCCAAGCTCGCGCCGACGCGTTTCGTCGGGCAGGCGCTCGGCGTGTGGTTCATGGCCACCTCGCTCGGCAACAACATCGCCGGCCAGATCGCCAGCACGTTCGACTGGGAAAACCCGGCGCAGATGCCCAGTCAGTTCATGTTCATCGTCTGGTGGGGCGTGATCGGCGGCGTGGTGCTGCTGGCGCTGTCGCCGTTCATGAGGAAGTACATGGTCGGGGTGAAATAGCCGGGACCGGCCTCAGTCGCGCGTCGCCTCGGCCACTTCTGCCAGCAGGTAGAACTTGAAGTCCGTGCGGCCTTTCGGGCCGCGCTCCGGCGGGATGGGGTTCGACTTGAACCACGCCTGATAGGCGTCCCACGCGGCCATGTCCTTGAAGTGCATCTCGGCGATGCGGTACAGCGGCAGGCTGGGCGGCAGCACCATCGAGTTGCCGCTCGCGCTCTGCACCGGACGCAGCACGGTGTTGTAGACGATGCGGTCGAGATGCGGGTTCGCGAGCAGGTCGGGCGTGTGGATCTTCCACAACCAGTCGTCGTATTCGGCTGGCGTGACCCCTTCGACCAGCGTGTAGCCGACCAGCGCCTTGATCACGGCGCCGCGTCCGGCGGTACGGCGCCCGGCTTCCACGTGAACGACGCGGCGCCGTCCCCGAAGCCCTCGACGCGCACCTGCAGCGGGCGGATGCGCACCGCGATCAGCTCGGCCACGATGTTCTCGCGAGTGCGCACCGGCGCCTTGGTCCAGCCGCGCGAGCGATGCAGCGCCGTCTGCTTCTCGAACACTTCGACCAGCGTTGCGTCGTCGAGGAACTCGGCATCGCCGCGCAGGAACACGGCGCGCGGCACCAGCAGGTTGCAGTCGTAGACGTGCGGTGAGTCGTTGCGCGATCCCGGTGCCGGCGTGCCCACCCAGAGGACTTCGGTTCGGGGATTGCGCTGCCAGTGGCCGATGCGCTTGTGCATGTTGCGCTGGACCATCCAGACCGTGAAGTCGTCGTCGATCGGCACCGCCATCGTGCGCCCGGCGGGGTAACCCGCCTTGTTGATGCTGAATACCTGTGCGAAGCCCGCTTCGGTGCGCAGCCACTGCAACACAGTCTGCTGCAGCCCGGGTGGCGGCAGCGAACCGACGGCGCCGCGCTGGTTGGCCGTGACGGCGACGTTGCTCATCGTGAATCGACTCCTGACTTGCCCATGAGGTTGCACCTTGCGCGTTTCCGCAGGCATTCTCGCGCAGTGACCGCCTCGACGCCACGAACATGACGATCCCGGCCCGCCGGCTGCCGCTGGATGGCGGCCAGAACTTCCGCGATCTTGGCGGCTACGCCACGCATGACGGACGTTGCGTCCGCTGGCGCGTGGTCTATCGCTCGGGCTCGATGGCGGCGCTGACGGACCAGGACTGCGAGTACCTGGGTACGCTCGGTATCCGCACGATCTGCGATTTTCGCGACACGCGCGAACGCCGGCGCGAGCCGACGCGCTGGCACCCCGCTGACACCCCGCGCCGCATCGAGACGGACTACGAGCTGGATCTGGGCGCCGAGTTCATGGAATCCGACATACAGGCGGACCGCGCGCGCGCGCTGTTCACGGGCTTCTATCGCAAGGCGCCGCTGCGCTTCGCGCCCCAGTATCGACGACTGTTCGCGTCCCTGCTCGAAGGCGAGGTACCGCTGGTCTTCAACTGCGCGGGTGGCAAGGATCGCACCGGCCTTGCCGCCGCGTTGCTGCTCAGCGCGCTCGGAGTGCCGCGCGACGCCGTGTACGCGGACTACATGCTCTCGAACGAGATGCTCGCCGTGCACGGCAGGCACGATCCCAGGGACAGCTACTATCTCTGGCTCAATCGGCTCGCGCCGGCGGCGCGCAGCATTCTCACTCGCGTCGAGCGAGGCTACCTCGAAGCGGCACTCGACGAGATCGAACGCGGCTTCGGTGGCGTCGAGCAGTTCCTGGAAGCCGAGCTGGGCATCGACGCCGAGGCCCGCTTGCAGCTGCGGCAGACGCTCACGGAAGCGGTGCCGCAGGCCGCGCGCGCGTGAGCGGGCAGCAGTATCGGCAGGCTGCGGCGCGAGTTACTCGCGCGAGATCGTCGCATGGATGCGGTTGACTTCCAGCAGAGCGGCGGAGCCGTACAGGCCATAGACCTCGCCCACCAGCAGCCCCGCCTGGATCGCGGGATCCGTCGCGAGCAGCGCCCTGGCCTCGGCGGAGCTCTTCACGTCGAACACGAACAGGCCGCGAAAGCGGTCGTTCTTCGCTATCGGCCCCGCGAATACCAGCTTGCCCGCGGCCGCCAGCCGACCCATGTTGGCCATATGGTCAGCAAAGGCCTTGTCGGCATCGGCCTTCGGCATGTCGGTACGCGGACCCGTGCTCAGCATCACCAGCGAGTACATCTTCATGCCGCGTTCGTCGGCACCCAGTCGGGCCGCCAGTGCGGCGTCGTATGGCACGGCGGGCGGACCATCGGCCCGGACCAGGCCCGTGGCGAGCGTCAGCAGCAGCAGCACAGTCGCGATTCGCATCGGTCGGATCTCCTTGGCTCGTGCCGGCATTGTCCCGCAACGGGGGTCCGAAGTGCGCATCCGTGAGTACGTCCCCGTGGACTGGTCCCGGCTGTGTGAGATACATGACCGGGCACGGCTGGACGAACTGCGGCTGTCTGCCGGCGAAGCGGCGTTCCTGACGCTGGAAGAGACCGCGGCGAACGAGGGGCTGTTCGCAGCACAGCTCTGGGTGGCCGAGATCGAAGGCCGCGTCGAGGGGTTCGTCGCCTTCTCCGATGACGACCTGACGTGGTTGTATGTCGACCCCGCCTACTCCCGGCGCGGCATCGGCCGGGCGCTGCTGCGGCACGCCATCGCGGCGGCGCGGGGTGCGACGTTTCGCACCGAAGTGCTCGAAGGCAATGCGCCGGCCCTCGGGTTGTATCTGGCAGAAGGCTTCGCGATCGCGGAACGCAAGACCGGCAAGTTGACCGGTAATGAGTCGTTCGCGGCGACCGGCCTGCTGCTGCAACGCGTCGGGTCGCATCTTGCAGCGACGATGCGGCTCACGGATGGCGACCTGCTGATCCGTCCGTGGCAACCGGACGATGCGCCATTGCTGTATTCGGCGGCGAGCGAGTCGGTGGCGACGGTGGGGCCCTGGCTGCCATGGCTGACCGCCCAGTACACCCTGGTAGACAGCGAGCAGTGGACCGCGGAAAGCGCGGAACACTGGCGCGCGCGCACCGAGTTTCGCTTCGGCGTCTTCGATTCGGGCGATCCGCGTCGATGCGTAGGGGGCGTGGGCCTCAATCACCTGAACCGCATGCACGGCTTCGCAAACCTCGGTTACTGGGTCCGTTCGTCCGCGACCGGCCAGGGCATCGCCGTGCGCGCGGCGCGACGGGCTGCGTGTTTTGGCCTCACCACCGGCGCGCTCGGACGCATCGAGATCCTGACCGCTGTAGACAACGCCGCCAGCCAGCGCATCGCCGACCGGCTCGGCGCAAGCTTCGAGGGCGTGCTGCGCGATCGGCTGCTGATCCGCGGGCAGTGGATTCCGGCGCGGCTCTACTCGCTGGTGCGCGCCGACCTGCCGGCGCTGGCGCCAGCTTTCCAGCCCGTCCCAGAGGTTCACCGACGTCAACCTGGAGCCGGATAGCCTGACGGAAGGTGCGAATCTCCGCGCCGACAGGTCGTTCGAAGTTGACGCGCGCTGCGTTGAGTATTACTTTCGGACTACCTCAAGGAGCGCAAGTGTCAGCGACCAGTCTGAAGCTTCCGGATGAACTCAAGCGCCGCATCGCGCGGCTCGCCGCGACCGCCGGCCAGACGCCGCATGCGTTCATGGTGGACGCGCTGGCGCGAGAGGCGCACCGATCGGAGCTCCGCGCGCAGTTCGCGGCCGATTCTGCAGAGTCGGAGCTCGAAACGATGACCAGCGGCAAGGCCCACTCGCTCGATGCAGCCTTCAAGTACCTGAATGCGCGAGTTACCGGTGGCAAGCTGCGCGCGCCCAGGGCGCGGACTTGGCGCGCGTCGAAGTAACTCAGCCGGCGCTGCGCGACCTGGATCGGCTGTTCGATTTCATTGCGAGCACCGACCCGGTTCGCGCTCGCGAACAACTGCTCAGCGTGCGCCGGGCCTTCGAGCTGCTGGCCGATCACCCACTGGTGGGCCGCGCCGCCGAGGACGGCCGCCGTGAGCTCGTGTTGTCTCGTGGGCGCAGCGGCTACATCGCCAAGTACCGCTGGCTGCCCGGCGATGACGTCGTGCTGATTCTGGCGGTACGCCATCAGCGTGAAGCGGGCTACACCGAGGAATCGTAGCCGCCCGGCAGGCGTCGCCGGCTACACTGCCGATCGCAGCGCCTGCGGGCCGATCCAAACGCCCTGCTAGACTCGCATGCATCCGGGGCGAGGCAGAATTCCTATGACAGAACCGAACCTGGCGCCGCAGCTCACGGTCCGCGCCATCATCCTCGCGGTCGTGCTGGCGATGATCCTCGCCGCGGCCAACACCTATCTCGGCCTTTTTGCCGGCATGACGATCGCCTCGGCGATACCGGCCGCGGTGATCTCGATGGCCGTGCTGCGCGTGCTCGGCGGCGGCGGCATCCTCGAGAACAACATCGTGCAGACCGGCGCGTCGGCGGGTTCGTCGATCGCTTCGGGCGTGATCTTCACGATTCCCGCGCTGGTCATCATGGGCTGGTGGACCGACTTCCGGTACAGCTGGGTGCTGGCGATCGCCGGACTCGGCGGCATCCTGGGCGTGCTGTTTTCGGTGCCCCTGCGGCGCGCGCTGATCGTCGACCAGAAGCTCGCCTTTCCCGAGGGCCAGGCGGCGGCCGAAGTGCTCAAGGCCGGCGAGAACCCGTCCGAAGGCCTGAAGATTCTCGGCGTTTCGGCGCTCGGCGGCGGCTTCGCAAAACTCGCGGCGGCGAGCGGGCTGCGACTGATTCCGGACTCGGCCGCGGCCGCCGGCTTCACCGGCAACTACCTGGCCTACTTCGGCACCAACCTGTCGCCGGCGCTGCTCGGCGTGGGCTACATCGTCGGCCTGAACATCGGCATCGTCTGCCTGGGCGGCGCGATGATCTCCTGGAACATCGCGATCCCGATCTACGTTGCCAACTTCCTGCCTGACAACGCGGAGCTGGCTGCGGCGGCGGCCGGCCTCGGTGCCGAAGAGCTGGCCGGCCTGATCTGGTCGAAGCAGATCCGTTACCTCGGCGTCGGCGCGATGCTGGTAGGCGGCCTGTGGGCGCTGGTTTCGCTGCGCCAGTCGATCGTCTCCGGCGTGCGCAGCGGCTTTGAAGCCGCACGCGCCAGCGCCGCGGGCAAAGTCGTCGCGCATACCGAGCAGGACCTGCCGATGAAATGGGTGCTGATCGGCGTGGTGCTGTTCACGCTGCCGTTGTGGGCCCTCTACCAGGTAATCGTCGGTTCGCTCGCGGTCAGCGCGCCGATGACGATCATCATGATCGTGGCAGGGTTCCTGTTCTGCTCGGTGTCGGCCTACATGGCTGGCCTCGTCGGCTCATCGAACAACCCGGTTTCCGGCATCACGATCGCGACCATCCTGTTCGCGGCGCTGGTGCTGTTGCTGCTGATGGGGCGCGGCAGCCCCATCGGCCCGGTCGCCGCGATCATGATCGGCGCGGTGGTCTGCTGCGCCGCCTGCATTGCCGGCGACAACCTGCAGGACCTGAAGTGCGGCTACATCGTCGGCGCCACGCCTTGGCGGCAGCAGGTGATGCTCGCGATCGGCGCGGCCAGCAGCGCGCTGGTGATGGCGCCGGTGCTGAACCTGCTGGCCAAGGCCTATGGCATCGGCGTACCAACGGCTGCACATCCCGACCCGCTGCTGGCGCCACAGGCGACGCTGATGGCGTCGGTGGCCAAGGGGATGTTCGGCGGCGCGCTGCCATGGGGCATGGTGGCCGTGGGTGCAGCGATCGGCGTGGCGATCATCGTGCTCGATGAAATCCTCAAGGCGCGCGGCTCGAAGTTCCGTACACCGGTACTGGCCGTCGCGGTCGGCATCTACCTGCCGCTGGAACTGATGACGCCGATCTTCCTGGGCGGCCTGATCGCGCACCTGGCAAGCAAGGCCATTGGCGCTGCCGGCAAGGACCCGCAGGAAGCAGAAAGGCGGAATCGCAACGGCATGCTGTTCGCGGCCGGCATGATCACCGGCGAGGCGCTGATGGGGATCCTGATCGCGGTGCCGATCGTCAGCACCGGCCGCGCCGACGTACTGGCGCTGCCGACGGCGTTGCAGTTCGGCAAGCCGCTGGGCCTCGCGCTGGTGGCGGGGCTGGCATGGTGGCTGTATCGCACGGCAACGCGCCGCGCTGGCCCGCGCACTGCGGGAGCGTGAACGACGCAACGCACCAGCACCGCACGAGGCTGATTCTCTGCCTCGGCATCGTCTACCTGGTCTGGGGCTCGAGCTACCTTGCCTCGCGCATTGGCGTTCGCGACCTGCCGCCGTTCCTGTTCGGCGGCGTGCGCTTCACGATCGCCGGCGCCCTGCTTTACGCGTTTGCACGCTTCACGGGTCGCGCCCGCGGCAAGCTGGACGCGAGCGAATGGCGGCACCTGTTCTGGGTGGCATTCGGCACCGTGTGCGTATCGAACGCCTGCAACGTCTGGGGGATGCAGTGGGTCGCCTCCAACCAGGCCGCACTGCTGAACACGTCGTCGGCATTCTGGATCGCGCTGCTCGGCATCTTCGGGCGCCGTGCGTACCCGTTGACCTTGCGTACCGGCCTCGGCCTGGTCATCGGCTTCATCGGTACGGCGCTGTTGCTGCAACCGCAGGGCGCCGCTGTCTCGCCGCATGGACGACTGGTGCCGGAGCTCGTGATGCTGATCGGTTGCTTCGGCTGGGCCGCCAGCACGATCTACCTGCGCAACGCCGGTTCGCAGCTCGACCTGCTGTCGTTCACCGGGCTGCAGATGCTGCTGGGTGGCGTGCTCCTGCTCGCATTGGGCATCGCCGCTGGTGAACCGCAGCGCTGGCAATGGTCCGCGCCGGCAATCGGGGCGCTGCTGTACCTGATGATCTTCAGCTCCGGCATCGCCTACAGCGCCTACGCCTGGCTGACGCAGCACGCCACGCCGGCGCAGGTCGGCAGCTATGGCTTCGTCAACCCCGCACTCGCAACGCTGCTGGGGTGGGCCGTGCTCGACGAAAAACTCGGCGTGGCACAGCTCGGCGGCATGGTGGTCGTGCTGCTCGCGCTGTGGCTCATCAACCTGGCGCGACCGCCGAAGAACCTGCGGGACAGGATTTCGCCAGACTGACGGCGCGCTGCGTCTCGAGACTCACACTGCCAGCCGGCAGGGTGCGCCGCTCGGCGCCCGGGAAGTCGATCAGCGCGACCAGGTTGTCGCCTGCTGCGTCGCGGACGTTCGTGAGCCCCTTGTAGCGCATCAGCACCTGGTCGCTCTTGCGATAGCTGACCTCGATGTAGGGCAGGAACCAGCCAAGCACGCCGGAGAGGTTCAGGCGGATCACGGATACGACCGCGTTCTCGATGCGGTCTTCGCGGTTCTTGCGCACCTTGAACGTGAGGCTGTCGAGGCGGCTGGGGATCAGGAACGGAAAGCGCACGGCATCCCCGGCCTCGAGCGCCTGCCAGTGCTTGCGTACGAATTCGTCGAAACCGGCGTCGGCGACCACGACGACTTCCGCGGGCACGCGCGCCTCACGCTGCGGCTGCGCCGCCGCGGGCCGGAAGAACACCCGCGGCCCATCGGCCTCGCGTCGCAGCCCCTCGGTGTAGCCGGTGCGCCCGTCCACCAGCGTGAATTCGGGTTCTTCGCGCACCCCCCCGTAACGCAGCTCCTTGCGCATGAACGCGGCACGGCCGGTCACACACTGATACTGCACGACGCGCGTCTCGCCAACGGCGCCGGCATTGCGCACGAAGTGCGACTCCACATACAGCAGGCCGCCGGTCTTGATGTCGCGGGCATAGCCGGTGAACGTGAGATCCGCCGCGCTGGCGGAGCCCGCCAGCAGCAGCGCGCAGAGCAACAGGCGTGACCGCACCGCTCAGCGACCCTTGATCTTCTCGAGACCCTTCGAGCCGATGAACCACGAGCCGATCCAGCCCGTCAGCCCGACCACCACCGCGCCAAGCAGCGCCGGCCAGAAGCCTGCAAGGCTGAACCCCGGCAGTATCCAGGCGACCAGCGCCAGCATGCCGGCGTTGATCACGAGCAGGAAGACGCCGAGCGTTACCAGCGTGATCGGGAACGTGAGGAATATCGCCACGGGCCGCACGAAGGCGTTGACGATGCCAAGCAATGCGCCCGCCAGCAGCAGCGTCGAGGTGTCGCCGATGGCGAAGCCGTCGACCCATTGTGTGGCGAGCCACAGGCCGCCAGCGGCGATGATGGCCCGCAGCAGGAATCCGATCATCGTGTGCCCTCCTCGTCCATGCGCTTCTCCAGATAAACCTTCATGCGTGCGAGTGCCGCGCGCCAGCCGAGCTGGTGGGCCCGGGCCACAGTATCGTACGCCGACCCCGCGGGCAGTCCGGAACAGAGCAGCCGCACGACCGTAACCGGCGGCCGCTGCTCGATCAACAGGTCATCGACCAGCGCGGCGCCCGCCGCAGCGTCCACCACCGAACCCGGCAGGTGGATCAGCCGCAAGCGACGCTGCGGCTCATAGATGTCGACGTGCGTGCGGATGACGGTCTGCCGGTCCAAACACAGATTGGCGGCGCCGCCGGCACGCTCCGCAAGCTTCGAACCCGGTCCACACCAGCGCAGCAGGGCCGCCGGCTCGGTCAGCGCGCGCCAGACCCGACGCGCGTCCGCGGTCATGTCGACCCGCACGGCAAACCCGCGGCTGGCTGCGTTCATCGCGGTATTCTGACATCCTCCGTCCCGTTTCGTTCTGCAGACACAAACGGGGAGCAGAAAATGACCTTGGTCTACCTGGTAATGATGATCGCGCTGCTGGAGTACTACGTTTTCGGACTCGCGGTGGGAGCCGCGCGCGGCAAGTACGGGGTGAAGGCGCCCGCCACCACCGGCCACCCGGATTTCGAGCGCTACTACCGGATCCAGATGAACACGCTGGAGCAGCTGATGGTGTTTGTGCCCAGCCTGTGGGTGTTCGCCACCTACGTCAGCACGAGCTGGGCCGCCGGACTCGGCGCCGTCTTCGTGATCGGCCGGCTGGTGTACTTCGTCGGCTACGCCAAGGCCGCCGACAAGCGCGGCATCGGTTTCCTGATCTCCGCGTTGCCGCTGCTGGCGCTCATGATCGGTGGGCTGGTGGGATTGGGTCTCGCGCTGCGCGCTGCTTGAGCAGCACGACGGCAACCGGAACCAGCGAGACCGCGATGATGATGATCGTGACGACGCCGAAGTTGTTCTTGACGACCGGAATGTTGCCGAAGAAGTAGCCGCCGCCGATGAACGTCAGCACCCAGCACAACGCACCGCTGACGTTGAACATCTGGAAGCGGCCGTAGTGCATCCGGCCCACGCCGGCGACGAACGGCGCGAACGTCCGCAGGATCGGCAGGAAGCGTGACAGCACGACTGTCTTGCCGCCGTGCTTTTCGAAGTACTGTTCGGTACTGCGCAGGTGCTGCACTTTGAGCAGCCGGTACTTGCCACTGAACGCGGCCGGACCGATGGCGCGGCCGATCGCGTAATTGCAGGTGTTTCCAAGGATGGCCGCGACGATCAGCAATCCGGCGGCGGTCGGCGCATTCAGCGTGCCGCTGGTATCGATCGCCGCCAGGGCGCCCACCGCGAACAGCAGCGAATCGCCTGGCAACCACGGCGTGACGACCAGCCCGGTCTCGGAGAACACGATCACGAACAGGATCGCGTACAGCCAGACGCCGTAGTTCTGCAGCAGCTCGACCAGGTGCTGGTCCAGGTGCAGGATGAAATCAATCAGCCAGTAGATCAGTTCCACTCATGCACTCCGTTGCAACAGTTCCTGCTCGCGGTCGAACCGGCCGCTGCGCGACTAGCTGCGGACCACGGTGCCATGGCGGCCGCGCTTGAGCACCGCCAGCGCGCTGCCGACCTCGGCATCCTGCCGCACGTCGCTGACAGCAGCGTCGGGCCCGCCCAGTTCGATGTCCGGGTCGATGCCGCGGCCGTCGATCATCGCACCAGAGGGCGTTGCGTAATGTGACGTCGTCAGCTTCAGCGCGCGGCCGTCGGCCAGCGGAATCACTGTCTGTACCGAGCCTTTACCATAGGTGCGCCGCCCGACCAGCACCGCACGACGCTGGTCCTTGAGTGCGCCGGCGAGGATCTCGGCCGCCGAAGCGGAGCCGCCGTTCACCAGCACCGCAATGTGCGCTCCGGCGATGCGGTCGCCCGGCGTGGCGTCGAGGCGGAACCGCGCATCGGGCGTGCGGCCCTGCGCGGTGACGATGACGCCACGCTCCAGGAACTGGTCGGCGACGTCGACCGCCGCATCGAGCACGCCGCCAGGATTGTTGCGCAAGTCCAGCACCAGGCCGTGCAACGGAGCCGCGTTGGCCGCAAGCAGGCTGTCGAGCTGTGCTGCGACTTCAGCGACCGTGTTCTCGTTGAAGGCGGTGAGGCGCAGGTAGGCGTAGCCCGGCTCGAGCAGCATCGCGGTGGCGCTCTGCACGTCCACGGCGGCCCGCTCCACCGCGACATCGAGCGTCTCCGCCACGGCGTCGCGCTGCACCCCGAGCCGCACCCGCGAGCCGGCGGGTCCACGCATGCGCTCGATCGCGCCGTCGGCGTCGTCGGCCACCGCTTCGCCATCGACACGCACGATCAGGTCGCCGCGGCGGATGCCGGCGCGCGCCGCCGGGGAATCGTCGATCGGTCGCAGGACCTCGAGCCCGCGTCCGGTCGCGGCCACTTCCACGCCGATGCCGGTGTAGTGACCGCTGGTGCTCGCCTGCATCTCGGCGTACTCGTCCGCGTCCAGGTACTCCGAGTAGTCGTCCAGGCCGGCGACCAGTCCGCGCAGCGCGTTGTCCATCAACTCGTGGTCATCCACGTCGTCGACGTACTCGGTACGTACCCGTTGCAGCAGATCGGCGAGCCGGGCGAGATCGGCGGCTGCCGGCGCGTAGCTGGCCACGGCGGCCGGAGTGCGGCCGGCGAGTACCGGGCCGGTGAGGGAAAACGCGACCCCAAGCAGTATGCCGAGCCCCAGGGTCAGCGTCGTTTTCGGAAGAGGTTTCATAGGCATCGCCACCGTGCCGGTTTCCGGTCCTGCGGCCATGTTACCCGCGACCAGGGCCCCGGGTTCGACAGACTCCCGGGCAAAGCCGAGGGTTCAGCCTACCGACCGCAGCAACCGCACCACGTCGGTCGACCCGCGGGCCGGCTTTGGCGTCGCGGCAGCGGCGGCCAGCATCGGCAGTTCCTCGAGGATCCGTGCGATCGGTACCGGGCGCGCGATCGCGAACCCCTGGCCGTAGTCGACGCCGAGCTGCTCGATGCGGTTGCGGATCTCGTCGGTCTCGACGTACTCCGCCACCGTGGCGATCGACATCGTGTGGGCCAGCTGCGAGATCGCCTGCACCATCGACTCGGAACGGGGATCACGCAGGATGTCGCGAACGAAGCTGCCATCGATCTTCAGCAGGGTGACCGGCAGCGAACGCAGGTAGGACAACGATGACAGCCCGGTGCCGAAGTCGTCGAGGGCGACGCCGCAGCCGATCCGTTGCAGCCGGCGCATCAGCAGTTCGGCGCGCGCAATGTTGCTGACGGCTTCGCTCTCGGTCAGCTCGAAGCAGAACGCCTTGGGATTCAGCCCGCTCCTTTCAATGCCCTCGATCAGGTAGTCGGAGAAGGCCGGATCGTTGAGCGTCTGCCCGGAGAAGTTGATGCTGAACACCACCGACCCGGAGGCCAGCACCGCGGCGTGCGGCTTCAGCAGCGACACGGCTTCTTCGAACACCCAGCGATCGATGGCGGGCATCATCTGGTAACGCTGCGCGGCCGACATGAAACGATCGGGACCCAGGGTCTCGCCCAGCGGACCGATCATCCGCAGCAGCAGCTCATAGTGCGGCACCGCGCCCGCGCCCGGACGGCCCAGTGGCTGAATCAGCTGCGCATCGAGCCGCAGGCGACGATTCGCCAGCGCATCGCGCAGGTCGCCACCCGTGGTGATGTCGGTGAAGCGACGGATGATGCTGACGTCGGTGTCCTCGTGGACCTCGATGCGATTGCGGCCGCGGTCCTTGCCGGCCTTGCAGGCCGACTCGGCGGCCGCGAGACCATGCGCGAGGGCATCCTTGACCTTCGACTCGATCTCGGCGACGCCGATCGTGACGGACGTGTGCATGCGCGCAGTGGTGTGCGTCGCGCCGAGCATCTCGATGGCGCCGCGCAGCTGCTCGGCGGCCTCGGCCGCCTGCGGCCGCGCCAGCGGCAGTGCGATCGCGAAGCGGTCGCCCGATATGCGCGCACCCAGTGCGCCTGGCGGTACGCGGCTGCGCAGCAGCTCGCCGATCTGGCTCAATACGCTGTCGCCGACGTGCATGCCGAAGTTGTCGTTGATCACGTGCAGCTGGTCGCAGTCGATGTACAGCGTGCTCCACTCGCGCGGCCGGCCTGGTTCGGCCATGCGCTGGCGCGCGTGATGCTCGAACGCCTGGCGCGTCAGCAGGCCGGTCAGGGTGTCGTAGCTGGATTCGATCTTTGCCGCGCAGCGCCGCGAAATCAGCTCCGCGAGGCGCGCCTCGCGCGGCACGAACTCGGCGCCCGTGACTGCGCGGAACAACGCGAACACGCCGGTTACCCGGCCACTGGGATGCCTCACGGGAGAACACAGGATCCGGTACGGCAGCTGCTCCGGGCCGGTGCCGACGCGGTTGATCAGCACCGTCTCGCGGCGCGTCTGGGCCAGATGCAGCAGCTGCCGATGGGTACGCGCGAGCGCCGAGGTGTCCGCGTTGCGGCCTTCGCCTGCGGACATGATCGCGATGCTCTTCTCCGGGACGATCAGCGCGGCGAGCGCGCAACCCATGTGGTTGGCCGCGTTCTGCAGCAACGTGCGCAGGTCGTCGGCGTCGTCGCCATCCTTCGACGGCGGCTGGTCGGTAACCGACAGCAGTAGTTCCACGTCCTTGTCGCGCGCCGTCAACGAGCGATGCAGGCGCAGCATGCTGCTTTGCGACACGAGCTGGGTACGCAGGCAGTCCATTGCGGGCTTGACCTGCTGATGCACGCCCTCGAACAGGCCTGCTTCGCCGTCGCCCTGCCGATGAGTGGTGATGGCGACGGTCGCGATGAACGTGCCTTCGTCATCGCGCAACCACCAGACGTAGACCGGTGCAGGGTCGCCGTCCATCCTGATCATCCGGCCCGGACGATCCGGACTGGCCTGCGCTTCGGCCTGTGCTTCCTGCACTGCCGCTGGCAGGTCGGGTCCCGTCATGCCCTCGTTCGACCAGCGCAACCAGCCCTCGTCGTCGAAAACGTGGACGCTGGTCGCCTGGGGCAACAGCGAGGTCACCAGTCGGGCGTAGGGCTCCAACGCCTTCCAGGCAACGTTTTCGGAGGCGACATCAGACGACATGCGGTTGACCCATCACAATGCTGAAGCCAAGGATGGCCCCGCGGCGGAGGGAACGCCTTGAGCGAGTCGGCGCTTCGACCGGCTAGTTCGTGACGCAGTTCACGCGCCGATCAGGGTCGCGGCCGCCCGAACCAGGGTCGCGGATCGACCGGCTTGCCGCCGCGGCGGATCTCGAAATAAAGGGCCGGATCGCGCAGCCCGCCAGTGTCACCGACGGCCGACAACGCCTCGCCCGCCGCAACGGTTTCACCGACCCGCTTGAAGATCTGTTCGTTGTGACCGTACAGGCTCAGGTAGCCATCGCCATGGTCGACGATCACCAGCAGGCCAAGGCCCGCGAGCCAGTCGGCATAGACCACGCGACCGCGCGCCACGACGCGCACCGGCGAGCCGCGCGCCGCGCCGACCAGCATGCCGTCCCACTTCAGCCCGCCAGCCCGCGTTTCGCCGAAGCGCGCCTTGAGCTGGCCCGCCACGGGCCAGTTCAGCCGCCCGCGCGTGCGCGCGAAGCCACGACTGTCATCGACCGGCGGGAGTCGGTCTATCGCGCGGCGCAATTCCCGCAGCAGGTTCTCCAGCGCGCCCTGCTGTGCACGCAGCCGCTTCAGGCTCGCTTCGCGCGAACGCGATTCCTCGCGCAGCGAAGCCAGCACGTCGCGGCGCTGCTCTCGCGCCTGCTCCAGCCGCGACAGCTCGTTGCGCTGGCGCCGCTCCAGTGCAGCCAGCTCTGCTTCCTCCGCAGCCAGCTCGCGATCCAGCGTCTCGAGTTCCGCCACATGCTCGGTGATCATCCCGATCTGGTCCGCGCGGGCGCGCCCGAAGTAGGAGTAGTAGCCGAACATGCGCCCGGCGCGCTGCGGATCGCGCTGGTTCAGCAGCAGCTTCAGCGGCTCGTCACGGCCGATCATGTAGGCCGCCCGCAGCTGCGAGGCGAGCTGGGCACGTTCGTCCTGCAGCCGTTCCAGGCGTTGCCGCTTCTGCTCAGCGAGTTCGGCGCGCCGGCGGCCGCGCTCGATCCGCTCGCGGCGCAGCTGCTCCACACCACCGCGCGCCTCCACCACCGAACGTTCCGCGCCGCGCAACTCCAGCGCCAGCCGGTCGCGCTCAGCCGCGTCGCGACTGAGCTGGCTGCGGACGCGCTCGATCTCCTGGCGAATCTGGCTGAGCTCCGATTCCGCGCGCTGCCGCTCGCCGGCGGCGGACGGGGCGGCGGCCCGCTGCGCCCATGCGGCAGCGCCGCAGCCGGCCAGCAGCACCAGCAGCAGCACGGGTGCTCGACGGCCGGCCGACGCGGCCGCTGACCAGGACGAAAGGGGGTTCGGCATGCGCCAGAAAAAACGTTGCGGAATCAAGGAAGTGCGCAAGTGTAGCTGAAGCGCTCCCGGGCCCGCGCGAACCGATATAATCCGCGCCCTTTGACGCCGGACCGCATCCGGCTCCGGAGCACGGCTCGCGCACCATGGAACGTCTGCTGGAATACGCCACCACCCACCCCTGGCTGGTCACCCTCGCGGTGGCGGCGATGCTCGCCGTCATCGCGTTCGAGGTGCTGGCCCGGCGCAGCGATTTCGCGGCGATTTCAGCCCAGGACGCGATCCGGCTGATGAATGGCGGAGCGCTGGTGCTCGACCTCCGCGCGGCCGAGCAATTCGCCGCCGGCCACATCGGCGGGGCGCGCCGCATGGATTCCCACGAGATCCTCAAGGCTGGCGAAACCCTGAAAAAGCACAAGGACAAGCCGCTGATCGTTTACTGCGAGACGGGTTCGCTGGCAGGGGCGGCGGCGCGAACGCTGGCGGCACAGGGCTTCACCAAGGCGTTGAACCTGCGTGGCGGCCTCGCTGCCTGGCGCACCGAGAACCTGCCGGTGGCGAAGGGCGCCGAAACCGCACGCATCGGCAGCGGCAAGTGAGCGCGCCGGTGGTGATGTACGCCACGTCATGGTGCCCGTATTGCGAGCGCGCCCGACACCTGCTGCAGACCAGGGGCGTGGCTTTCGAAGAGATCGACATCGACGCCGCGCCCGAGCGACGCGCCGAGATGATCCAGCGCAGCGGCCGGCGGACCGTGCCGCAGATCTTCGTCGGCAGCACCCACGTCGGTGGCAGCGACGATCTGCACGAACTCGACGCACGCGGCGGGCTCGGCCCGTTGCTGGCGCAGTGAACCGATCCACAGCGGAGGATTCATGACGGACCAACCAGAGAGCGCGACCGACGGCACCGAAGACACGGCGCCCGAGTTCTCGCTGCAGTCGGTGTATCTGAAGGACTCCTCGTACGAGGCGCCGAAGGGTCCGCGCGTCGATGACGCCTGGAACCCGCAGATTTCGCTGGACCTCAACACGGCAGTCGACACGGTCGCCGCGGACCTGCGGGAAGTGGTGCTGACGGTCAACGTCACCGTCAAGAACGGTCCGGCCCAGGCCATCGCGTTCCTGGTGGAGGTGAAACAGGGCGGCGTATTCCGCGTTCGCAACCTCAGCGAGGACGACTATCGTCGCGCCGTGGCCAGCATCGCGCCGAACGTGCTGTTCCCCTATGCGCGCGCCGTTGTTTCGCAGCTCGTCGGACTTGGCGGGTTCCCGCACATGCTGCTGCCGCCGGTCAATTTCGACGCCCTTTACGCGCGCTCGCTGACCGAAGCGCAGGCCAAGTCACAGCCGCAGGTATCGCAGAAGGTCAATTGACCGCGCGCGCTGGCGTGAACTCCAGACACTCCTTGCCGGTCGCCGCATGAGCGCGCCGATCGCGGTGCTCGGGGCCGGCTCATGGGGTACGGCGCTCGCGATCCAGTTCGCGCGCACCGGCCACCCGACCCGGTTGTGGGGTCGGGACTCAGCGCAGATGGCGCGAATGACCGAGCAGCGCTGCAACGCCCGCTACCTGCCTGACGCCGCGTTTCCGCCCGGTCTCAGCGTCAGCGCAAACCTCGCCGACGCGCTGAACGGCGTGGACGACGTGCTCGTCGCCGTGCCGAGCCATGCTTTTCGCACGCTGCTGCACGATCTGGCGCCGTTGCTGCGCCCGGCGCAGAGCGTGGCCTGGGCTACCAAGGGTTTCGAACAGGGCTCGGGGCTGCTCCCGCACCAGGTCGCGCGAACCGAGCTGGGCGACGGCCGCCCGATGGCCGTGCTGTCCGGCCCGACATTCGCACGCGAAGTCGGCGCTGGCCTGCCGACCGCGATGACGATCGCGTCAGCCGACGAAGACTTCGCCACGCGTCTCGCCCACAACCTGTCGGGCGAGAACTTCCGCGCCTACACCTCCACCGACATCATCGGCGTCGAGACCGGCGGTGCGGTCAAGAACGTCCTGGCGGTCGGCGCGGGACTGTCCGATGGACTCGGCTTCGGCGCGAATACGCGCATCGCGCTGATTACGCGCGGCCTCGTCGAGATGACCCGGCTGGGCGTGGCCCTCGGCGCACAGCGCGAGACCTTCATGGGACTGGCCGGCCTCGGCGACCTCGTGCTCACCTGCACCGACAACCAGTCGCGCAATCGGCGCTTCGGCCTGTTGCTGGCAGCGGGCCACGACGCCGACAGCGCCCGCGCCGAGATCGGACAGGCGGTGGAGGGCTACACGGCCGCGCGCGCGGTGCATGCCGTGGCGGCGCGACTTGGCGTCGAGATGCCGATCTGCACGGCGTTGTATCAGACGCTCTATGAAAATCTGCCGGCGCGCGAAGTGGTGCGCGGCCTGATGACGCGGCCGATCAGGGCCGAGTTCGATCAGGACCTGCGGAACCGCAGCAGGAACTGATCCGTCCGGCCCCGGATGGTTGGATCGAATACCAGCCTGGTGCGGTCGTCCTCCGGATGCGCGAGCGTCGTGCTCGCGGAATCGAACACGAACCCCGCCGCCTCGAAATCGGCTCGCACGCGCGCCGGATCGATGCGGTGCAGCCTGTTGACGACCTCGGTGGGATCGCCGCCGGGCGCGGCCGCATGATCCTGCACCAGCACCACGCCACCGCGCTTCAGCGCCGCGTGCAGCTTGCGCAGCAGCGCAATCGGGTCCGTGCCCGCCCACGAGCCGTCGGCCGGCCGCCAGTAGAGATCGTGGTAGGCCATTACGAAGATGACTGAGTCGAGGCTCGACGGTCGCAGCTTCAGCGCCTCGATGCTGGCCGTGATCTGGCGGACATTCTGCAGGCGATTCCCGGCGTAGCGTTGCGCGATCGCCTTCTCGCCGAACTGGAAGTAGGGCCTGTTGTTGTACGCCAGTACCTCGCCTTTCGGTCCGACGATCCGCGACAGCAGCTCGGTGTAGTAGCCGCCAGCAGAGAACGCGTCCATGACCCGCTGCCCGGGCCGCACGTCAAGGAACGCCAGCACCTGCTGCGGCTGGCGCGTGGCATCCTCGGCCCGATCCGCCGCGGGACGATCCTGGTGCGCCAGCGCTGCGGCGATGCTCGCGGACTCGGCCTGCGCAGCGGCCTGCACCAAGGCCAGCGCGGCGGCAATCAGTACGACGCGGATTCTCGCGGTGTTCATGATGCGGGCTCCTCAGGGACATGAAAGGCATTCTGCCGCCACGCCTCGTACAGCACGAGCGCCACGGTGTTGGAGAGATTCAGGCTGCGGTTGCCGGCGCGCATCGGTACCCGCGCCACTGCATCGGGCCCGAGGCGCTGCAGTACAGGCTCCGGAAGCCCGCGCCGTTCGGAACCGAACAGCATGACGTCGCCCGGATGCCAGGCGATCTCGTCGTAGCGACGCGTGCCGCCGGTCTCGATGGCGTACAGCGCGGCTGGCGTGGCAGCGAGCGCCAGCAGGCAGGCATCGAGGTTCGCGTGCACGTGCACCCGCGCCATCCACGCGTAGTCCAGTCCGGCCCGCCGCAGCGAGCGTCGATCGAGGTCGAATCCCAGCGGTCGCACCAGGTGCAACTCGGCACCGGAGTTGGCGCACAGCCGGATGATATTGCCGGTATTCGGCGGAATCTCGGGCTCGAATATAACGATACGGAACATCACGCCAGTATCGCGCGCGGCCACCCAGCGGCGCACGCGCCGGCAAGGGGTAATCCACGACTGG
>JANPDV010000104.1:0-18504 GCA_031431655.1 Gammaproteobacteria bacterium | reverse complement strand
GGCCGATCCGGTGTGTCAGCGACGCGTCGTACGCTGTGCCGTCGGGCCCGTAGGCGTTCAGCGCCTTCGAGAACGTGTAGTCGTAGGTGCCGTCGCCGTTGTCGCGGAACACGGCGCCGGTCGTTGTGGCAGCCTCCGCTGTCGCCTGAACTGCGCTCGCATCGCGCCGCGTCGTGTAGGCGCGCCACTCACTGCCGCGTCCGCCGGTGCCGGGGCGCAGCTGTGCCGCCAGCAGGCGGACGTTGCCGGCCGGCAGCCCCCGCAGCGGCAGGTCGATTTCGTTGCGCAGGCTGAAGCGCACGGTCGCCTTGCTGTCCGCGGCGATCGTGACGCCCGTGATGGCCACCTTGATCGCCTTGGCGGTCGAGACCAGGGGCACGCCCGGGTTGACCACGCCGCCCGGTGGCCCACTGGTGCCCGTTGGGCCCGCAGGGCCGGGGTCACCCGAGTCTCCCTTGGTACCCGAGCATGCGACCAGCACGCATCCGACGATGGCAATACAGGCGATTCGGCGGATTGAGCGCTGCACGGTCGTCCCCTTTATGTTGACGCATGTGCAATATCCCACCCTCCGGCGCCCCGGCGGCATCGCGGTAAGTACTGACTGCGGCAACTACGGATCAAGCGCCAGTACCCATTGCGAATAAAGTTCACTTGTCGTATTGCACCCAGGAGCTGCCACGTGATGAACCGGACACTGACACTGATTGCGACTGCTGGAGTCATCTTCAGTGGCATCGCACTCGCCGACACCGCAGCGCTGGTCAAGGATTGCGAGAGCTGTCACGGCAATGGCGGCGTCAGCCAGTGGACTGACATGCCGACGATCGCCGGCATCTCGTCCGGTGTGCATGGCGACTACCTGCTGTCGTACAAGAACAAGGAGCGTCCCTGCTCCAAGTCGAAGTACCGCCAGGGCGACACCAAGCGCCCGGAGACCGACATGTGCACCGTTGCGTCCAAGTTGTCGGACAAGGAGATGGAGTCCCTGGCAGCGTTCTTCTCCGCCAAGCCATTCGTCGCCGCGAAGCAGCCTTTCGATGCGGCCAAGGCGGCGGCCGGCAAGCTCCGCCATGCAAAGGACTGCGAGAAGTGCCACACGGGTAACGGGCGTGATGCCAGTGCCGACGCCAGCATTCTCGCCGGGCAGCAGACCGGCTATCTCAAGAAAGCCATGGACGAGTTCATCGCCGGCACCCGACCGCAGCCGAAGAAGATGAAGGAAAAGCTGGCCGGGCTGAAGCCGGCCGATGTGGACGCGCTCGTGAACTTCTACGCGAGCGTGCAATGAGCGGCGAGGACCCGGCGCCGGAACGCCGCAGCCTGTGGAGTCGTCCGCGCAGCCGCTGGCTGCTCGGGATCCCGGTGGGCGGACTGTTGATGCTGCTGCTGGGCGTGGCGCTGGCGAACGGCACCAGCGCCGCGATGCACGCAACGAGTTCCCCCGAGTTCTGCGCAAACGCCTGTCATTACATGCGCGATTTCGTCGCGCCGGAAGTTGCCGCATCGGTGCACGGCAGCAATGCTGCCGGCGTCAAGGCCACCTGCCCGGACTGTCACGTTCCGAAACCGTTCGGGGCGCTGATGATGCGCAAGATCGAGGCCTCGCGCGAGGGCTGGGGGCACTTGCGCGGCGTCATCAATACGCGCGAGAAGTTCGAGGCGAAGAGACTGGAGATGGCGGAGCATGTCTGGGCAGTGATGAAGCGCACGGACTCGCGCGAGTGCCGCAGCTGCCACGACTTCAACACCATGAAGTTCGAGGACCAGGAACGGCAGGCTGCCCGTCGCCACCAGAAAGCAATGCAGGACGGCAGTACCTGCATCGATTGCCACAAGGGCGTCGCGCACCAGCTGCCCGCGGGCTACGAGGAGGGCGCGGGCGCCGCGGAAGATGCGGCTGTCCCGGCGGCTGCTCCGGCGGCCGCGTCGACGGGCTGAGGGGCGTGCCGGGCCGGATGCAGTCGCGGGTGCAGGCGCCCGCATGGGTTCACGACGTGCTGGCTGCGGTGGACGCGAAGGACGCCTCCCGCTTCGCCGGATTCATCGCTCCAGACGGCGTGTTCCGCTTCGCCAATGCGGAGCCGGTGCGCGGCCGCGCCGCGATCGAGTCCGTCGTTGCCGGCTTTTTCGGCAGCATCCGCGGCTGCCGGCACGAACTGCTGGGCTACTGGCAGGACGCAGACAGCTGCGCGATGCGCGGCAATGTCACCTACCAGCGCCTGGATGGCCGTGAGCTGACACTGCCCTTTGCCAATGTCTTCACGATGCGCGGGCCATTGATTGCCGAGTACCTGATCTACGTCGACGTGACACCGCTCTACGCCGCCTGAACGAGTCCTGCCCGACGCGGATTCCCGGGCGGACCCTGGAGCGGGAGGCCGTCGGACCCTTCAACGGGGCATTCGTGCCCGCAGCTCAGCCAGCTCGGCTTCTGCCTGCGTGACCCGTTCGAGCAGCGCCAGCGCCAGGGCAACGCCGCGAACATCGAGTTCGAAATCCCGCTGCAGGCGGGACGCCGTCCGGGCCGCGTGCAGGGCGCGCGCGCCGAACACGGGGGATTCGGCAGCTGGCTCGATCTGCACGATGGCGCCGATTTCGATCAGTTCGCAGATGGCCGATTCCGCCAGGCCGGATCTTTCGGCGAGCTCGCTGAGCGAGCAAGACTCGCCCTCGTCGATCCAGGACAGTTCGGCGAATTCAATTCGCATGGGTTGGCTCCGAATGCAAGCGTGCCCGGGGGTCGAAGGTAGAGGCATCCGCGAGTGACTTGAACAGCTCTTGCTCGCGATCCGTCAGCTTTGGTGGCACAACGATCTTCGGGATCGCGAACAGGTCGCCGCTGCCCCCGCCGGGCTTTGGCAGTCCTCGTCCAGCGAGCCGCAGCGATTGTTCGGCAGGCAGTCCAGCCGGCACTTTCAACTGCACCGCTCCGCCGAGAGTCGGCACCTGGACGCTGGTGCCGAGAGCGGCTTCCCATGGTGTCAGCGGGAGATCGAGGTACAGATCGTGGCCGCTGACCCGGAACAGGCGATGTGGCAGCAGCGTGATCGTCAGGTAGAGGTCCCCGTTGCGTCCGCCATGGAAGCCACGACCGCCCTGGCCGGGCAAACGAAGACGCTGGCCGTGCGTCGCGCCTTTCGGCACTCGCGCCTTGAGCACACGCGCGACGCGGCGCATGCGGCCTTCCGCATCGAATTCCGGCAGGCTGAGATCCAGGTCGATCAGCGTGCCGGCATAGGCATCTTCCAGCGAAACGCTGGCGCTCAATTCATAGTCCTGGCCAGGCAGAGGAACGTTCGCCCCGCCGGCCGCGGTGCGCCAGCGGCGCCCGCCGGCACCGGCGAACAGGTCGCTGAGGTCCAGGTCGTCGAAGGCCTGCCGTCCGCCCCTGAAGGATTCGCCCCAGTCGGGTGGCGGGTTGAACTCCTGCCCCGGCGGATGAGCACCCAGTTGATCATAGGCGGCGCGACGCTCCGGGTCCTTGAGTGTCTGGTAGGCCTCGGCGATTTCCTTGAAGCGGCTCTCGGCGTCTGGTGCCTTCGAGACGTCCGGATGGTTCTTCTGCGCGAGCGCCCGGTAAGCCTTCTTGATCTCGGCCTCGCTCGCTCCGCGCTCAACGCCCAGGGTGGAGTAGTAGTCCTTGTATTTCACCAGTGGTGTCCTGAATGTTGACCGCGCTCAGCGCGTGCCCCAGGCGATCAGCCCGAGTTCGATGGGAATCCGCGCGAGTTCGTGCCGCGGCACGACCCGTGGCGTGAACTCCTCTGCCACACAGGGTACCGGCACGTCGAGCGTGTAGACGTAGCCATTGGCCGACCCGGGAATCGGTTCGGCCTGACGCATCGATTCGCAGAATACGGCGTTACGCGGTGGAGCTGCATCGGCATACAGCTGGACATCGACCATGTCGGGCAGGATCGCGCCCAGGTACACGGCCAGGCTGAATCGAACCATGGCGTCGTGCTGCGTCACGGTGACGGCTCCGAGATGCAGCTGGGCCCAGTTCTTCCGCAGCACGCGCGCCCACTGGCGCAGTTGCGTTCCGGCCCGCCCACCCGATGAGGTGCGCAGCTGATGCTGCGTTGCGGCCGGGATGTACAGGTTGAACAGGTAGTCGCGCAGCATCCGGTTGGTACTGAAGCGTGGTGCGAGCAGCGACATGCTCGAGCGCATGCGCGCGATCCATCCGTGCGCCACGCCTTGCCCATTGCGCTCGTAGAACAGCGGCACCACCTCGTCCTCGAGCACGGCGAACAGCTGTCTCGCCTGCGCGGCATCGATCTCATCCGCACTGGCCTGTGGCTCCGGCACGGCCCAGCCCACGGCCGGATCGAAGGCCTCTGCCCACCAGCCGTCGAGCACCGAGATGTTGAGGCCGCCGTTGACCAGGACCTTCATTCCGCTGGTGCCGCAGGCCTCCCACGGGCGCCGCGGCGTGTTGATCCAGACATCAACACCCTGGACCATCTCCTGCGCCAGGGCGAGGTCGTAGTCCTCCAGGAAGACGACGCGACCACGCAGCGACGGGGTCGCAGCCAGCCGCACCCACTCCTGCAGCAGGCGCTTGCCGACCTCGTCCGCCGGATGCGCCTTGCCCGCGACGATCAGCTGCACCGGGCGCTGTGCGTCAGTCAGTAACCGCATGAGGCGTGCCGGATCGTGCAGCAGGAGGTTGGGGCGCTTGTACTCGGTGAAGCGTCGCGCAAAGCCGAGTGTCAGGATGTTTGGATCCAGCAGTCCAGTGACGACCACAGGCGCGTCAACGCCGTTGGCCCGTTGCGCCAGCTGGCGTGAGAGGCGGCGGCGCGCGTACGAGACGAGGGCCTTGCGCTGCGCACCCCGGAGCGACCAAAGCGCCTCGTCGGTCATCGTTGCGACGCCGGCGCCCAGTGCGTCCGGCAGGCCGAGCCAGCGCTCCTTGCCGCATGCCCGCGTCCACACGGTGTCGGACCAGGCCGAATCCCATGAGGGGACATGCACGCCGTTGGTCACGTGCGTCACCGGCACCTGCGCCAACGGCCAGCGCGGATAGAGCTCTGCGAAGACGCTCCGGCTCGCCTCACCGTGCAGGCGGCTCACGCCATTGATGCTCGCGCACAGCCTGGCCGCAAGGTAGGCCATGTTGAACGAGCCCCCGGCGGCTCCGGGCGGCTGACCCAGCGCGGCGATCTGCGCGACTGGCACGCCCAGACCCGCGGCATATTCGCGGCCGTACTTCGCGAGCATCTCCGGGGAGAAATGATCGAACGCGGCTGCGACGGCGGTGTGCGTGGTGAAAACGTTGCCGGCGCGAGTGGCCCACACCGCATCCCAGAAGCCGATCCGATTGCGCTCGGCGAAACAGCGCGCGCGCTCGAGCGCTGCGAATGCCGCATGGCCCTCATTCAGGTGACAGATCCTGACATCCAGATCGAGTGCCTCGATGAGCCGCCAGCCCGCAATGCCGAGCGCGATCTCCTGCATCAGCCGCATTTCGGCGCCGCCGCCATAGAGCTTGCCGACGATGCCGCGATCGCTCGCGCTGTTCCAGGGATCGTTGCTGTCGAGCAGGTAGAGAACGACACGCCCGACGCGCGCCTGCCAGACCCGAAAGCGCACCGTGCGTCCCGGGAACTCGACCGCCACGCTGAGCCACGCACCGCGCCGGTCGAAGACCCGCGAGATCGGCAGGCCGTCCGGGTCATTGAACGGATAGACCGCGTGCTGCAGGCCGCTGTCGTCGAGCACCTGGCGAAAGTAGCCCTCCTGGTACAGCAGCCCGATACCGATCAGCGGCAGGCCGAGGTCGCTCGCGCCCTTCAGGAAGTCCCCCGCGAGCACCCCCAGTCCGCCGGCGTAGAGCGGCAGGGCTTCCGCAAGTCCGAACTCCAGGCTGAAGTAGGCGATCTGCCCGCCGGAAATCGCCCCGGCAGGCGTTGCCCACGGACCCGGGCGGCTCTGGTACTCCTGGCGGCTCGCAACCAGCGTCTGCAACTGGCGCTTGAAGGCCGCGTTCCCGTCCAGCTCGCGCAGTCGTTCTTCCCCCAGGTTTTGCAGGATGACGTAGGGATTCTCGGTGCGTTCCCAGGTCTCGTTGTCGATCGCACGCCACAGGGCGTCGCCGGCGTGACTCCAAGTCCAGCGCAGATCCAGCGCCAGTTCCTCCAGCGGCGCGAGATCAGGCGGCAACTGCGCGCGCAGGGCGCTGGTGTGGGGATTCATCGGCGGCCGGCGATCAGTCGTGGGACCGGCGCGGCGTGCCCAGCACGTGCAGCGACCTTGCCTGCGGTCCCTCGTCGCCCTGCTCCTCGGCAAAGCGCACGTGCATTCCCGTTACTAGCGCCTTGAAGTCCATGCCGACGACGCTGTTGCGATGGAAGTAGATGAGGCGTCCATCGTTCGTCTGGATGCGGCCGAACCCCCCCGTCGGATCGAGTTCGCAGATCGTGCCTTCACCAGGCGCAACGTGCGCCTTCACATCGTGACGCCGCACGCGTTCATAGTCCTCGAGCCTGCGGCGCGCAGCGCGGAACGCATCGCGCAGCGCGATGTAGACGTCCTCATGGGCGGGCGAGTGGGCCTGCGTGTGATCGATGATGATCTCGGCAGAGGGGACAGTCAGGTGAACGTTCACCTGGTAGAGCTGGCCCTGGCGCTGGTGCTGATGCGGAGCGTCCACGATGACATGACAGCGTCCGATCCGGGCACTGAAGTCCTCGAGCCCGGCGACCTCACGGCGGATCCGCATTTCCAGGGCAGGGGACGGGTCCATGTGGCGGAACGTGATCTGGAGGGGCGTGTGCATGGTGGTCTGCGGGTGGATTCCGGCCTGCGAACCGGCTGCGTGTAACGGATCCTTAACGCAGAGGAAATATGCGTTACCGCGCCAGCCGCCGGGATCAGCACATACCACCATGCCGGCGGCGCCCGAGCACCGGCCCACAACCCGAAGGTGGATCCAACAGCAATCCGGAAACAGGCTAGGCTTGGCCGTGAGCGTCACGATGCCGCACAACTCGCCGTCCGATCGTTCTGGTCCCGCCAGGCTTGAATTGCTCGCGTCGGCGGCTGCCATGCTGGCCGGCGCGACGGATACGGCGCAGGCCGTCGCGGATTTGCAGGCTGCCCTGGGGCCAGCATTCGGGGTTGAGGTCGCCCTGCTGCATCTGTTGGATAGCCAGGGCCAGCCTCAGCTCCGCGCCGGCGCTGGTAACCGCGATGCGCCGGTACAACTCAGCCTGCCACTGCGGGTTGACGGCCACGTAGCCGGGACGCTCAGCTTCGGTCGCAGCACCGGGGGCGGGTTCGCTGCCGGCGAGCAGGCCTTGCTGGGTGCCATTGCACAATGCCTTGCTGCGGCGCACCAGCGGATCGGCGCCGAGCCGCAACGGCGCGATAACGAGTTGTTCGTGCAGCTCGCGCAGCAGGCGACCGACGCGATCATCTGCATCGACTCCGGCCAGCGGATAACGCGCTTCAATCGCGGTGCCGAGCAGATCTTCGGCTATGAATCGGCCGAGATGCTGGGACAGCCGTTGACTTCCCTGCTGCCCGTGGCCGCGGCCGCAAAGCACGCGGCGCACGTGGCCGCCTTTGGAGCCCAACCAAACGCGGTGCGCAGGATGGGTGAGCGCGGCCGTATTTTTGGCCGGCGCCGCAATGGCAGCGAGTTCGCGGCCGAGGCCTCGATTTCGCGGATCGACCTGGCCGGCGAACTGGTCTACACGGTGGTATTGCGCGACATCAGCGAGGCCCTGCAGCTCGAGGCGACGCTGCGCCAGAGCGAGGCGCGCCTCAAGACGATCTACGACAGTGCATCCGAGTACATCGGCCTGCTCGATACCGACGGCAACCTGCTCGATGCCAATCATGCCGCGCTGGCGCTCCTCGACCTGCGACTCGAGACGGTCCTGGGCCGGCCGTTCTGGGAGACGCCGTGGTGGAATCACGCGCCCGCGCTGCAGCAGCAACTCCGCCAGGCCATCGCGCAGGCGGCCCGCGGAGACCCTGCGCGCTTCGAAGCTCAGCACCCGACCCATGGCGGCGAGATGGTGGACGTCGAGTTCTCGCTGACGCCGGTGCGCGATGCCGACGGACGCGTGACGGCCCTGCTGCCCGAAGGAAGGGACATCACCGCCCGCAAACAAGCCGAACGCGAGCTCGAACGGAATCGCTCCCGGCTGGCGTTCATCGTCGCCAACTCGCCTGACCATGTCTTCATACAGGACCGCGATCTGCGCTACGAGTGGGTCAGCCGGCCGCCCCCGCCGTTCAACGCAAGTCAATTCATCGGCAGGACGGACCTGGATCTGGCCGAGCTCGCAGGTACCGACGGCGAGGCGGCGCGGCGCGTGATGGCGGTAAAGCGCAGCGTGCTTGCCACTGGCTGCAAGCAGTCCATGGACATGGAGTTGTCCGTCAACGGGCGAGTCCGGCACTACGAAGCCACCTTCGAGCCGCTGCACGACGCGGCAGGGCAGATCATCGGCCTGCTCGGATTCGCGCGCGACGATACCGAGCGCGTCGAGACCCTGCTGGAGTTGCGCCGGGCGAAGGAGGCTGCCGAAGCAGCTTCACAGGCGAAGTCGCGGTTTCTGGCCGTGGCAAGCCACGACCTGCGCCAGCCGCTGCAGACGGCGGGACTGCTCGCGGGCTCGCTATCGCGCCTGCTCAGGGATCCGCAGCTGCTCGAAATCATCGAGCGGCAGCAGCACGCGCTCGGTAGTGCAGCGGGCCTGCTCGATACGCTGCTCGATCTCACCAGGCTGGAGTCCGGCGCCCTGCAGCCGCGGATCGAAGCCGTGGCACTTGGCCCGCTGTTCGACCAGCTGCGAGAGGAGCTGAACGAAGACGCGCGGCAACGGCAGATCACGCTCAGCGTGGCGCAGAGCACGTGCCGGGTCCGGTCCGATCGGCTGCTGCTGCGGCAGATCCTGCAGAACCTGTTGACGAACGCGCTGCGGTACACGCCGGCGGGTGGCCGTGTTTCTCTCAGCGCCTGCGAATCACAGGGGAGTGTGAGGATCGAAGTACGCGACACCGGAGTCGGCATCCCGGCACAGGAGCTCGCGCGGATTTTCGACGAGTTCTACCAGGTAAAGGGCGATCGAACACCAGGCGACAGGACCGAGCGCAAGGGTTGGGGCCTTGGCCTGTCGATCGTCAGGCAGGCTGCGCATCTCCTGGGCCATCCGATCGAGGTGCAGTCCGAGGTGGCTCGCGGCACGGTGTTCACGCTGACCGCACCGGAAGTCGAGCCGGACGAAGCTGTGCTGGCGCCCGCGGCGCCAACAACGGCGGCCCCGGTGCGGCGCGCCGCTGGCCGTCATGCCGTGCTGCTGATCGATGATGACGAGGCCGTCCTCAGCGCCACCGGACTGCTGCTGCGCGTTGATGGGTTCAGCGTTCACGCGGCACGCAGTCTCGGCGACGTCGAGCGCCTGCTCGCCGATCCGGAGTTCAAGCCCGACGCCATCGTATCCGACGTCCATCTCGGTGATCAGCAGGCCGGACCCGAACTCGTGGGGCTCGTCCGGCGGCGGCTGCAGCGTCCGCTGCCAGCGATCCTGATGTCCGGTGATACCTCCCCCCGTCGCGCAGGCTACGAGGATCTGGCCGACGTCCAGTACATGTCGAAACCGGTAGATCCGGACCGGCTGCTGGCAACGCTGCATTCTCTGACCGGTTGAACCGATGGCAGTGACCTCGTCACGCTGACACCAGCTCGATGAGCACGGTCTCGCGGATCGGGACCGCGACGGAGAGCCACTCTTTGCGCTCGGCACGGCCGGATTCACTGGTGGAGAGGCTCATCACCTCGAGGCTGAAGATCGACTCACCACTTCGCCAGCGGGCCAGCAGCTGCAACTGCTCGTGCCCGTCAAGGGTGGCGACCAGCTGCGGTTCGCCGGTCCGACGAATGACCAGGCTCAGCTCGGAGTGCTCGGCCGGCGCGTCGCCGCGCGCATGCTCCTCGCTCGCCGGATTCGCGGGACTTGGTCGGAGGCGCAGCGTCGGCCGACTCGCCTCGGATTCGACTCCGCCGACACTCAGTCGGGTGCCCGCCAGCGCGCGCCCACTGGCCCATTCGATCGGCCGCGCTGCCGCCCCCCGACTGAGGCCGGTCACCGACAGCCAGGGCATGGCATCCGCCGCGCCGATCACGAGGCTCACGGTGACCGCGGCCACGTCATCGCCTGCAAGAATGACCGGGCGATCGCCGCCAATCTTGACTCGGAAGGGGATCACTGAATCATCGACCTGTTGTTGGCTGTCGGGACGCCGCGGCCGTGCCGTGCGTGCCCGATCAGTCTGCGGGATTGCCGAGGTGCATAGGGATTATCCACGAGCTGCGGCGGCGCCGAGCCGCGCCCGGTCCCGGCCCTGATGCCTGAGAATGCAGCCGGCGCCTCACCCGACCCACGCGGGAGGGCATGATTCCCCACCGAGCCGGCCCGGCCCCGGTACCCAGGAGCCACCGATGCCACTGTCTGAAAGGGAAATCGCCGAGCTGAAGCAGGCCAAGACCACGCTCGAGAATCCCGGCCTCGCACCCAGGATCGCCAACCTGCTCGGAAAGCCCATCGAACGGGGCTTCGAACTACTGCCTGTTCAATGGAGCGAGAGGATCGGTCAGCTGACCAGGGACGCTCTGTCGGTGGCGCTGAAGAGCGCTGTCCTGACGATGGGGCGGGAGTCCCTCGAAGCCTATCCGCGTTGGCATAAGGCCGCTGCAATGCTCAGCGGTGCCGCTGGCGGCGCCTTCGGCCTTCCCGCTCTCCTGGTGGAGCTGCCGGTTTCCACGACGATCATGTGCCGTTCGATCGCGGACATCGCGCGCGCCAACGGCGAGGCGCTGGACAGCGCAGCGGCTCGCCTGGCCTGCATCGAGGTGTTCGCGCTCGGCGGAGTCGCGAGGGCCGATGACGCTGGCGAGGCCGGGTACTTTGCGATTCGCGGGACTCTCGCTGCGAGCGTCTCGGAGGCGGCGAAATACCTCGCCATGCACAAAGTGGCGGAGGACGGCGCTCCCGCGCTGGTGCGGCTGATAGCGCTCGTGGCCTCCCGTTTTCAGATCCAGGTAACCGAGAAGGCGGCGGGCCAGGCGATACCGGTGATTGGCGCGGCCGCAGGTGCGTTGATCAACCTGTTGTTCATCGATCACTTCCAGGACATGAGCCGCGGTCACTTCACCGTGCGGCGGCTGGAGCGGATCCATGGCGCCGATGAAGTGCGGCATGAGTACCAGCGACTGTGACCTGGAATCCGCGCGGCGTGCATGGCTCGCTTCAGCAGATTCGCGGCAGTGGATCGTCCTCGAGTTCCTCCAGCACGCGCTCGCCGCCGATCCCTGTGCGCAGCAGCACGCGGCCCGTGCCGGTCCCTGCGATCTCCCCTATGTCGCAGGCCGCCTCACCGGCAGGCAGCGCGCGCCAGGCGGCGAGTGCTGCATCAGCCTGCGCTGGAGCGACCACGGCAACGACACGGCCCTCGCAGGCCAGGAACAGCGGGTCGTAGCCGAGCATCTCGCAGACCGATCGCACCGGATCGCGCACCGGGACGTGATTCTCGACGAGGCGCACGCCAACACTCGCCGCACTGGCGATCTCGTGGCACACCGTCGCGAGTCCGCCGCGCGTCGGATCGCGCATGAAGTGCAGGCCGTCGCCGGCCGCGGCGATCGCGGCCAGCGTCAGCGGCAGCACGCACGCCGAATCGGAGCGGACGTCGCCGCGCAGGCCGAACTGCTCGCGCGCCAGCAGCACCGCGGTGCCATGATCGCCGACCGGGCCGCTGACCAGCACCCGGTCCCCCGCGCGGATCCGCCGCAGTCCGAGCTTCACGCCGGCGGCACGCAGGCCGACGCCCGTGGTCGCGAGGTAGAGACCGGCGGCCTCGCCGCGCCGCACCACCTTGGTATCGCCAGCGACGACGCTGACGCCCGACTCGAGCGCGGCAGCGGCGAGATCCGCAATCAGGCGGTCGAGAGTGGCGATCTCGAGGCCCTCTTCGATGATCGCATTGAGGCTCAGGAACTTCGGCACCGCGCCGGCGACCGACAGGTCGTTGACGGTGCCGTGCACCGCCAGCGAGCCGATGCTGCCGCCGGGAAACTCGAGTGGCTGCACCGTGAACGAATCGGTGCTCAGCATGATGCCTGCACCCAGTTCCGCCGCCAGATCCAGCGCGACCGCATCCGCATCGGCGTCGAGTGCGGGGTTGGCGAGATGACGCAGGAATACTTCGGTGATCAGCTCGCGCATGAAGCGCCCACCGTTGCCGTGGGCGAGCGCGATGTGGGTATCTTCCATTACCTGGCGCTCCCTTCAGGCACGGTTGGCCTGGCCGCGACCGGGCGTTCGTGGCGGATATGCAGGCGCAGCTGCTCGCGGAATCGATTCACGCCGCTGAGGAACTCGCGCATCAGTACCACCCACAGGTACATCCCGCGGTCCGTGAGCTGCCAGCCACTGTCTGTCCTGCGAACGGCGCCGAGGGCACGCAGGCCAGCCAGCTCCGGCCGGAGCGTGCGCTCGAAGCGACCGTCGTACTTGGCCTCGATGGACTTGCGATCGAGGTGCAGGCCAAACAGGCGGGTCAGCAGGTCGTAATGCATCTGTTCGCGCAGGCTCATGTCCCGGTACATGGTGATGGGGCCGGCAGCGCTCGTGGCCAGCGCGCCATAGCGATTCAAGGAAAAGGTATTGGCGTAGAAGGTTCCACCAAGGTAGCCGAAAGAGCCGCTGCCCGCGCCCAGATACTCGTCGTCGGTGACGATGTACTCGTCGATCATGCCGGGCTGCCTGGAGAAGCACCAGGCGGTTGCCGGAGCATACTGGCTGCCGAGTTCCGCGCGGATCTGCCGGTAGTAATCGTATTCACGCGCCAGTGTGGGGGCGCCCATCGCGTCGCGCATCGCACGCGCGGTCGCTTCGGTCGCCATCAGCGGGTAGAACGAAACCTGGTCGGCGTGGCCGTCGCCGCGGATGATGTCGAGGTCGCGCTGCAGCGACTCGGGCGATTGTCCAGGCAGGTTGAAGATCAGGTCGACGTTCAGCGTGGGGAAAAGGCCAGCTACGGAGCTCAACCGTTCGCGGATTGCTGCTCCGGAGCCGTACCGCTCGTAGCGGCCCATGCCGCGCAGCAGGGCATCGTCGAAGCTCTGGATTCCCACGGACAGGCGCTTCACGCCAGCACCTCTCAGCCGCTGCACGATCTGCGGGGTCAAGTCGTTCGGATTCGTTTCGACCGATATCGGCAGGTCGCCGAAAGTGCGGCGAATGCGCGCGAGCAGATCGTCCAGCTCCTGCGGCACTGCAGTTGGCGTGCCGCCGCCCACGTAGACACCCGAGAGCTTGAACCCGGATTCGGCGTAACCGCGGATCTGCCGCCAGAGCGCCGGAAAATAGTGGCGCGCCTTCGCCTCGCGCAGCTCGACGCGGTGAAACGAACAGAACGGACACAACACGGGGCAGAAGGGTACGTGTACGTAGAGCAAGTAGCGCTTGAGCGGATCGGCAGCGGGCAGCCTGAAGTCGGCGGCGGATCGCAGCTGCATCGCGCGATTGCTCGCCAGGCGCATCCCGGCGCCGAGCGCGCGCGCGATCAGCACGGGTTCGTGCCATCGTGCCGCGAGCGTTGGTCGCGCGCGCATGACTCGATGACCTGGCCGAAACAGATTGCCGCGTCGTTGGCCGGCAGCTGCCGCGGAATCAGCAGCGGTGCACCGAGCGGCGCCAGCCGTTCGACGCAGCTTTCGACGAGGCGGCGGTTTTGGAAGACCCCGCCGGTCAAGCCTATGCCAGCTGGCGTGTCGCGCTGGAACTGGCGTGCGAACCCGGCGACCGCGGCTGCCAGGGACTCGTGGAATCGCGCGGCGCGCTCGGCGGCGGGCCGCCGCTCATCCATCAGCATCGGCAGCAACGGCGCCCAGTCGAGACGCGGCAAATCTGCATCATCGCGGTGCCACTCGAGCGGGATGGGCTCCTCGCCGGTAGCGCCGCTAGCGCCGTCAGCTCCCGCACCGCCAGAAGCCCCGCCGTGCTGCGGCTCGCCGCGCGCCTCTGCCAGCGCCTCGAGCTGCATGGGGGCCTGTGCCTCATGGCTGCTGTCGCGGATGCCAAGCACCAGGGCAGCGGCGGCGTCGAACAGCCGCCCTGCGGAGGAGGTCCATGGGCTTTGAACGCCGCGCTCCCAGGCCTCGCGCAGCAGATGGGTATCGACCGGCGCGTCAGCCCATGGAGTACCGGTATGCAGGCACAGCGACAGCGCCGACCGCCACGGCTGCAGCGCAGCGCGATCGCCGCCGGGAAGGCGGAACGCGCGCAGGCTCCCGACGCGCCGCCACGCGCCAGGCTGTCCGTGCAGGACTTCGCCGCCCCACAGCGTACCGTCCTCGCCCAGGCCAAGGCCGTCCCAGCAGAACACCAGGACCGGTGAGGCGACCAGGCCGTACTCAGCGACGAGCGCCGAAGCATGTGCATGGTGATGCCAGACGCGCGTGACCGGCAGGCCCGAACGCCGCGCCCAGCGGGAAGTGGCGAGGCCCGGGTGGGCGTCGCACACCACGCGGCTCGCGGTCACCCCGTAGAGTGCCTGCAGATCCGTCGCGACCTGTTCGAACACGCCAAGGCTGCGCGCGCTGTCCATAGATCCGATGTGCGGCGAAATCACCACACGCCGGTCCCAGGCGAGCGCCAGGCAGTTCTTGAGATGCGCACCCGTGGCGAGCAACGGACCTGACAGCGGCACCGCGAGTTCGAGCTCGAGCGGCGCGAGTCCGCGTCCCAGGCGCAGTGGCCGCATGGCGCCCGCGCTGCGCCGCAGCACCGAATCGTCAGCCGGTCTTACGATCGGCCGGTCGTGGTGCAGGAAGGCGTCGGCCACCGACGCCAGCTTGTCCTCCGCCATCTCGCTGTCGGTGATGACGGGCTCGCCGCTGATGTTTCCCGAGGTCGCGACCAGCGGGCCGCCGAAATCCTCGAGCAGCAGTTCATGCAGCGGACTGTAGGGCAGGAGCGCCCCTATTTCGTTGAGCCCAGGCGACACGCCGACGGCGAGCGGCACGCTCGCGCTCGGCCGGTCCGATGTGATCGGCCGCTTGCGCACCAGCACGATTGCCCTTGCCGGATCGCGCAGCGCGCTCACTTCGAGAGGCTGCAAGTCAGCGTCCTGGCGCAGACGATCCAGGTCGTCAGCTCCGCGGCGGGGATACATCACGGCGAGTGGCTTGTCGGGGCGATGCTTGCGCTTGCGCAGACGCGCGACTGCAGCCTCATTGCAGGCATCGCAGAGCAGGTGATACCCGCCGATGCCTTTCACCGCAACGATCTCCCCCGCGCGCAGTCGGCGCACGGAATCCGCGAGTGCTGCATCGCCCAATGGCGCCTCCAACGGCACCGCCGGCTTCGCGGTGCGCAGCCGCAAGCGCGGTCCGCAGTCGGAGCAGGCCGTCGGTTCGGCGTGGTAGCGTCGGTCGAAGGGGTTCTGGTACTCGCGCTGGCAGTCGGCGCAGAGTGTGAAACGCGCCATCGAGGTGTTCGGACGGTCGTACGGCAGCCGTTCGATCAGCGTGTAGCGCGGCCCGCACTGCGTGCAGTTGATGAACGGATAGCGATGGCGCCGATCCGCGGGGTCGGCGAGTTCGGCCAGGCAGTCGTTACAGGCGAACTGATCGGGTGGCACGAACACCTGTGCCGGGCCGCTGGCTGCACTCGGTTCGATCGAGAAGCCGGCAGGCGCCGGCCACGGCGGCAGCGGTTCGTTGCCGACGAGGCGCGGCCGGGCCAGCGGCGGCGCCCTCGCGATCAGCGCGCTCTCGAACGCCGTGATCGCGGACTGCGGCCCCTGTACCTCGATCTCCACCGTGCCGGACGAGTTCCAGACGCGGCCCGCCAGGCCGAGCCGATGTGCGAGACGGAAGACGAAGGGACGAAAGCCGACGCCCTGGACGTGCCCGGCCAGCGTCAGGTGGCGCGCCACGGGCGACGCCGCTGACGCGCGCTCAGCCTGTGGCGCGCTGGGCGACACGCGAGCCGTCCCGCACGCCGCTCGCCCACCAGATCCGGCATGCGCCTTCGTCCGAGACCATGCAGGGACCGATCGGGTGGCGCGGCGTACAGGCGGCCCCATAGAGCCGGCATTCGTTCGGATAGATTCGACCCAGCACGACCTTGGCGCAGTCGCAGCCCGGCGGCATCTCGCCGGCCCGCTTGCGCGCTGCTTCGCCATGCGCCGGGAAGCGCAGACGCGCATCGTGTGCCGCGAACTCGCGCCGCAGCGCATAGCCCGACGCGGCAACCGAACCGATGCCGCGCCAGTTGGCGTCGACGATCTCGTACACCTGTTCGAGCATGCCGCGGGCCCGTGCGTTGCCGCCAGGCTTGACGGCCATGGGGTAGCAGTTGTCGAGGAAGGGGCGGCCTTCGATGAACTGGCGTACGACGGAGTATGTCGCGGCGAGCAGTGAGTCAGCGCTGAAGCCGGCCACTGCCGCCGGCATGTGGTGGCGGTCGACGACGAACTGCCACTCCTCGGGGCCCATCACCGTGGCGACATGCCCAGGCGCGACCAGTGCCTGGAAATTGGCCTCGCCGGAGTCGAGCAGTTGCGCAACGATGGGCCAGGTGCGCCGGCCGGACAGCAGCACGAACAGGTTGTCCGGCGCGCCCTCAGCCAGCATGGCGGCCGTCGGTGCGCTGGTGGTCTCGAACCCGGCTGCCAGGAAGACCACCGGCTTGGTCGGCTGCGAACGTGCGATTGCGACCGCCTCCATCGGGCTTGCGACCGGGCGTACGTCGCAGCCCGCGGCGCGGGCCTGCTCCAGCGAGCGCGGCTCGCGTCGCGGCGCGTTGACCGGCACCCGCAGCATGTCCCCATAGGCGACGAGCGTGACCGAGTCGAAGCGCGCCATCTGGATCGCCTCGTAGATGTCCTCTTCGGGACAGATGCAGACCGGGCAACCTGGTCCCGGGATCAGCTCGACGTTCGGCGGCAGCGCGGCGCGCAGTCCGGCCAGGCTGATCGATCGCTCATGGCCACCGCAGACGTTCAGTATCTTGATCGGTCGGTCGAGCGGCAGTTCGCGCAGTCGCTGCAACCAGTCGAGCGCCGTGCCACTCATGCGTGCGCGACCCTGTCTTCCTGCGCGAGCGCTACATCGAGCAGTTCCCAGGTCGACTGCGCTTCCTCGGGGGTGATCTTCTGGATCGCGTAGCCGACATGGTCGAGCACGTAGTCGCCGGGAACGAGCTCTTCACGCATCAGCATGAACAGGCTCACGGTGCGCTCAATGCCCTTGGCGGTGCAGCGCGCTTCAGTGCCGTCGAGGCTTTCGATCCGCATTGGAATCGCGAGGCACATTTCCCGAACTCCCCTGCCGTGAGTGGCGATCCCGGGCGATGTTACGCGCGGGCGTGGTTTTCGCACGTAGGTATAACTACGACTCGACCCATGGCTGGGTCCGGCCAAGCATGGCCACTGAGATCGTTACGTTGCATAGGGGGGCGCCAGTGGCTGCTGTGGAAACGTTCTATGACCTCATCCGCCGGCAGGGTGTCTCCCGCCGGAGCTTCCTGAACTTCTGCTCGCTGACGGCGGCATCGCTCGGGCTCGCGCCCGCGTTTGCGCCCAGGATCGCCCACGCGATGGAGACCAAGCCGCGCGTCCCGGTGCTGTGGCTGCACGGTCTTGAGTGCACCTGCTGTTCCGAGAGTTTCATTCGCTCGGCACATCCGCTCGTCAAGGACGTCATCCTGTCGATGATCTCCCTCGACTACGATGACACGATCATGGCCGCAGCGGGCCACCAGGCCGAGGCCATATTGGAAGAGACCCGCAAGAAGTATAAAGGCGAGTACATCGTCGCCGTGGAGGGCAACCCGCCGCTCAATGAGGACGGCATGTTCTGCATCGTCGGCGGGCGGCCGTTCGTCGAGCAGCTGAAGGAAGTCTGCGCCGACGCCAAGGCCGTTATCGCCTGGGGCGCCTGCGCCTCCTGGGGCTGCGTGCAGGCGGCCAAGCCGAATCCGACCCGGGCGACACCGATCCACAAGGTGATCACCGACAAGCCGATCATCAAGGTGCCGGGCTGCCCGCCAATCGCGGAAGTCATGACCGGGGTCGTCAGCTATCTCGTGACCTTCGGCGAACTGCCCGAGCTCGACCGGCAGGGTCGTCCGAAGATGTTCTACAGCCAGCGCATTCACGACAAGTGCTACCGGCGCCCACACTTCGACGCGGGCCAGTTCGCGGAGACCTTCGACGACGAGGGCTCGCGCAAGGGCTACTGCCTCTACAAGGTCGGCTGCCGCGGACCGACGACCTACAACGCGTGCTCCACCGTGCGCTGGAACGAGGGCGTCTCGTTCCCGATCGGCTCAGGACACGGCTGCATCGGCTGCTCGGAGCCGGATTTCTGGGACAACGGGCCGTTCTACGAGCGACTGACCAACATCCACCAGATCGGCATCGAGCAGAACGCGGATCGGCTGGGTACCGGTGCCGCGACTCTCGTCGGCGCCG
>JANPDV010000103.1:0-4837 GCA_031431655.1 Gammaproteobacteria bacterium | reverse complement strand
CGAAAACGATGAACAGGATGGCGACCAGGTAATAGCGCACATCGAACTTCATGCGGCTGTCTTCGAATGCTTCAAAGCCGCACTCGTACGCGGAGCGCTTTTCGGGATCATCCGGCGCGGTCGAGAACCAGCGACCGAGCGCGGTCCCGAGGACGAGCAGCAGCGTCGCAAGGCCGGTCGCGACGACGAGGAAAATCAGCGCCGGGAGGTAGTTCGTCAGCATGGTTGCGCCCAAAAAAATAAAGGACATCAGCGACGCGTGGCGCTATGCCCTCAAGCGCCGCTATTGTAGCAGGCCGCTATTCAGATTGGTGCCGACGGGGAGACTCGAACTCCCACGCCTTACGGCGCTAGCCCCTCAAGCTAGTGTGTCTACCAATTCCACCACGTCGGCACTGATCGGATCGAAAACCGGGCTGCCCGGCAAGCGCAGGCAAGAACGGAAGAATCAGGGAGCTGGCGTCGCAGGCAAAGGGCCCGTGGGCGCAGGCGAGGTCGTCAACGACGAAGCCGGAGCGCTTGCAGGAGCGACCGCAGGGTTCGGCAACGTCGCGCCCGGCGGCGTCGGCACAGTAGCCGGAACACCATTGGCCGCTGGCGCAGTTGGAACAGTGCTGGCAGGCGCAGTGCTGCTGCTCGCCGGCTGCCCGAGCAGCCCCCCTGGCGAGAGCTCGGCCTGACGCGTACCCAGCCAGGCCAACGCCAGGCTGTTCACCATGAAAACTGCGGCGAAGATCGCCGTTGAGCGCGAAAGGCCCGTGCTGGCGCCGCGGGCACCAAATACGGTGCCTGACGCGCCCGCGCCGAAGCCCGCACCCGCATCCGCACCGCGGCCCCGCTGCAATAGGACCAGCGCCACGATGCCGAGTGAAACGAAAACCTGCACGACCGTAAGGACGGTTCTCAACATGCCAGAACCTCAGCCGCCCGCCGCGGCACAGATATCGACAAACTCGTCGGCCTTGAGCGAGGCTCCACCGACCAGACCCCCGTCGACATCCGGCATCGCGAACAGTTCACGTGCGTTGGACGCCTTGACGCTGCCGCCGTACAGGATACGAACCGAGTCGGCAATTTTAGCATCCCGGACGGCGACGCGCCGACGAATGAACGTGTGGACGTCCTGGGCCTGCTCGGGCGTCGCGGTGCGACCCGTCCCGATCGCCCAGACGGGTTCGTATGCAATGACAGCCATCGCCAATGCAGCGACGCCGGTGACATCGAGCACGGCATCGAGCTGGCGCGCTACGACCGCATGCGTGGCTCCCGCATCGCGCTCCGCCAGCTGCTCGCCAACGCAGAGTATTGGCACCAGCTGGAATCGCTGCGCAGCCGCGAACTTGCGCGCCACCAGGCTGTCCGTGTCGCCATACAGGGCCCGACGCTCCGAGTGTCCGACGATGACGTGGCTGCACCCTACGTCGCGCAGCATGGCGGCAGAAATCTCGCCCGTGAACGCCCCCTGCGGCTCGGCGCACACATCCTGCGCCCCGACGGCGATGCCGCCTTCCCGCAGCTGTCGCGCAATCTCGCCGAGATAGACAAACGGTGGGCAGACCAGCGCCTGCACCTCGACTCGAGCCGGCCAGCTCGCCAGCAAGGCGTCGATCAACGCTGTGTTCTCGGCCCGACTGCCGTGCATCTTCCAGTTGCCGGCAACGATTGGCCGTCGCATGGGTTATCCCGAGTAAGCTGGAAAAAGGGCCGCGATCATAGCGACCGCAGGGCGGTGAAGCAAACGGGCCGCTGGGGACTCAGGCAGCCTCGACCGCTCCCACCGCGTCAGCGATCTCACGGGCGGCATCCCGGGCCTGATCGGCATCCTCGGCCTCGATCATCACGCGAATCACGGGCTCGGTACCCGAAGCGCGCAGCACTACTCGCCCGGTCGTGCCGAGCCGACGCTCGACAGCAGCGACGGCGTCACGTACTCCGGGCACCGTCTGCGGATCGAAACGCCGCGCTACCTTGACGTTTACCAGAACCTGGGGATAGCGCTGCATTCCGGCGGTCAGTTCCGCGAGCGACCGGCCCGTGGAACGCATCACGGCCAGCACCTGCAACGCTGACACCAACGCATCGCCGGTCGTGGTCTTGTCGAGGGTCAGGATGTGACCGGACGTCTCGCCGCCGAGCAGGCCACCGGTTTCCCTCAGCATGCCAAGAACGTAACGGTCGCCCACCTGCGCGCGGCGAAAGTCGATGCCACGCTCGCGCAACGCCACTTCCAGCCCCAGGTTGCTCATGACGGTGCCGACGACCGGCCCGCGCAACGCACCCTCGGCATGCCGCGCCGTGGCGATCACGAACAGCAACTGGTCGCCGTCGACCACGCGACCCAGATGATCCACCATCACCAGCCGGTCGCCATCGCCATCCAGTGCGATGCCCACCTGGGCGTGTACGCCCGCGACGGTCAGCTGCAACAGGTCGGGCTCGGTGGAGCCACAGCCGTCGTTGATGTTGCGGCCATTCGGCGAACAACCAATCGGCACGATGTCGGCGCCAAGATCGGCAAGTATCCGTGGGCCTACCTTATAGCCAGCGCCATTGGCGCAATCGATGACGATCTTCATGCCGTCCAGCGTCATGCCCGACGGCAGCGTGGACGCGCAGAATTCCTGGTAGCGGGTGCGCGACTCGTCGACGCGGCTGGCGCGACCGAGCGCGCGCGAAGCCTGCGTGACGGGAGCATTCTCGAGCTCGGCTTCGATGCGCTCTTCGGCCTCGTCCGAAAGCTTGCCACCATTGCCGTCGAAGAACTTGATGCCGTTGTCCTCGTAACGGTTATGCGATGCGCTGATCACGACTCCGAAATCGCAACCGAACTTCCGCGTCAGGTAGGCGATGCCTGGCGTCGGCAAAGGGCCGATCAGCATCGCGTTGACACCGGCGGCGACGAAGCCAGCCTCGAGCGCCGACTCGAACATGTAGCCGGAGAGTCGCGTGTCCTTGCCAATCAGCACGGTGCCGCCCTTGGGCGCGAGGACACGCGCGGCTGCACTTGCGAGCCGCAACGCGAAGTCGACAGTCATGGGCGCTTCGCCAACGCGACCGCGCACGCCGTCGGTGCCGAAGTACTTCCTGCTCATAGCTGCACGCCCCTCAAGCGTTACTCCGCTTTCTCTACCGCCTGCCATACACGCACGAGGTCGCGGGTCTCCGCTACATCGTGGACGCGCAGCACGCTGGCGCCGCGCCCGAGTGCATGCTGCGCCAGCGCAAGGCTGCCCGCGAGGCGCTGGCCCGGGTCGCGCCCCGTCAGTGCCGAAACCATGGACTTGCGCGACAACCCCACCAGTATCGGCCATCCGAGGGACGCGATCCTGGGCATGGCCCGCAGCAATGCAAGATTGTGTTCGAGCGTCTTGCCAAAACCGAACCCCGGATCCACCAGAATCCGGTCCGCGGCAATGCCGCCAGCGAGACAAGCCTGCGCTCGCTCGTGAAGAAAGCTGCGTACTTCCTCCACGACGTCGTCGTAATACGGAGCCTGCTGCATCGTCCCGGGCTCGCCCTGCATGTGCATCAGGCAAACAGCCGCGTCGGACCCCGCCACAGCCTCCAACGCACCGGGCGTACGCAGGGCCGAGACGTCATTGACCAGGTGCGCACCCGCGTCGAGCGCGGCACGCATGGTCCCGGCCTGGCGTGTATCGATTGAAACGCACGCCCCCAGCTGGACCAGTGCCTTCACCACGGGCAACACGCGCGCCTGTTCTGTCGGCAGGCTGACCGCGGAGGCGCCTGGCCGAGTGGACTCGCCCCCAACGTCGATGATGTCGGCGCCTGCCTCGATGAGGCGCATGCAGTGCGCAATCGCCGCGGCAGGTGTGGCGAAGCAGCCGCCATCAGAGAAGGAATCGGGCGTGACATTGACCACGCCCATTATCAGTGGGCGGTCCAGCGCAAACCGCCGGTCGCCGCAGCGGAGCTGCCGAACCGTGCCCATCGGCGGCTGGCCCACCGGCAATCTCAACGAACCATGGACCGTCCGCCCCGAAGCCGGTCAGCCAGGACTGCCCTCACCCGCCGGCGAACCGAGGCCATCGGACGGAGTCGACGGACGGGGCCTGTTCTGGCCCTTCGGCAGCGTGTCGTCCCAGTCACTGGGCGGCTGCGGCGTCTTGCCTGCCATGATGTCCTTGATCTGGCTTTCATCGATCGTCTCGTACTTCACCAACGCATCGGCCATCGCATGCAGCTTCTCGATGTTCGTCTCGAGAATGGTCTTCGCACGCTGGTAGTTGTTCTCGATGACACGGCGGACTTCCTGGTCGATCGCATGCGCAGTCTCGTCAGAGACCTGCTTGGTCTGGGTGACCGAGCGGCCCAGGAACACCTCGCCGGACTCTTCCGAATAGGTCAAAGGGCCGAGCCGGTCGGAAAGACCCCACTTCGTGACCATGCTGCGCGCGAGGTCGGTCGCTCGCTCGATGTCGTTCGACGCACCCGTGGTTACTGCGTCGTCGCCGAAAATCAGTCCCTCGGCAATACGGCCGCCGAACAGCGTGGCTATTGAACTCTCGATGCGACGCTTCGACAGGCTGTAGCGGTCCTGCTCCGGGAGGAACTGCGTGACGCCGAGAGCGCGGCCGCGGGGAATAATGGTCACCTTGTATACGGGATCATGTTCTGGAACCGAAACGCCGACGATGGCATGGCCAGCCTCGTGGTAAGCGGTCATCCGCTTCTCCGCTTCAGTCATCACCATGGAACGCCGCTCGGCGCCCATCATGAACTTGTCCTGGGCGCGCTCGAACTCGTCCATCGTGACCGTGCGCTTGTTGGCGCGCGCCGCGCAGAGCGCCGCCTCGTTGACAAGGTTCGCGAGGTC
>JANPDV010000102.1:0-3320 GCA_031431655.1 Gammaproteobacteria bacterium | reverse complement strand
CCGCATGGATGCGTCTTGCCGCCGTCCCGGCGCGAGCCAGCACTGCGTGCGGCGCCAGCTCTTGGCACGTCCCCCTGGATCCGACATCGCGACCCCGCCTGAACGTCGCCTCAGCGCTTCATCGCATCAAAGAACACGCTGTTCGTCTTGGTGTCCTTCATCTTGTCGAGCAGGAACTCGATCGCGGCGAGCTCGTCCATGGGATGCAGCAGCTTGCGCAGGATCCACATCTTCTGCAGTTCGCCCGTGTCCGTGATCAGTTCTTCCTTGCGCGTACCCGAGCGATTGATGTTGATCGACGGGAAAGTGCGCTTCTCGGCGATGCGACGGTCCAGGTGGATCTCGCTGTTGCCGGTGCCCTTGAACTCCTCGTAGATCACGTCGTCCATCTTCGAGCCCGTGTCGATCAGTGCCGTGGCAAGGATCGTCAGCGAACCGCCTTCCTCGATGTTGCGCGCCGCGCCGAAGAAGCGCTTCGGGCGCTGCAGCGCATTGGCGTCGACGCCGCCGGTGAGCACCTTGCCGGAGCTGGGCACGACCGTGTTGTACGCACGCGCCAGACGGGTGATCGAGTCGAGCAGGATCACCACGTCCTTCTTGTGCTCGACCAGGCGCTTGGCCTTCTCGATGACCATCTCGGCCACCTGCACGTGACGGGCGGCAGGTTCGTCGAACGTCGACGACACCACCTCGCCCTTGACCGTGCGCTGCATCTCCGTGACTTCCTCGGGCCGCTCGTCGATCAGCAGCACGATCAGGTACACGTCCGGATAATTCGCCGTGATAGCCGTGGCGATGTTCTGCAGCAGCATCGTCTTGCCGGCCTTGGGCGGCGAGACAATGAGGCCGCGCTGGCCCATGCCGATCGGCGCCACGAGGTCGATTGCGCGGGCCGTCAGGTCTTCGGTGGAGCCATTGCCGCGCTCGAGCTTCAGGCGCCGAGTCGGATGCAGTGGCGTCAGGTTCTCGAACAGAATCTTGTTGCGCGCGCTGTCCGGAGAGTCGAAGTTGATCTCGCCGACTTTCAGCAACGCGAAATATCGCTCGCCTTCTTTCGGCGGCCGGATGAGGCCGGAAATGGTGTCGCCAGTGCGCAGGTTGAAGCGCCGCACCTGCGAAGGGCTGATGTAAATGTCGTCCGGACCGGCGAGGTAGGAACCGTCGGAAGACCGCAGGAAGCCGAAGCCATCCTGCAGGATCTCCAGCACGCCGTCGCCGTAGATGTCTTCGCCCTTGCGCGCATGCGCCTTCAGCAGGCTGAAGATGATGTCCTGCTTGCGCGAGCGGGCGGTGTTCTCGACCCCGAGCGACTCGGCGAGCGCGACCAGCTTCGGGATCGGCATCGCCTTCAGCTGCGTCAGGTTCATCGACTTGCGCGACTGCTCCAGCTCCGCCGCGCTGATGATCTCGGCGTCGTCACCGGAATCGATGAACGGCGTGTGGTCCATCGGACCATCGTCCTGGCGCATGCCGCCATTGCTGTTGCCGTTGACGTTGCCGTGATGCCCGCCGCCGCGGTTCGGATCGCGGTTGCCGTGGCGCGGCCCCTTGTTGCGCTGCTGGCCGCCCCCGCCGCCGCCGCCGCGGCCCTGATTGCCGAGGTAGCCTCTCACAGGTTGCTGTCCAGGAACGCCGACAGCTGCGACTTGGACAGCGCGCCGACTTTCTGGGCCTCCACCGTGCCGTTCTTGAAAAGGATCAGCGTCGGGATGCCCCGGATGCCGAACTTCGGCGGTGTCTGCGGGTTGTCGTCGATGTTGATCTTGGCGACGCGGATCTTGTCTTTGTACTCGGTCGCGATCTCATCGAGGATCGGGGCAATAGCCTTGCAGGGGCCACACCACTCCGCCCAGAAGTCGAGCAGCACAGGCTTTTCGGATTTCAGAACGTCTTGGGAAAAGGTCGCATCGCTGGTGTGCACGATGTGCGGATTGCACACGCGGGAATACCTCCGTCAGGGGGTGCTGGGATGGGAATCAAGGTTTCTTGGGGGGGGGGATGTGGCGGTGCCGGCGAGGGTCGTGGGCTTTCACGCCTGAGCGGGCTGCCAAACAGCTACGTTAAAGAGTTACACTGGGGAATGGCGAGATTAGGTTTGCCTGCAGTTTGAGCCCCGAATCCCGGCTGGAATGCTCCGGTTGGAATGATTCTGGGTTCGTCCAAAAGATCGGAACGACTGGGACCGGGAAATTGGGGAGGCGGGACGAACCGGCCTCGTGTAGTTACTTTTTATCCCGCCCGTACGAATTTTGCAAGTTTCACGTTCAGGCTATCCACGTTCCATAGCCGGATTGGTTTCAGTTCCGCTGTTTCAACTATTGGCGACGGCCGCGCCGTCGATGACAGGTTTCGATGACTGACAAGCATCTCTCTGAGCTGACGTTCGCTGAACTGCAGCTCCTTCCCTCCGTCATGCAGGGCGTCCTGGACGCCGGATTCGAGCGCTGCACGCCCATCCAGGCACAGACGCTGCCTCTCGCCCTCCAGGGCCGGGATGTGGCCGGACAGGCCCAGACGGGCACGGGCAAGACGGCGGCCTTCCTGCTCGCCGTGTTCCAGCACCTTCTGACGCGCGAGACCCCACCGACCCGGGGCCTGACCAGCATCCGCGCAATTATCGTGGCGCCGACCCGCGAGCTCGCGGTGCAGATCCACAAGGACGCCGAGGTACTCGGCAGCCACACGGGCCTGAAGCTCGCGGTGGTATTCGGCGGTATCGACTACGACAAGCAGCGCCGCCAGCTGGCGGAGGGTGTCGACGTGCTGATCGGCACGCCCGGCCGCATCATCGACTACTTCAAGCAGCACGTGTTCGACCTGCGCTTTGCGCAATGCGTGGTGCTGGACGAAGCCGACCGGATGTTCGATCTGGGCTTCATTGCCGACATCCGCTTCATCCTGCGACGCCTGCCGCCGCCGGACCAGCGGCAGTCGATGCTGTTCTCGGCGACGCTGTCGCAGCGCGTGCTCGAACTGGCCTATGAGCACATGAACGAGCCGGAGCTGATCCGCATCGAGCCGGAGAAGATCACCGCCGATCGTGTGCGCCAGCTCATTTACTACCCGTCGATGGAGGAGAAGATTCCGCTGCTGGTGGGCGAGCTGCGCCGCAACGACGCACGCCGCACCATGATCTTCGTCAACACGCGCCGCGCGGCCGAGCGGCTCGAGGAAGTGTTGCGCGCCAACGGCTTCAATGCGCAGGCGTTGAGCGGCGACGTACCGCAGAACAAGCGGCTGCGTTTCCTCGAGGCCTTCCATGAGGGCGAGCTGCAGATCCTGATCGCGACCGACGTCGCGTCGCGGGGGCTGCATATCCC
>JANPDV010000101.1:0-5884 GCA_031431655.1 Gammaproteobacteria bacterium | reverse complement strand
GGAAGCGCCGGCGCGGATCAGCATGCCGGTGCGCGTGCGTGTGATCAGGTACCAGAGGCCAGCCGCCACCGCGAGCGAGACCAGCGTGATGGACAGCCGGTACAGCGGGTAGGGCACACCGGGCAGGATCTCGATCTTCTGCGAAAGCCAGGGCGGCAGCGATGCGGCGCTACAGCAGCCCAGCGGCGCGAATCCGGCAGGCGTGTTCACGGCGGGTACGCTGGTGGACTTCGCGGTGCCGGCGGGCCAGGTCGACAATGTGACGGATCCGGATGCTGGCGCGAAGCTCGGCATCGGCGTGACGCAACTGTCCGGCAGGACGCCGGGCGCGACGCTGTGGTACTCGGTCGACAATGGCGCGAGCTGGGACTGGATCACGAACAAGGCGGGCTCCAGGGCGACCAGCGGATTCTTCGGCGCGGATGGCGTGGCGGGCGGCAGCGACGACAGCGTGCTGCTGCTGGCCGACACGGCGCGGCTGGTGTTCGATGCGGGCAACAGCGCGCGCGGCACGTCGATCAGTGACGCGCTGACGATCCGGGCCTGGGACCAGACGGCCGGTGCGAACGGCGCGGCGGTGGTCAGCCCCGCGATGGGCAATACCGCGGCGCTGTCCCTGGCGATCGACACGGCGCAGGCGAACTTCACCTCCCGCGTGATCGACCTGACCCGGCTCGACGCGGCGGCGGGCGTGCGGATTGCCGGCGGCACGGCGGGCGCGCAGTTCGGCTTCGATGTGTCCGGGGCCGGCGACGTGAATGGCGATGGCTTCGCGGACTTCGCGATCGCGCAGTACGGCACGGTGGCGAGTGGCGGCGGTAACGTGTCGTTGGTCTATGGCCGCGCCGACAGCTACGGCGCCGTGGCCGCCGACGGCACGCGCACTGCGGACGTGAGTGCGCTGACGCGCAGCACGTTCACGCGACCGGGTGAGTTCATGACGGGCGTCGCCGGCCTGGGCGATTTCAACAATGACGGCTACGCCGACCTGATGATCGGCGCGGATCTGATCACCGGCACCGGCGCGGGCGGCGCCTATGTGGTGTTCGGCGGTACGGATGTCGGCGACATTCCGCGGCTTGCCCTCACCAGCAGCGGCGCGGGCTGGTTCCGGATCAGCGACAGCTTCTATGGCATCGGCCAGCAGAGTCACACGATCTCCTGGACCGGCGACGTCAATGGTGACGGCTACGATGACCTGATCGTCGGGGCGAAGCTGGCGCCCGCGGCCGGCCCGAGCACCTTCGGCAGCGGCATGCTCGCGGTGGTCTACGGCCACGCCGGGCGCAACTTCGGCCCTAACAACACGCTCGATCTCGCGCCGTTCGGGGTCGATCCGACGACGCTCGCCGACACCGGCGGTGTGGCCGGCCACGTGTTCGACGCGGCGACCAATACGCGCGGCATCGTGATCGGCGCCGGCCCGACCGGTAACGGGCTGGCCTGGGCTTCGTCGGTCGGCGGACTCGGCGATCGCAACGGCGATGGCTACGCGGACTTTGCGTCGATCGACGATCTGGGTGGCGCGGCAGCCAACGGCATCGTGCTGCACGGCAAGCTGACGACGGATACCGCAGGCAACGTGCTGTGGTTCGCCGGGCCCGCGGGCCAGGACTGGGTGGGCAAGGGCACGACGACCAACACGGGAGTCAACAGCGCGCGCATCCGCCTGGGCGGCCTCGGCAGCGACGTGCCGCCGCAGGGCGGCGCTGACGGCGTGCGGATCACGGCGCAGTCGGTCGGCGACGTCAACGGCGACGGCTACGACGACTTTGCGATGGCCTACAACGGCGTCCGCAATGGCGAGGTCTACATCATCTATGGCAACGGCACGGTGCTGGCCGATTCCGGCGTCGCGGCGCTCGCGAGTGGCACGGGTGGATTCAAGATCACCGGTGGCGCGAGTGGCGACCGGCTCGGCGAGTCCGTGCATGCGCTCGGTGACGTCAACGGTGACGGCTTCGACGACTTCATCATCGGTGCGCCGCGTGCCGAGGTGGGCGCTGCGACCGACCAGGGCTCCGCGTACCTGATCTATGGCGGGCTCGATCCCGGTGCGAACGATATCGACCTGGCCGTGGGCCTTGCGGCCAGCCGCGGCATCGCGATCCGCGGCAGCGCGACCGGCGACCAGGCCGGCTATGCGGTAAGCGGCGCCGGCGACGTCAACGGCGACGGTCTGGGCGACTTCCTGATCGGTGCGCCGCTGGCGGATGGCGCCGCCAGCGATGAGGGCGCGGTCTACCTGATCTACGGCACAACGGCTTATGGTAATTCCGGAGCGCAGGTGGGGAGCACTCTGAGCGGCGGTGGCGGGGTGGATTCGCTGGTCGGCACTGCGGGTGCGGACTCGCTGAGCGGCGGCGGCGGCGCCGATGCGATCTCGGCCGGCGCGGGCAACGACACGCTGACGATCGGCGACAACAGCTTCCGGCGGCTCGACGGGGGCGCGGGCTTCGATACGCTGCGCATTGGCGCGTCGATGAGCCCGGACTTCACCAGCATCGGCGCGGGCGCGGGTCAGAATCTCTCCGGGCGCTCGCACAGCCTGGAGCGCATCGACCTGGTCGCCGGCGCGCAGACCGGCACGCTGCGGATCGCGGCGCAGGACGTCTATCAGCTCGTCGGCGACTTCGACGTCCCGACCGGCGGCACGCTGTCGGGTCGGCAGGAGAACACGCTGTTCGTGGTTGGTGACGCGAGCGACACCGTGACGTTCGCCGAAGGCATCGGCGGCGCCAGCGGCTGGATCGCGACCGGCGCAATCACGGCGAACCCGGTCGGGGATGGCAACAGCTACGCGCTCTACCAGCGCGGCACGGCCAACGTGTATGTGGATGCGCGGATCTCGATGGCCGATACCATCGTCGGGACCTCGGGCAACGACACAGTGGTCGGCGGTCTGGGCATCGACAGCATCACCGGCGGGGCGGGCAACGACACGCTGTACGGCGGCCAGCTCGGCAGCACCGGCGCGACCAGCCAGGCGGCGGTGCGCGATGTGTTCGCGATGTCGCTGACCGCGGGGCTGGCGCAGGGCAGCGATGTGGTCAAGGACTTCCAGCGCGGTGTCGACCGCGTCTACCTGACCGACACCCGCAACACCTACGCGCCCGACGGCGGCCTGACGGTACGCGATGTCACGCAGGCGGACTCGCCGACGCAGTACCTCACGCTGGGCAATGACGGCAACGGCAACGTGCGGCTGACGCTCGTGTCCGGTGGGGCGACCAGCACGCTGACGCTCGAGGGCGTGCTGTACGAGGCGACGGCGACCGCGAACAACGGTCGTTATGGTTCGCTGGCGGAGCTGATCGGCACCAACGAGACACGGCTGCTGTACCTGACGGCGGATCCGTTCAGCGGCGCTCTCGCTTCGCTGCCGTAGCGCCGCGCGTCACGGCGCCCTTGCCGAAGCGCGCGCGGATCCGGTCGACCGTGGCGTCGAGCCGCGTGGCCTCGGCGGGCGCTGCGGCGTCGAACAGATCGAGCTGTTCGGCCGCGGCGAGCTCGGCGACGCCGACGCCGAGCAGCCGCAGCTTTGCGCCCGGATTCTCCTTCAGCCAGGTGCCCAGCAGCTGCGCCGCGACGCGCGCGATCTGCCGGCTGTCATGCGTTGGCGGCTGCAGATGCTGCTGCCGCGTGAAGGTATCGAAGTTGTGGCGGCGGATCTTGACGTTGACGCAGCCGGCCACGAGCTGCTTGGCGCGCAGCCGCGATGCTGTACGGTCGGCGAGCTGCGCGAGTTCGGACTGCAGCCGGCGCGGGTCGCCGATGTCGTCGTTGAAGGTCTCTTCGGCGCTGACGGACTTGTCCTCCCAGTCGGCGATGACGGCGCGATCGTCGACGCCCCCGGCGCGGTCGCGCATCCGCGCGCTGTCGCGGCCGAACAGGGGCCACAGCACCGCGTCCGGCGCGCGCCGCAGCTCGCCCAGCGTCGCGATGCCGGCGGCGGCGACCTGCTCGCCTTTCTTGCGGCCGAGGCCGGGCAGGCGCCGCACCGGCAACGGGTCGAGCACCTCATGGACGCGCTCGGGAGGCACGACGACGAGGCCGTCGGGCTTCTCGAGATCCGAGGCGATCTTCGCGACCAGCCGATTCGCCGCGACGCCGACCGAGGCGCCGAGTCCGGTGCGCTCGCGGATCAGCGCCTTGATGCGGCGCGCGATCGTGACCGCATCGCCGAGCAGGGCCTGGCTGTGCGTGACATCGAGGTAGGCCTCGTCCAGCGACAGGCCCTGCACCAGCGGCGTGAACTCCCCGAACACCGCGAACACCTGCCGCGAGACTTCCTGGTAGCGCGCCATCCGCGGCCGGATGCAAATGGCGTCCGGGCACAGCGCGAGCGCGCGCCGCACCGGCATCGCGGAGCGCACGCCGAAGCGCCGCACTTCGTAGCTGGCCGCTGCGACCACGCCGCGACCGCCTGCGCCGCCGACGATCACCGGCTTGCCCTTCAACTCCGGGTGGTCGTGCTGCTCGACCGACGCGTAGAACGCGTCCATGTCGACATGCAGGATCGCGCGGGATCGGGCAGGCGGGTTCTGCTCGGGGGCCATGCTTGATCTTAAGCTGTACGGACCGTACAGTACAAAGCCGGGGTCAGCACCATGAAGAAAGTCTCACATCGCGGTTCTGAGGAGGCACGCAGCGAGCTGCCTGCGCTGATCGATGCTGCGCAGGACGGGCACACCACCATAATCACCCGACGGGGCCGTCCCGTCGCCGCGCTGGTGCCACTGGAGAACTACCGCAGCGGTCCCGGGCAGCAGTCGCTGCTGCCGCTGGAAGGGTCGGGGCGCCGCTTGTGGGGCAGCAGCTCCACGCGGACTCTGCGCAGGCTGCGGGACGAATGGGGCCGCTGAGCTCTGGCCGTCGCGCTGCGGGCGCCCGGCGTGACGCTGGTGGCTCCTTCAGCAAGCTGCCCGAAGGTGCGCTCCTGTTGATGGACTCCGCGCCGATCATCTACGTGCTGGAGAATCATCCGAAGTTCGCCGCAGTTTTCAGGCCTCTGTTCGAAGCCCACCAACGCGGCCGCGTCCGCTTTGCCGTAACGACGATTTCCATCGCTGAAGTGCTTACAGGTCCGCTGCAGACCGAAGATGAAGCACTGGCCGAGCGATATCGCGCCGTGCTCGAGTCGTGGCAGGTGGTCGAGCTGACGACCGGCATTGCCGTCAGTGCGGCCCGACTGCGTGCATCGCTGCGGCTGAAGCTGCCCGATGCCGTCCAGGCCGCCAGCGCCATTGCGATCAACGCGCAGGCTTTGATTACCCACGACAACCGCCTGCACCGGGTTCGCTCGCTGCGCGTCATGCCATAGCAGCGGCGGCTGCGGTCGCGAGCGGTCACCTGCGGAAGGCGAGGCCTTCGCTTCAGCGCGTCAGCCGGATCTGCCGCAGCAGGAACTGCCGGCCGGGTGCGGGGCCGGAGTGGAACAGGATCACCAGATGGATCGTGGCCAGGTTCAGCGCGCGATCGCGCGGGCCGTCGCGAATCTCGTCCAGCGGCACCACCAGTCGCGTGCGTGCGCCGGGTGGCAGGGTGTGCGAGCGATCGTAGCGATCGCTGGCGTCGGCGCCGTGCGCGTCGTCGATGCGCAGGTTGAGCGTCAGCGGTGTGGGGTCCGGGTTCACCACGTCGATCTCGAGGGCGGCCCAGTCGCGCCAGTCCGCCGCCGGCTCCTCCAGCGCAATGCCCGGCCACGGTCCGCGGTCGAGCGACACGGCGAGCGCGCGTTCGGCGGGCTCAGTCGACCACGGTGCGTCCAGGGTCACGATCCGATCGCGGAAGCGCCGTGAGGTGGTGAACTGCAGGCCCGGCGGACGGGCCGGATCGAACAGCACGGGAAATGACTGGCTGCGCTGCAGATAGGCCAGCGAGG
>JANPDV010000100.1:0-4447 GCA_031431655.1 Gammaproteobacteria bacterium | reverse complement strand
CTGGGTCGCGAATCGGCCGGGCGGCTGAACACCAGGGTCGCGTTGATGCGGCCGGCCTCGGTCGCGTTGTCGATCCGAGCCTCGCGGATGGCGACGCCGTACTGCTGCGCGATCCGGTACAGCATGCCCGCGAGCGTGTCGAACGATACGCCGCGGAACGTGATGCGCAGCGCGCCGTCCGCCATCGTCTCGGTAGCCGTCAGCGCCTCGCGCAGGCCAGCCTCACGCGCGAGACGGTCCGTGAGCACCAGCAGCGGCTCCGGCGGACCCGCGCTGCCCTGCGCAGGGCCGGCCGCAAGAATCTCCGCCGTCGCCAGCTGTGCCAGCATGGTGTCGCGGCGCAGCTGCTCGATGCGGTTCGCCTGCGCGTCCAGACGCGACTCGACCAGCCATGCGCCGCCGAACACCAGCACCGCGACGACCAGCGCGGCGCCGATCCGCAGCGTCGTACGCTCGCGCGGCTGCAGCTCGTTCCAGCCCTGCAAAGCCCGTTGCATCAGCGCGTTCATCGCGGCGGCCCCGCGGCGCGAACCCGCAGTCGGCCGTTGAACACGTTGCCTTCCGACGAACCGCCTTGCGACTGCGCGTCCCAGCCGCTGCCTTGCAATGCATTGCGCAGCTGTTCGAGTCCTTGCGGATTGCTGGCGCGAACGCGCACATCCAGGCCGTCCGCGCCATAGGCGAGGCTGGCGATGGTGACCCCCGGCGCACTGCGCCGCGCGTTGGCCAGCGCGTCCACCGCGGGCAGGAACGAATCGGCCGAGCCGGCCCGCACGCGTGTCAATTCACGCTGCACTCGCCGGCGCGCGTCGCGCGGCGAAGGATCGTTCGGAAACAGCGGACGCAAGGCGTCGGTCAACGCTGACGTTGCGGCCTGCTCTGCGCGACTCTGCTGCGTGTATCGCCACAGCTGCGTGCCACCGTGGGCAACCAGCAGCGCGCCGACCAGCGCCACAGCCAGCCGCCAGCGCGGCCAGTCGATGCCGGCCGCGCGGTGCTGCGCGAACTTGCCCTGCAGCAGGCTGGGAACCGCGGTGGTGCCGAGCTGCTGTGCCAGCCAGGGGAGCGGACCCTGCGGCAGCAGCTGCACCTTGAGACCCGTGCCCGCCGCCCGCACGGCTTCGACGCTGCGCGAGTGACGTGCCCAGTCCGACTGGGTTGCATAGACCAGCAGGCCGGGCGTCGCGTCACCGTCCGCCGCGAGACTCGGCAGCGTGCCGGCCAGGTCGTCTGCCGGAACACTGAAGCGACGCCCGTCCGGCCGCGCGAGGTGCGCCTCATCGCCGTCGATGAAGACGACGAGCTGACCCGGGTTCACCGGCATCAGGCCAGCATCGGAATACATCGCGTCCGGATGCAAGCCGGCCGCGGCGAGGCTCGCCAGCCAGCGCTCAATGGTGCTGCGCGCGACGACGTGGACGACGGCGGTACCCGACTCGGCGCGGGCTCCCGGCGCAAAGTGCAGGTTCTCGACGTCGTCGGCGAGCTGCTCCTCGAGCACGTAGGGCAGCGCCTGCAACACGCGCGCGCCGCCACGCGCGGGGAGCATCGCCTCGGTCTGCAGCACGTCGGCACCCGGCACCAGCACCACCAGGCGCCGGCGGGCGATCAAGGCTGCGACCTCGCGCAGCTCGCCCTCGCGGGTCGGCTCCACCAGCTCGCCGGCAGCATTGCAGACGATCCAGCTTGCGAGGGAGCTGCCCTGGGGAGGCAATCTGAGCAGCAGAACTTCAGCCATGGGGATGGATCATCGGGGGCTCGTGTTGGGTGACTAGTCTGCGAAGCCGCGCTGCACGACGCGCACGCGCGCGTTGCCCCCGGCGCCGTCGTATTGGAGAAGACTGTACAAGGCGAACTGCGAGGTGCCAATAGTGACCAGCGTGCGCAGTGCAAAGTAATTCGAAGTCCAGCCCAGCCCGAGCTGGGCCTGGAGCGCGGCGAACTGCTGGGGATCCTGCAGCATGTTGGTGAACGTGGCCTGGTCGGCGGGGAAGCAGCGAGTGGCGCGATTGGTCGCGAGTGCTGCCGGGCTGGCACTGAACTGCTGCTGCGCCGTCAGCGCATCGAGCAGAAAGGCCGGCACGCCGCATAGATTCATGCCGGCATCGCGCGGCAGCGCGGCCACGTACGGCTCGATCTTGCGCCAGTTCTCGATGCCGAAGCCCTTCAGCGCCAGCATCTCGCTCGGCGACGTGACAACCCGGTTGGCGGTGCGATAGCCAGGCGTCTCGCTCAGGTAGATCGGGTCCTCGGCACCACCCGGTTGTGGATTCGTGTCCGGGTCAATCCAGTCGACCATCGATGCGCCCCAGGTCCCCGGCACGCCTGCGTGCTCCAGCAGCCGGTCGAATACCTTCACGGCCTCGGCATTCGCTGCGCCGTTGCCGTCGACCAGCTGATTCAGGTTGAAGCGCCCCTGCAGGTCCTCGACCTGCGCCGACAGGATGACGCCGGGAGCCACCTCGAGCGGTCCTATCGGCCGCGCCCAGTCCTGCGCAGGGTGCAGAGTGTTTGCCCCTGCGCCACGCCGTGCTTCGACGATGGCGTAGGCGGCAAGCCCTTCCGCGCCCTGCGTCACCGCCAGCGCCTGTTCGAGGGCCAGGCCGCCGGCAGCGCGGCGCGCCGCCAGGCCCGTGTCAAAGGCGATTGCCGCGGCGACGATCGTGGCGAGGGCCACGATGACGATTGCGACCAGCAATGCGATGCCGCGCTGATATCGCAGCGGCTGAAGTCGACCAAAGGCATTCAGCCGGGACGTCATCCGGGGATCTCGACCAGCTTGACCAGCGTGCCGAAGTCATCCGTTTCGAGCGTGATCTCGACCGCGATCGGGCGAATCCGCCAGCGTGCACCGGGCGGTACGCCGGTGGCGGGCCATTGATCGAGCCATTGTCCCGACGCGTCCATGTAGCGAAAGCGCGCCGCGCGCAGCGGCGTCAGCAGCCTGCGGCGCGAGGGCGTATTCGCCTGCACGCCGTCGAGCGTGGGCCACACCCAGCGCCACAGCGTATCTCGCTCGAAGTGATACTCGATGCGCTGCAGGGCCGCACGCGGCGTGCCCTCGAGTTGCGGCACGCCGCCACGGGTCAGCGACAGCAGCGTCGTGGTGCGCGGGTCCGCCTTGAAAGCCTCTTCATCGGCACCCGCGACCCGATCGCGTACCGGTCGTGGCACCGCCTGCGTCAGATCCTGCGACAGCACGCGCATCGCGCGCTGCAGGCTGGTCAGGCGCTGCTGTTGTGCCCGCAGCTGCTCGCGATTCTGGAACGCCTGGTTCAACGCCGCGTAGCCGAGCGCAAACAGGATGGCCGTGATGAACACCGCCACCATCAGCTCGATCAGCGTGAAGCCCCGCGCGTGCTGCATGTCGCGCATCAGTTGGCAGCGGGCGCGGGGGCGGGCGCGGGCGACGGCGGCGCGCCAGGCGCCGTGCCTGGCCGCGAACCCGGTGGGGTACCGGGCCGCCTGGCGCCATCTTCCGGTTGGTCCTTGGCGGGCGGTTCCCAGTCCGGTAGCGACCCGCTGGGTCGCGCGATGTCCCGACCAAGCGCGCCATCAATGGTCACGGTCCAGGACGGGGCGGTTTCGTCGCTGCGCGGCTGTGCTCCGCGGCGCACGCTGATCTCGACCCGTCGCACCCCAGGAATCTGCGTGTCCGAAGTGTCCTGCTGCCACGACCATTGGTCGCCCGCGTAGGTCAGGTCGCCGCGCTGTCGGCCGTTGCTGGGCGGCGTCGTGGCGAGTCGTACCTCGACCAGCCGATTGCCGGCAATCCAGTTCGCCAGCATGCGTTCGCGCATGAAGATGGCGCTGTCCGCAGCCGACGTCAGGGCCGCCATCACGGCTGCCGCTCCCGCGGCCACGATCACCAGCGCCACCAGGACCTCGATGAGCGTAAAGCCGCGTCGCCGGCGCTTCATGAGGCAGGTCCGTTGCGTGAGTCACGCAGCTCGATCTCGCCGTCGTCACCCAGCAACAGCCGCAGCGGCAACGCGCCGGCCTCATCCCGCCGCAAAGCGAGCTCGAACGGCGTGAGCTCGCCAGCCGAGGAGATCGCGATCTGCGGCACTGGCGCGAGCTTGCCCTGGCCGACCCCGAGTACGACCGGACGACCCTCGACCGACAACTCGACCGCGACGCCGGCGGCAAACTGATGGGTGCGCAGCACTTCATCCTGCAATTCCAGCCAGCGCGCGCCCGCCGCGTCGTACACGAAGAACGAGTAACCGTCACGACTGATCCGCACGCCGTGCCCGCGCAGCTGCAGCTCGGCACGCTCGCGCGCGTAATCTATCAGGGCCTCGAGGCGGCGCGTCTCACGTTCGACTTCGCGATCGGCATCGCGATTGCCAAGCGCGAGCACGAAGCCGGCCGTCATCAGTCCGATGATCAGCACCACCACGAGCATCTCGATCAACGTGAAGCCGTGCGCGCGGCCAGGAACGGG
>JANPDV010000099.1:0-9524 GCA_031431655.1 Gammaproteobacteria bacterium | reverse complement strand
GCGGCATCGTGTTCGCGCGCGGCAACTCGGACACCGACACGATCAACGTCAAGCTCGACATGGCCAACGAGGTCGATCGCTGGAAGCACGGCTTCGCCATCGCGGCGCTGCGCGGCGCCACCGAAGGCACGACTACGGCCGAGCGCTACGGTGCGTCCTGGCAGTCCGACTACAAACTGACGGACCGCTCCTACTGGTTCAGCGGCGTGCGCTACGAACAGGACAAGTTCGGCGGCTTCGACTATCAGGCCAGCGCCATGACCGGATATGGCTACAAGTTCATCGACACCGCCACCACCAAGTTCAGCGGCCAGGCTGGCGTAGGTTACCGGCGCAGCAAGCTGCTGCCGCGCGGCAACACGGAAGGCGACCCGATTTTTCGTGGCGACCTCAAGTACGAACACGCCCTGACCGACACGACCAAGATCATCCACACCTTCATCGTCGAGGCAGGTTCCAGCAATACCTTTGCGTCGAACGATCTCGCGCTGCAGGTAAAGATGAGCGACAAGTTCGCGCTGTCGGTTGGGCTCGGCGTGCGCCACAACACGGATCCGCCGCGCGGCCTGAAGAGCACGGACACGCTGACCACCGTCAACATGGTCTACGCGTTCTGAGCCTTTGCGGGTGTCGTAACCCGCTGCGAGCATGGGTGTGGCGAGGCTGGCGGATGCCTGCGCTGCCGCGCGGACGCCACGCGGCTCAGGAAAGCCGTGACCTCCGGCGAGCCTGATTGACTGCGGGCGTCATCTGGAGAAGTATCCGACCGATAGCAAGGCAACCGCCCCACGCCGGGAGATCTGTGCGGAGCCAGCGCATGTGCGGCCAGCGCAGCGTTGTGCCAACCGGCAGGATTACCGGTTGACGGGCATCCAGGTTCTCAAACCACCAAGCCAAGCCGCTGGAGTACCCATCATGCCGAAGTTCGTCATTGAGCGAGAAATTCCCGGGGCCGGAAAACTGTCTGCGCAGCAGTTGCAGGCCATTTCGCAGAAATCGTGCGGCGTCCTGAGCGGAATGGGACCCCAGATCCAGTGGGTTCAGAGCTATGTCACCGACGACAGGATCTACTGCGTCTACGTGGCTCCAAGCGAAGAAGCGGTTCGCGAGCACGCACGGCAGGGCGGGTTCCCGGCGAACAGGGTCTCGCAGGTCCGGTCGATGATCGATCCAACCACCGCAGAGTGAGTGACGAGCCGCGCCGTTCCGCCGCTCGATCAGGGCGGCGGGGCGCGATCCCGTGGCGTTGGGCCCTTCATCATCCGGAGCAGAGCATGTCCAGCACTTCGTCCCCTTTTGAGCTCGGCGGCCGAGTTGCCGTCGTTACCGGTGGCAACCGTGGAATCGGGCGCTCGATTGCGCTCGGGATGGCCCGTGCCGGCGCAGCCGTTGCGGTACTCGCCCGAGATGAAAAAAAGAACAGCCAGGTGCTTGCCGAGTTGAAGGCCATTGGCGTTCCGGCAATTGTCCTGCACGTCGATGTGACGGCGCGTGCAACACTGTCCGGCGCCATCGACGCGGTCGAAGCGGCATTGGGCGGGATCGATATTCTCGTGAACAACGCGGGCGTCGCGACCGTGACCGGCGGCATTCTCAACGAATCAGCCGAAGTCTGGGACACGACGCTGGCCACGCATCTCGATGCGACGTTTCTCCTGTCCAAGTACGCGGCGGCTTCGATGGTCAAGCGCAAACGGGGAAAGATCATCAATCTCGCCAGCATGTATTCGTACTTTGGCGCGGGAATGATCCCGTCCTATGGCGCAGCCAAAGGGGCCATCGTGCAACTGACCAAGGCGATGGCCGTCGAGCTTGCGCCGCACCACATCCAAGTTAATGCGATTGCGCCGGGCTGGATCGCCACCGAGATGACCGCGATCGCGCGGGAGAACCCGGACTTCTCAGAGTTCAACAGGATGATCCTGGCGCGCACGCCGGCGGCTCGATGGGGCGAGGCTGACGAAACGGCCGGCGCGGCCGTGTTCCTCGCGTCCGCCGCCGCCGATTTCATCACTGGCGTCACCCTGCCCGTTGACGGGGGATACTCGATTTGTTAGTCGTCGGCTCACTGCTGTCTTGGACACGTTTCCCTCCTGGATCCATGCCTGGCTGCGAGTCGTACTGATCGCCTCGGCGGCTGGCGCTCTGGCTACTGGGCAGCACGAAGCAGGCGATCGCGGGGGCCGACGCTGCTGGTTCAGAGCCGGAGTGTTCCGTTGCAGATCGCGAGCGCCGGGATCACGCGCATCGTGCGGGCCCAAAGCGGTCCGAGGGCGCCCGGGTATCCCTCGGTAGACCACGATATCCGCGGACGAATCCGTCGGGAGAATGGTTCGTCCTGGCGGGCAGTACACATGACAGGGGAACAGCCGTGGCAAAGCGCGACAACGGGACAGGTGTCGTCAGGGCGCCAGCGGCGGGGCGGCGCCGTGGCGCGGCTGCGAGACCCGTGGCGGCCGGCGATACGGCAGCGACGATGGACGCCATGGGATTCGAATCGGACGCGGTAGCCCGCAAGCTCACGCGCGCACGCACCATCCAGGCGCAGACGCTCAGCGACATCCTCGCGAGTTATGCCACCGGCGATCCGGCCGCGCCGCCGATGGCGGAACTGGCCGCGCGGATGGACGGTGTTTCGCCCGATGATCGCAAGGCGCTGAAGCGCCTGCTGACGACCGCAAGCGGTACGACGACACCGCTGACTGACGGCGACAGGGAACTCGCTGTTGGCTGGCGCGAGGGCGGCTATCCGTACCGGAACCTGCTGTCGCGCAAGTCCTACGAACGGCAGAAGTATCGCCTGCAGGTCGAGCTGCTCAAGCTGCAGGCGTGGGTCAAGGAAACCGGCGCGCGAGTCGTGGCGCTCGAGAAGCCAAGCGAACTGGAGCGCGGGCAGTGGTATTTCCAGCGCTACGTCCAGCACCTGCCTACCCGCGGCGAGATCGTGATGTTCGACCGCAGCTGGTACAACCGGGCCGGCGTCGAACGCGTCATGGGGTTCTGCAGCGATGCCGAGTACGAAGAGTTCATGCGCCAGGCGCCGGAGTTCGAACGTCACCTGGTGCGCTCGGGCGTGCACCTCTTCAAGTTCTGGTTCTCGGTCAGTCGCGATGAGCAGCGCCGCCGATTCAAGGAACGCAAGCTGCATCCATTGAAACGATGGAAATTGAGCCCGGTCGACATGGCCTCGCTCGACAAGTGGGACGACTACACGCGAGCCAAGGAGTCGATGTTCCTGCACTGTGATACGTCGGATGCACCGTGGACCGTGATCAAGAGTGACTGCAAGAAGCGGGCGCGCATCAACGCGATGCGCTACGTGCTGCATCGGCTGTCCTACGCGAAGAGGGACCTCGACGCCATCGGCCCCGTCGATCCGCTGGTCGTAGGGCGCCCTTCGCTGGTCCCGAACGGCAGCGACGACCCGATCTCTGCCGGCGGCGGCAGCTAGCGAGGATCGCGGTTGGCTCTGATCGGGGCCGGCGTGTACGCCAGCGGCTATGCGTCCTGGGCGTCGGCGGCCTGCAGGGCGAGCGTCAGTTCCGCGTGCAGGCGTTCGTCCTGGCCGCCACGCAGGTAGCGCTCCGCGGCATGGCGGATGCGCTCGAGCTGCTTGACCTGCGCGCCGAGACGCTCGCAATCGCCAGCCATCCTCGCGAGCTCGTCCGACGCCGCGCCACCGCCGCCGGCTTGCGGTGCGGAGCCGCGCGTGGCCGCGTGCCTTGGCCCGAGGCCCGAGTGCAGCCCGGCATTCATGATGTCGGTGGTGGTGACGATCCCCAGCAGGCGATCCTCGGCGCCCACGACCGGCACCGCGTGGATGCCGTGGCGAACCATCAGGTGCGCGGCCTCCTCGACTGAGGTCGTAGGCCCTGCGGTCACGACCGTCGCATGCATGAACTGCGCGATCTTGAAATGCGAATCGAGGTACTCGCGTCGCAGATGCGGCGTGCGCGGCACGAGGAAGTCGATCTTCATGAGGTCGGCCGAGCTGATCATGCCGACCAGGCGACCGGCGCGGACGACGGGCAGGTGATGCACCTGGTACGCGGCCAGCAGCCGGAAAACCTCGCTCGGCTTGTCGTCGATCTCGACGGACAGGACGGGCTCGGTCATCAGGCGGTTGACCGGCTCCTCGTTCAACGAACGCCCGGGATGAGTGCTCATGCGCGCCGCCGGGGGCGGCCTCGCGCCGCGACTGGGATGCTCGACAAGGCTCGGTCCTCCAACGGATACACAGCCGAATACATAGCCAATAAATAGCATCGGCCTGATGAATTCGCGTCAGGGGAAACCGAGGTACCGGGAATTCAATGCGCGGTTTCGCGGTCCAGCACCTCGACAGTGCGTTCATGCAGCTGCCGCGCTCGCTCCGGTTGCGCGGCGATCGACACGACGCCGAGCTTGCCGAATTCCGACAGCGCCCCGATCAGGTTGAACGTGACGCCCTCGAGGCTCGTCTGGTCGAAGTGCAGGTCCTGCTCCACGGCGATGTCGATCAGGTCCTCGGGGGTCAGCTGCCGGTAGGCCGGATGCTGGAGGTTGTCGGTCGCGCAATAGCCGCGGGGCTCGCCGGAGGGCAGGCGGAATTCGCCCGTCGATTCGTCGTATTGTCCGTGGGTCAGGTACTGCAGCGCCTGGAAGGTGTGCGTCGTGCCGCCCTTGCGCAGGTTGATCTCCAGGGCCACGTTGCGCCAGCGGCCATCGGGCTGGCGCACCGAGACGAAGTCCACGCCGAGCCGGCCGATGACGCCGCGCGCGCGCAGCGCCTCGCCGACGCGACGGCCGGCGCTCTGGATGTCGAGCCGGTAGCCGGCGTCTGCTGGAAACGTGCTGCCCAGGAATTTCTGTCCGGTGGATCCGCCGAGCACCTGGTCGTGGGTCGAGATGACCTCGAGCGCGCCGGTCGGCACGATCCGCAGCTGCACCGAGGGCGATCGCTTGCCGGGGCCGGAGATCCACGCCTCGACGATCCCGCCCATCTGCGCGAACTTGGCGCAGTAACGGTCCCACGACTGACTGGGCGCCTCGAAGCGCAGGCTGCGCGGCAGCCCGGCGGCGATCCACCGCTCGAGCGCTGCGCGCTCGGTCGGTGCGCCGTCGAACGAGAACACGGCGTTGCCCTCGCCGGATGCTCCCTCGTTAAGCTTGACGACCGCGCGCCGCAGGCCCGGGTCGTCGCTTCGCAGGCGTGCCAGAGCGGCCGAGATATCGGCAGCGTCGCGCAGGTTCTCGCTGCCGGGGGGCAGCTCGATGCCGGCCACGCGGAAGCATTCGCGGCTGCCGCTCTTGCTGCCGAGCGCAGCGAGCGCAGGATCGCAGGCGTAGAGCGGGATGCCGAGCCGTAATGCGAGGCTGCGTTCGTCGGCCGTCGCGTTGAAGCAGGACAGATGCGCCGTCGAGGGATCGCCGATCGCGGCGGCGATCCGCGCGAGCAGCCGCGGCCGGTCGAGGATCTTGCGCGTCAGCGTCACGTTCGAGCCGTCATAGGGCGACAGCATGACCAGCCGGCGCCGGGCCTGCTGGTGCGGGATGCCGGGCAGCAGGCTGAGGTAGTAGTCGACGATGACCGGATCGATCGGCGTGCTGGTCACGAACACGATGCGCGTGCCGGGCAGCCGCAGCAGCATCAGCAGCGTCAGCTGGCGCTCCTCGTAATGCTGCAGGCCATCGATGCGGCCGAGCAGTTCCTGGTCCACGGACAGCCCGGGCACCACCACCACGGTGCGCGGCGCGCGGGGGTCCGCGAGCAGGTCACGGAACAAAGGCGCCAGGCGCTGCTGCAGCACGGCGAAGTCGCGCAGCTCGGAAGCGTCAGTCATGAGCGCTCCGCGGCATCAGGGACCGGCTCGGACTCCATGTTCAAACTCAATACGCGGGATGCGGCGGATGGGCAAGGGAGGAGACTACCTAGGCGCAATGGCGCTCACTTTGGTGTCCTGGGAAATCGGCGCGCAAGTCCGGCTGGGAACGGAGTGGAGGGGGCATCGAGGGGCTTCGCTGCCTAGGTAATAGTGCTGACTATGCAGTCATCATATAACTATAACAATATCGTTGCGGTCGCGAATAACGGACCCACGAGGTCCGAGCCAGGAGCACAGCCGATGGTTGATGAACTCACGTACTCGACGCCCGGCGCACCGACAGCGGACGCTCCAGCGCATCGGCGGCCTGAGCCATGCTGATCAACAACTGGTACGTTGCCTGCAGCTCCGACGATCTCGTGCCAGGCAAGGCGCGACGCGTGCAGATGCTCGGCTGCTGGTTCGCGCTGTTCCGCGATCGGGCCGGCGTGGCCGTATGCCTCGCCGACACCTGTGTTCATCGCGGTGCGGCGCTCGGCGATGGCGAGTTGACGGACGGGCAACTCGCCTGTCCCTATCACGGCTGGCGATTTGGCTCCGACGGGCGCTGCAAGCTGATTCCTGCGATGGGGCCCGAGGTCGCGCCACCCAGGCGAGTCCGGGTCGATGACTATCCGACCCAGGAGAAGTACGGCTGGGTGTGGGTGTTTCTCGGGGATCTGCCGGAGGCGCAGCGCCCGCGGATACCGGAGCTGTTCCCGGAATTCGACGACGCGGAGCATTGGCGGCGCAGTCCGTACCATTTCGAGGCCCAGGCCAACTGGATGCGCTTCGAGGAGAATTCGCTGGATACGGCGCACACCAATTTCGTGCACCGCGCTTTCGGTGCGAAGCGGACGCCTAAGCTCGCCACCTTTCCGATCGAGCTGACCGAGTGGGGCGCGCGGGTCGCGCGCGAGAAGCCCGCGCCACAGCAGGACCAGAAGTCGGGTGAGATTGCCAAGCTGCTGGCAGCGGATCGGCGTTCGACGAGCGTCACGCTCGAGTTCAGCCTGATAGGCCTGTGCCATCGAATCCAGCCGACGTTCCGCGAGGGCATGAGCCAGATCAACTTCACTGCGCGGACGCCGATCGACGCCTGGCGCTCGCGCGCGATCGGCTGGCAGGCGCGCAACTACCTGCTAGAGCCGGAGCATGACGCCGAGCGGATGGCGGGCATCCTGCTTGCGGTGGAAGAAGACCTGCGGGTCGTGGAGAAGGTGGTGCCGCCGTTGACACCGGCCAGCCTCACCGACGAGTTCCTGACCGAGACCGACAGCATGGAAGTCGCGTTTCGCAGGACCGTGGCGCGATTCGCGGCGCTAGGCAATGAGATCGACGTCGATCAACTGGAACTGCTGCGGCGGCGCCAGGTGCTGGTGATCCCATCTCCGGCGCGACGCGCCGATCCGCAGAACTGGGTGCACCGAACGGTTCCGCTGCGCGGCGTCTAGGCCGCGCTGGGGGCTTTCCCTCCGCCGCGGCGCGACCAGCCGACCTGCATCCAGTGATTCGAGACCGCGCACCGGCGCGTTCCCGCTAGTCTGCTGTAGCTAATCCCCCCAAGCCTCTGAAACCACTAAGGCTTTGTCGCCACACTGCGTTTGCATGCAGGCTCGAACACCCGTAAGTTATTGGCGCCGCGACAAATTTTTGCTTCCGAACCGTTGACACCCCTGAGTCGCCGTTTCTATAGTGGCGACAAGTGGAAGGAAGTGGAGGCAAGTGGGTTCTCGGACCCCTTTGAGACCATGTTTCGCGGTGCAGCAAAAGTGACCCTCGATGACAAGGGCCGGATGGTACTTCCCACCCGGTTCCGTCAGCCCGCGCTCGAGCGCGGCGAAGGGAAGCTGGTAATGACCGTGGACCGGGATCACTGCCTCCTCATCTATCCACTGCCGGACTGGGAACAGATCGAACGCAAGTTGATGAGCCTGCCTTCGCTGCACGAGCGCTCGCGCCGTCTGCAGCGGCTGATGGTGGGCCACGCGACCGAGTTCGAGCTGGATGCCCAGGGGCGACTGCTGGTGCCGCCGGAGCTGCGCGAATTCGCCAGCCTCGAGCGTCACGCGATGCTGATCGGTCAGGGCAACCGCATCGAGCTCTGGGACGAAGGCCGCTGGAATGACCGGCGCGACTTCTGGCTCAAGAGCGAAGAGACGGCGACGGAGCTCTCGGCCGAGCTGGACTCGCTTTCGCTCTAGCAGGCGCAATCGGCAAACAGGGACGGTGCGCGCTTCTCGCGGGGGTGGCGCGGACTGGGGGGTGGATACGTTTGCGGAAGAGGGCCTGACAGACCTCTTCTGGGGTGAGTCCTCCGGTGCAGGCGCACGGCGAGAGTCCGGCAACAGGACACATCGCGGTGCTCGCCGACGAAGTGCTGGAGGCGCTCGCTCCGTCCGCGGATGGGTTCTATGTCGATGCGACGTTCGGCCGGGGCGGGCACGCAACACGGCTACTACAGGCCATGGGTCGAGAAGGCCGCCTGCTCGCGCTCGACCGGGATCCGGAAGCGGTCGCGGCGGGTCGTGTGCGCTTTGCGGAGGAGCCGCGGTTCGAAATCCACCACGCCGCGTTTGCGGATCTCGGCGCGGTGGTGCAGGAGTTCGCGCAGGGTCGGCCGGTTGCGGGTGTGTTGTTCGACCTCGGCGTCTCGTCTCCGCAGCTGGACCAGCCGGACCGCGGGTTCAGTTTTTCGAAGGACGGTCCCCTCGACATGCGCATGGACCCGAGCCGCGGCGAACCGGTTGCGTCCTGGCTCCAGCGCGCGACTGTCGAGGAGATTCGCGGAGTGATCTGGAACTTAGGCGAAGAAAGGTTTGCGCGACGAGTTGCAGAGGCCATTGTCGCCAGCCGGCGGGAGACCCCCATCACCCGTACGGTGCAACTCGTCGCAGTTATCGAGCGCGCAGTGCGCACGCGTGAGCCGGGCAAACACCCGGCCACGCGTTCTTTCCAGGCCCTGAGGCTGTTCATCAATGACGAGCTGGGACAGCTGCGGGCGGGGCTCGCAGCGGCGCATGCGTTGCTGGCTCCGGGCGGACGGCTGGCCGCGATCAGCTTCCATTCGCTCGAGGATCGAATCGTGAAGCAGTTCATCCAGAGGGCGGCCAGCGACGATCCGATGTATGCCGGGCTGCCGTTCGTGCCGCCGCAGGCGCGCGCGACGCTGCGTCACGTCGGCCGCAAGATCCGTCCGTCCGCGGCGGAGATCGCCGCGAACCCGCGTGCGCGCAGCGCGATCCTGCGGGTCGGGGAGAAACTCGACGCAGGCGACCGCCCGTGACGCCGCCGCCGCGCGTGCTGTGGATCCTGGTTCCGGTGCTGTGGCTGGCGGTGCTGGGCTCGGCCGCTGGCGCCATCTACACCAAGCACCGCGCGCGCGAGTTGTTCGTCGAGCTCGAGCGCCTGAACCGCGTTCGTGACCGGCTCGAGACCGAATGGGGCCAGCTGCAGCTCGAGCAGAGCGCGTGGTCCACGCACGCTTTCGTCGAGAACGTCGCCTCCGGCAAGCTCGGCATGGCGATGCCGAAGCCGGCCGAGATCGAGGTCGTGTCGCCGTGATGTTCGGGCGCGGCAAGCGGGCGAGGGCGGCGCGGTCCCCCGCTCGCGCGGTGCCGCGCGAGCGCGAGCCGCGCGACTTCCGGATCCGCTCGTCGGTAGTGCTGGGCCTGCTGTCGG
>JANPDV010000098.1:0-24930 GCA_031431655.1 Gammaproteobacteria bacterium | reverse complement strand
GGTTGTTCAGGACCGTGCGCGCCAGGGGTGGCGCGCCCGGCGCCCCCCTGGAGGGGGTTACGGCGGTCCTGAACAACCCCATGCACGGCGCCTGCGCCGCATGGGTAGGTTCCGTCAGCCCGGGATTCGCAAGTCGGCGGCGCCGCGTGCGGTTGGCAGCCGAGGGGTCGCCCCGTGACCCCTGACGAGTTCCGCCTCCACGGCCACGCGCTGATCGAGTGGATCGCCTCCTACCGCGAGCGCGCGCAGTCGGGGCAGTTCGACGTGATCCCGCGCACGGCGCCGTGGCCGGCGGGGGAGCCGGTGCAACCCGGGGCGCTGCGCGCACGGCTGCCAGCCGAAGCGCCGCAGCAACCGGAGGAGTTCGCCGCGGTGCTCGCGGACCTGGACCGGCTGATCCTGCCGGCCTGCACGCACTGGCAGGACCCGCGATTCTTCGGCTACTTCCCGTCGAACGGGTTGTTTAGCGCGGTGCTCGGCGACCTGGCGAGCACGGGTCTAGGGCAGCTGGGCCTGAACTGGCAGGCGAGTCCGGCGCTGACTGAGCTGGAAGAGGTCACGACCGACTGGCTGCGGCGGATGCTGGGCCTGTCGGAAAGCTGGCGCGGCGTGATTCACGACACTGCTTCGTCGGCGACGCTGGTGGCGCTGGTCTGCGCGCGGGAGCGGACCTCGGACTTCGCAGCGACGGCGCGGGGTCTTGCCGCGAGCGATGCACCGCTGGTCGTCTACACATCGTCACAGAGCCATAGCTCGGTGGAAAAAGCCGCGCTGATCGCCGGCTTTGGACGGGCGCAGTTGCGCAGCATCGTTGTGGACGAGGCGTTCGCGATGCGCGCCGATGCGCTTGAGCAGGCGATCCGCGCAGACCGCGCGGCTGGCCTGAAGCCATGCGCGATCGTGGCTACCACGGGGACGACGGCGACCACGGCGCTGGATCCTATCGCGGATTGCGCCAGGATCGCGGCAGATCACGGCCTGTGGTTGCATGTCGATGCGGCGATGGCGGGTTCCGCGATGATCGTGCCGGAGTGCCGCGGACTCTGGGATGGTATCGAGGGCGCGGATTCGCTCGTGGTGAATCCGCACAAGTGGCTGGGCGTGTCGTTCGACTGCTCGGCCTACTATGTGCGCGACCCGCAGCACCTGGTGCGGACGATGTCGTCCAATCCGAGCTACCTGCGCACGGCCACCGATGCCGTTGCGACCAGCTACCGCGACTGGGGCGTGCCGCTGGGGCGGCGCATGCGGGCGCTCAAGCTGTGGTTCGTGCTGCGCGAACAGGGCGTGATGGGGCTGCAGGCGCGGATCCGCCGCGACCTGGCCAGCGCTCGCTGGCTGGCCGCCCAGGTGGACGCGCCCGAGGCGCAGGCGGCCGGTTGGCGCCGGATCGCCCCGGTGCCCCTGCAGACGGTCTGCGTGCGCCACGAGCCGCCTGCGCTGTGCGGCGACGGTGCGGCGCTGGACCGGCACACACTCGACTGGGTCGGCAGGATCAATGCGTCGGGCCAGGCCTGGCTGACGCCGGGAATCGTGGACGGGCGCTGGATCGTGCGAGTTGCGATCGGCGCTGAAGCGACCCAGCTGCAGCATGTACGCGAAGTCTGGGCGCTGATGCGGCAGACGGCGGAACAGGCGGGAGGTTAGGTTGATGCGAAACAGGGTCGTGCGTTGGGTTGCAGTGGCGTTGGGCGCCCCCGCGTTGTTGCTGGTCCACGGCGCTGCCGCGCAGCCGGCCGACTTCAGCAAGGTGGAATACCAGACGGTGAAGATCACCGACAGCCTGTACATGCTGTCGACGCCGGTCGGCGGCAACATCGGCGTGTCGATCGGGTCCGATGGCGTGCTGATCATCGACGACCAGTTCGAGCCGCTCGCACCCAAGCTGCGCGCCGCCGTGGCGTTGTTGTCCGACAAGCCGATCCGCTTCCTCATCAACACGCACTGGCATGGCGATCACGCCGGCGCCAACGAGTCTTTCGGCCGTAACGGTGGGGTGATCCTTGCGCAGGAGAATGTGCGAGCGCGGATGGCGGCACCGCCCCCGGCAACGCTTTCCGGCAGGGCACCGGCGGCGGCGCCGCCACTGGCGCTGCCGGTGGTGACCTTCGACCGCGGCCTGACTCTGCACCTGAACGGCGACGATCTCGAGGTCACGCACCTGCGGGCCGCGCACACGGACGGCGACGCGGTGATCCGCTTCCGCAAGGCCAACGTCGTGCACATGGGCGACACGTTCTTCGTCGGCACCTATCCGTTCGTAGACAGCAACAGCGGCGGCACGTACGACGGCATGATCGCCGCCGTCGAGGCGATCCTGGCGACGGTCGACGACCAGACGCGCATCATTCCCGGCCATGGGCCGCTCTCGGGCAAGCGCGAGCTGCAGGCATTCCGCGACCTGCTGGTGACGGTGCGCGGTCGCGTGATGAAACTGATCCAGACCGGCAAGAGCCAGGATGAGGTGATTGCCGCGCGTCCGACCGCCGAGTTCGACGCGCAGTGGGCTGGCGGATTCTGGAAACCGGAGCAGTGGGTCGCCAGGGTCTATGTCGACCTGAAACGGGTATCTGCCAACTCACGCAAGGGGGTCAAGCCATGAACGGATTCGTGCTCTGCGCGGCGCTGCTGGTGCTGTTCTACTTTGCGTTGAGCTACAACGTTTCGCGGCACCGCATCCGCAGTCGCATCGGTGTCGGTACCGATGCCGATGCGGACAGCGCGCTGAACCGCGCGATTCGCGCGCATGGCAATGCGGCCGAGTACCTGCCGCTGTTCGTCGCCATCCTGCTGTACTTCGGGGTGGCGGGTGCGGCGGGCTGGGTACTTGCGGTGGCGGTCATCGTCACCGTCAGTCGGGTCCTTCACGTCGTCGGCATGCTGACGTCGCGGACACTGAACGCCCGCAATCCCTGGCGCATGGTCGGCGCGCTCGGCACGTATCTCGGCGGCCTGGCGCTCGGCGTCGCCCTGCTGCTGCAGGCGCTCTGAGCTGGCGCGTTTAAAGCCCATCGATCCCGCGTCACAGCCGCTGGCCGGGTTGAGCGAGTCCGCACTGGTTCGGACGTTCGCAGCGTCGCTGCAGGCGGAGGACGGCGTCCAGGGCGCGCACTGCGTGCATGAGTGGGCGATGCGCGGCACGTTTCCCGCGCACCTCGAAACCGCGCGGCAGCAGCTCTGGGCGCGATGCGCGCCAACCATTCCGGACTGGCTGCCGATGCACCACGTGGCCTGGTTGCCCACGGCGTACGACGTCGCGCGTCGCTTCACGGCGTCCGGACGGGGCCGCAGCAACATCTATCTCGTGCTGCTGGACAACGCCGCGCGACGCGGCGCCGATCATGGCGTGTACGTCGGCATGACTTCCTACTCCCCGGCGCTGCGTTTCGATCAGCACAAGGCTGGAATCAGGGCCGCCGGCTGCGTGCTGAAGCGCGGGCTCGAGTTGCTCATTGGCCCCGTGCTGCATCTGCAGCGCATCAAGCGCGCCGACGCTGCGCGGATCGAGGGCGAGCTGGCCGCGGCGCTGGGCGACGCGGGATTGCAGGTCGAAGGCGGCCACTAGATCTGCTGGCACTTGGTGTGAACGGGCCCCGGACCAGTCGCGTCAGAGCACGCGCTGGCGCGCCAGGGCGTAGATTGCGGTGAACACCAGCAGTGCGGACACGAAGAACACACGCCGGCTGCGTGCCGTGCGGCCGCGTTTCAGCGCGAATGAGCCGAGCACGATGTAAGCGACGACGAGGCCGATCTTGGTGGTGAGCCAAGCGTCGGCGAGCGGCACTCGATGCAGCATCGACGCCAGCATCAATGCGGCCGTCAGCAACACGGTGTCGATGCTGTAGCTCAGATAGCGCACCGGCGCCGACATGCCCAGGCCGGAGCCGGCCTCGGCTGCGAGCCCCCGCAGCAGGAACAACGCGCCGCTGCTCAGGGCGGCGCCGATATGGACCAACCGGACCTCGGTATAAAACTCGATCAGGGGCTGGCTCGATCAGGCCTTCAGTTCGGCCGGCGGCGTGCGGGGCGCATCGTGCGTGCGAGCGCCCAGCCCGGGCACCCAGACCCGCAGCACGAACCACGACAGCAGCAGCGCGCCGATCGAGAAGATGGTGTCGCCCGGCACGCGCATCCAGATCAGCAGCTCCACCAGCGGTTGCGACATGAACTCCGCCGAGCGTGCGTACCAGTAGCCATGAGTCAGGGCTGCGTTCAGCTGGAGCAGACCCAGCGGCAGCAGCGTCAGCAGCGCCATCAGGCCGAGCCCGATGTTGAGCGCCCAGAAGCTGTTGCGCAGCAGCTTCTCCTCCCAGACCGCGTCGGGTTTCAGACCGCGCACGCAGAAGAGCAGCAGGCCGATGCCGAGCATGCCGTACACGCCGAACAGCGCGGTGTGACCATGCAGCGGGGTGAGGTTCAGCCCCTGCATGTAGTACAGCGCCAGCGGAGTGTTGATCAGGAAGCCGAACAGGCCGGCGCCCACCAGATTCCAGAACGACACGGCGAGGAAGAACATGATCGGCCAGCGATAGCGGGCCATCCACGGCGTCGCACGGCTGTGCTTGAGAGTATCGAATGCTTCCAGCCCGATCAGCGCCAGCGGCACCACCTCGAGCGCCGAGAACGAGGCACCGAGCGCAACGATGGCGGTGGTCGTGCCGGCGAAGTAAAGGTGATGGAAGGTGCCGAGCACGCCGCCCGCCATGAAGACCAGCGTCGCGAACAGCACGGCGGCCGTGGCGGTCGAGCCCCGCACCAGCCCGAGCTTCACGAACAGGAACGACATTACCGCGACGGCGAACACTTCGAAGAATCCCTCGACCCACAGGTGCACGACCCACCAGCGCCAGTACTCCACCATGGACAGCGGGGTGTGCTCGCCCCACATCAGGCCGGCACCGTAGAACAGGCCGATCGCGATGGTCGAAAGGAACAGCAGGCCGACGATCGAGGACATTTCATCGCGGCGCCGCAGGGCTGGCCACAGTGCCCGGCCCACCAGCAGCAGCCAGAGCATCAGGCCGATGAACAGGAATATCTGCCAGAAGCGGCCAAGGTCGACGTACTCCCAGCCCTGGTGGCCGAACCAGAAGTTGCTCGGGAGGCCGAGCTTCTGCATTACCGCGAACCACTGGCCGGAGAACGCGCCTACTACGATGATCAGCAGACAGACGAACAGGAAGTTCACGCCTGCCCGTTGCCAGCGGGGCTCGTGACCCGAGATGGCCGGCGCGATATACAGGCCGGTGCCCAGCCAGGCCGTCGCGATCCACAGCACCGCCAGCTGCGTGTGCCAGGTGCGGGTCAGTGAGTAGGGCAGGATTTCGGACAGCGTCACTCCGTAGAGGTTCTGGCCTTCGACCTGGTAGTGGGCGGTTGTGGCGCCGAGTCCGATCTGCACCAGGAACAGCGCCAGCACCAGCCAGAAGAACTTGGCCGTCGCTCGCATCGAGGGCGTGAGCTGCAGGCCGCGCAGCGGGTCCGTCGTGGGCGGTGTGAGGGGCGGCTCTTGCCCGTGATATGCCGCATAGTGCCACGCCAGCAGGGCGATGCCTGCAACCATGAACAGCACGCTGAACACCGTCCAGAGGAATGCGCTGGCGGTCGGGGCATTGCCGACCAGGGGTTCGGACGGCCAGTTGTTGGTGTAGGACGCCTCGCTGCCAGGCCGGTTCGTGACCGCAGCCCATGAGGTCCAGAAGAAGAAAGCGCCAAGCTGCCGGCGGTGCTCGGCGGTATCGACGGTACCTTCCTTCATCGCGTAGTTCTCGCGCAGGCTGGCGCTTGCCGGGTCCGTGCCAAAAAGGCTTTCGTAGTGTGCCCCGACCGTCGCGATCGCCTTCGCCCGCTCATCCGCAAGCGTCAGCACGCCGGTTGCAGGGTCGTAGCCATTGGCACGAATCGCCGGCTGCAGCTCGGCCGTGAGCTGGGCGCGCTGACCGGGCGTCAGCGCATCGAAATCACGCCCATGCTCGCGCGCTGCGCGCAGGTCGAGCCACGCGCGTGCCTCGCGATGCAGCCAGTCGGCGCTCCAGTCCGGGGCTACCAGCGCGCCGTGGCCCCAGATCGAGCCGAGTTGCTGGCCACCGATGCTTTGCCAGACGACACGTCCGGTTTCCATGTCGGCCCGCGTGAACAGCGCGCGGCCACTGGCATCGACCACCCGCTCCGGCATCGGGGGCGCATGCCGATAGACGTCGCCGCCCATCCAGAGCAATACGGCGAATGAAACCGTCAGCAGCGATGCGAGACCAAGCCAGAGCTTGCGAATCGGGGTCATGGCACTTCTCCGTTGCGTTATGCGGCCATTCTCGGCCGGCGCGGAGAGCGTCGCCTTGACCTAGGTCAAGGTGAAATCCCGCAGCACATTGCGGGCCAAGCTAGAGAGTCCCGGGGCGTTCAGTATCCGTACTTCCCGCAGTTCAACCTGCAGCAGACCGTCATTGCGGAAGCGACGCAGCAGGCGGCTGACGGTTTCGGGCGTCAGGCGCAGGTGATTCGCGATGTCAGTCCGCGTCATCGGGAGATGCAGCTGCGCGGACGAAAACCCCCGAAGTGCGTAGCGGCGCGACAGCGAGACGAAGAACGCCGCAAGGCGTTCATCGGCCCCAAAGTCGCCGGCGAGAAGCGCGGCCTTGCCGATGTCCTGCGACAGCAGCCGGAACAGCTGCTGCTGCAGGCCAGGCATCTGGGTGGCCAGCTGTGCCATGCCCGGGAATGAGAACCGGCACAGCAGCACTTCGTCGAGCGCGACGGCATTGCAGGGGTAGCGCGACTGGTGGATGGCATTGAGTCCGATCAGCTCGCCCGGCAGATGGAATGCCAGCACCTGCTCGCGACCCTGATCGTCGCTGACGTAGGTCTTGACAGTGCCGGCGCGCACAGCCGCAATGGCGGTGAAGGGCTCGCCTTCCCTGAACACATGCACGCCCTCTGCGAACGGCCCCACGTGGTCGACGAGCACGTGCAGGGCGTGCAACGCGCTCTTGTCATAGCCCTGCGACCGGCAGGCGGCAGAGAAAGCGCAGGTGCTGCAGAAGCGCCGCGAGTCACCATCGTCCGCCAGGGGTGGGGCAGGCTGCTGCATCGGCAAGCCGTCAGTAGTGAGGCGGAATCTCGACGCGGGTGGCGTCCGCGCCCTCCGACCCGAGCCCCTCGACCTGGCGCAGCAGCAGCTGGTGGCGTTCGCCCAGGGCGTCGAGTTCGCGCTGCTGCCGGTAAGCCACGTCGCTGAGCTCCTGCACAGTGCGTTCCAGGTGCGCGACCTTGGTCTCGAGGAATTCGAGCCGGGCTGAATCGGATGTTGGAGTCGACAACCTACGGACGCTCCCGAAGCGCGGCAACGCGGGCCCGGGCTGTCTCCGGCGCAACGTCCGCGGTTGCAATGGGCTCACCAACCGAGAGTGTAATGCGCGCCATGAATCGCCGTGGCCACTTCTGCCAGAGCTGCTTGTGCTGGCGCGAGAACATCGATGACCAGAGGTTCGACAGCGCCATCGGCACCACGGGAACCGGGTCGTGCTCCAGCACGCGCATCATGCCGCCGCGGAAGACGTCGATCTGCCCATCGCCCGTGAGTTTGCCTTCGGGAAAGATACACACCAGCTGGCCCGCGCGCAGCTCCCGCGAGACGATCTCGAACGCGCGTGCGTACACCTCCGGTTCGCTCTTCTGCGAGGCGATCGGCACGGCCTTCATGCCGCGGAAGATCGTGCTGAGAACGGGAATGCGGAAAATCGCGCTTTCCATGATGAAACGGATCGGCCGCGGACAGAGCGCCGAAATCACGATCGCATCGACGAAGCTGACATGGTTGCAGATCAGCAGCGCCGGGCCATCGGACGGGATGCATTCGATGTTGCGCACCCGCACCCGATACATGCACTTGACGATGATCCAGGCGAGGAACCGCAGCAGGAACTCAGGCACGAGCGAGTAGATGTAGATCGCCACGATGGCATTGAGCACCGCGGTCATCAGGATCAGCTGCGCAACGCTCGCGCCGAGCTGCAGCGCGGCGGCGCCAAGCAGCGCGGCGGTTACCATGAACAGGGCGTTGATGATGTTGTTCGCCGCGATGACGCGCGAGACCTCGTCCGGCCGGCTCTCGCGCTGCACGAAGGCGTACAGCGGCACGATGAACAGTCCGCCGAACAGGCCGATCAGGCCCAGATCAAGCAGGATGCGCCCGGCACCCGGCGACACGAGGAAGCCGGCGGGACCGAGCTGGGTCAGCGCCGGGGCAAGCGGCGTGGCGAAGTACAGGTCGATGGCGAACACGCTGAGGCCGATTGAGCCGAAGGGCACCAGGCCGATCTCGACGCGCCGTCCTGACAGCCGTTCGCACAGCAGCGAGCCGATGCCGATCCCGACGGAGAACGTGACCAGCAGCAGCGACAGCACCTGTTCGCTCGCATTGAGCACGCGGCTCGAGTACAGCGGCAGCACCGCCAGCACCAGCGCGCCGTAGAACCAGAACCAGGAGATGCCCATGATCGACAGCAGCACCGGGCGCTGACGGCGTGCCGCGCGGATGTTGTCCCAGCTCGAGGTCCAGATGTTCCAGTCGATCCGCAGGTCCGGGGCGGCGGCGCGCAATCGGGGGATCAGCAGGCTTGCGCCGAGGCCCGACAGCGCCACCAGCAGCAGGCCGCCGACCAGCGGGGCAACGTCCTCGCGGCGCGCGAGTTCGCCCGCGGCGAGCGTGCCGAGCAGGATCGCGACGAAAGTGCCCATTTCCACCAGCGCATTGCCGCCCACGAGTTCGCCGTTGCGCAGGATCTGCGGCAGCAGGCCGTACTTGGCCGGCGCGAACACGGTGGAGTGGCAGCCCATCAGGAACAGCGCCGTGAGCAGCAGCGGCAGGCTGTGCACGGCGAACCCAAGGCCGGCGACGGCCATGATGCCGATCTCGGCCAGCTTGACCCAGCGGATCAGCAGGGCCTTGTCGATCTTCTCGGCAACCTGGCCGGACCAGCCCGAGAACAGCAGGTAGGGGAGGATGAACAGGCCACCCGCCAGGTTGGTCAGCAGCTCGGGGCTGAGCGAGGAGTAGCGCGCGGTCTGGTAGGTCGCCAGGATCACCAGCGCATTCTTCAGCAGGTTGTCATTGAACGCGCCCAGTGCCTGCGCCGCGAAGAACGGTGCGAACCGGCGCTCGACCAGCAGCTGGAACTGGCTGGACATGCGGCGGCGTCAGCCGCTGGTGTTCCCGGCCGGTGGCTGCTGTGCCTGGATCGGTTCGCTGTCGCGGAATCCGGTGCGCGCGTCAAGCTGCTGATGCATGGCGATCAGGGTGCGCTCCATCTGCATTCTCAGCGCCTCCGTGCCGTCGGCGTCGAGCCGGGCTGGTGCCTCGATCGGCGTGCCGATGGACACGCGGATTGCCGCGCGCGACTTGGGGATCACGGAGCGATCCCACGACTTCTTCCACACCCAGCAGTCGGCCGTCGATGCGGCCACCGGCAGGATCAGGCTGCCGGTCTTCTGCGCCAGCGTGATGAGGCCCAGCTGGGCGATGCCGCGTGGTCCGCGCGAGCCATCGATCGCGAGGCTGGAATTCAAGGCTGGGTCGTCGCGCTGCGCCTTGATCATCTCGACCAGCGCGCGTGCGCCGCCCCGACCCGAGGAGCCGCGGGCGACGCGGTGACCCATGCCTTCTTCGAGTCGGGTCATCAGTTCGCCATCCCGGCTCTGCGAGCACATCATGATCCAGCGGCCACGTTCGGGCTGGCTGAAATAGTAGAGCAGCGGAAACAGCCGCGAATGCAGGAAGGCGCCGACGACCTGGCGCCGCTCGCGCAGCAGGCCATCGAGTATCTCCTCCTTGTCAGTCGTGAAGTTCCACGACCGCCCGAGCATGCGGTAGCCGCGGATCACGAAAGGCGGCAGCACGCGCCTCAGCAGGAAGCGGCGCACCGGCTTGCGCGTGCTGGGAGGTGGCGGACTGCCTCGACGGGGCGAGCCCGGCGTCATCGGCTGTGAAGTTGCCGCCGCGCCCGCGCCCTGCGCGGGCTGGGCCGGGCTGTCGCTCACTCGCCGGCTCCTGGCGCCTGCGATTTGCCCTTGCGACCGCCGGTGGCGTGGGCGCTCGCGAACACGCCACTGGCCATCGCGCCGACGATCGAGATCTCCCCGGCCAGCGCCACCACGGCGCATATCTCGGCGAGCTTGCGCGCCTTGCCAGTGCCGACGCAGCCGAGCATGGCGAGGCCTTCCTGCGCCGTCGGCAGATAGGTGCCGCCGCCCACCGTTCCGACGATCAGGTTCGGCATGGTGATCGAGGCGTAGATGTCGCCCTCGCGGGTCAGCTCCACGCGTGTCGCGGCTGTTACCGCCTCGGCCACGCAGGCGACGTCCTGGCCGCAGGCGATGAACAACGCCGCGATGGCATTGGCGACGTTGGCCTGCAGGCCCACCGAGCCCGTCTGGGCGGCGCCCATGGTGGCCTGCTCCCAGGAGCGCACGAAGGCCGCCGGTTCGGCGCGCCAGTAGCGCCCGAGCTGCCGGGCCGGCAGCACGATCTCGGCGCTGGCATTGCGGCCACGCGCCGAGCGGAATGCGATCGTCGAAGCACGCTTGTCACCCGACAAGACCGACTCCACCAGCCAGCTGCGCGGCTTGACGGGCATGGTCTCGATGATCCTGACGCAGATCGCCTGCGTGGCGAGCGTGACCATGTTCTGGCCGGCCGCGTCGCCGGTCGTGTACTCGAGCATCACGTACACCGTGTTGCCCATGATCGAAACGTGGATTTCCAGCAGTCGGCAGAAGCGCGAGGTCGCGGCCGCGGCAGTGTCCAGCGCGGCGCGCTGGGTCGGCAGCCAGGTCGCGAACTGGCCGGCCTCGGCGAGGTTCGCGAACTCGAAGCAGGGAGCGCGCCCGACACGCTCGTGGCTGCACAGCGCGTTGACGCCGCCGCAGCGGTTCATCGCGTTGAAGGCGTGCTGGAAGGAGGCGACCAGCGTGCCCTCGGTGGTGGCCAGCGGCACGAGGAAATCCCCCTGCGCGGCGCTGCCGTTGATACGCACCGGCCCGGCAACCCCAATCGGCACGCGTGCAAAGCCGATGAATCCCTCGATGCTGCCGGTGAGCGAGGCGGGATCGAAGTCGCCGTCCACTGCCGCGATCGCGTCGATCCCGTAGCCGTCCTCGCGCAGGCGTTGGTGGCGGGCCTGCATCGCGTCGCGCGAGGCGTCGGTGGTGGAGGGCAGGCGACGGGGTGCGGCCGGCGGGTCGGGGGTTTTCACCTTGCCATTGTCCCTGCACGCCCTGCGCGGGGCAATCGTTGCGCCGAGGCGAACCCTGGCCGCGCCCGTCCGGGCAAAGTCAGGCTGGAATGGTCTTGCCGGGATTCATGATGCCTTTGGGATCCAGGGCCTGCTTGATAGCCCGCATCACGTCGAGCGCAGGTCCGTGCTCCAGCGGCATCATGTCGAGCTTGTGCAACCCGATGCCATGTTCGCCCGTGCAGGTGCCGCCGTGTGCCAGGGCGCGGCGCGCGATGCTGGCCGAGAGCGCATCCGCGCGGGCGCGCTCGCCCGGGTCGTCCGGGTCGAACAGCACCAGCACGTGAAAATTGCCGTCGCCGACGTGGCCCACGATGGGGCAGATGAGGCCGCTGGCGTCGGCCTCGGCGCGCGTCTCGGCAATGCACGCGCCGAGCTCGGAGATCGGCACGCAGGCGTCGGTGGCAAAGCTGTGCTTGCCCGGCGCGAGCTGTCGCGCCGCCCAGAACGCGTCGTGCCTGGCCTTCCACAATTTCTGTCGCGCAGATTCATCGGCGGCGAACGCGAATGCCGTGCCGCCATTGTCGGCGCACAGCTCCCGCACCATCCCGACATGTTCGTCGACCGCGGCGGGCGAGCCGTGGAATTCGAGGAACAGCGTCGGAAGCTCCTGCAGGCCGACGAGCTTCGAGTAGGCGATACATGCGCTCATTTGCAGTGCATCCAGCAACTCGATGCGTGCCACCGGCAGGCCCAGCTGCAGCGTCGTGGTGACCGCCGCCACCGCTGCCTCGACGGACGGGAACTGGCAGGTCGCCGCCACGATGCGCTCCGGCACGCCGAACACGCGCAGCTGCAGCTCGGTGATGACCCCGAGCGTGCCCTCGCTGCCGATGTACAGCCGCGTCAGGTCGTAGCCCGCGGAGGACTTGCGCGCGCGCCCGCCGGTGCGGATCACGGTGCCATCGGGCGTCACGACGGTCAGCCCCAGCGTCACGTCGCGCATGGTGCCGTAGCGCACCGCGTTGGTGCCGCTGGCTCGGGTAGCAGCCATGCCGCCGAGCGTGGCGTTGGCGCCCGGATCCAGCGGGAAGAACAGCCCGAGGTCGCGCAGGTACTGGTTCAGCTGCTCGCGCGAGACGCCGGCCTCGACGCGGCAGTCCAGGTCCTCCGCGTTGACCGAGAGCACGCGGTTCATGCGCGTCAGATCGAGGCTGATGCCGCCGTGGACGGCATTGAGGTGCCCCTCGAGCGAGGTGCCGGCCCCGAATGGCACGACCGGCACGCCAGCCGCGTTGCAGGCCACCAGTACGGTGCGGACATCATCGGTCGATTCTGCAAACACCACTGCATCGGGGAGCGCTTTGTCCTCGACGCCTTCGCCGCCACCATGCTGTGCGAGCTGTCCGCTGGCCGTGCTGAGCCGCTCGCCCAGCTGCTCGCGCAGGCGCGCGATCGTGCTCGCCCGCGCGCCGTGTTCAGGGGAGGCTGCGTGATGGGTGCGGGCGGACATTCGAACCTCGGAATCTGCTGGGTTGACCGCCTCCCCGAGTTCGCCCGTGTCGGGTGCGATCGAGCGAGGTCGCCGCAATTATCGCACAGCGAAGGCAGGCCTCAGCGCTCGCGCAAAGCCTCGCGCACCCGCAGCACCGGCTTCAGCAGATAGTCCAGCACGGTCTTCTGGCCGGTGCGGATCTCGACGCTCGCCGTCATGCCGGGAATGATCGGCAGCTGCTTGCCGCCGGCCGTCAGCACCGACTTGCGGGTGCGGACCAGCACCCGGTAGTAGGAGTCGTCTTCGTTCGTGCGCCGCTCTTCACGCAGCGTGTCCGGGCTGATCAGCTCCAGTTCGCCGTCGAGCGCACCGTAGATCGTGTAGTCATAGGCCGTCAGCTTGACCTGCGCAGGCAGGCCCGGCCGCAGGAACGCGACATCGTGCGGGCGCACCTTGGCCTCGACCAGCAGCTGATCCTCGAGCGGCACGATCTCCATGATGTCCTGGCCCGGCTGGATGACGCCGCCCACGGTGTTGACGCGGATGTTCTTGATGGTGCCGCGCAGCGGCGCCCGGATGATCGTGCGGTCCATCAGGTCCTGGCGTGCCGTCAGCACGCCGACGGTCTGCGCCAGTTCGGACTCGACGCGCGTCAGGTCGTTGGCGGCTTCGGCGCGGTACTTGTTGAAGCGCTCGTTGATCTGCAGCTCGAGCTCGTTCGACTGGCGTCGCATCCGCAGCAGCTCGACTTCGGCCACCAGCCCCTTCTCGACCATCGGCGCCGTCATGGCGATCTCGCGCGCCAGCAGCTCGCGGCTGCGGCGCAGGGTTGCGACGCTCTCGTCGACCGCGCGACGCCGGCTGTCGTAGGTCTGCCGCTCGTTGCGGACCACTTCGGCGTTGGCGCGCACGACTTCCGGAAACACCAGCGGCGTACCACGCGATTCCGCGGTGAGCCTTGCGGCCATCGCAGTCAGCGCCAGGCTCTTGCTCTGGCCTTCCTGCAGCGAGGAGGCCGCCTTGGTCGGGTCGATGCGCAGCAGCGGCTGGTCGCGCTCGACCACGTCGCCTTCGCGCACCTTCAGCTCCTGCATGATGCCGCCCTCGAGGCTCTGGATGATCTGCTCCCGGCTGGAGGGAATGATGCGCGCCGGAGCCTTGGTGATCTCCTCGACCCGGTTGGTGCCTGCCCAGATGGCGCCGGCCACCAGCGTGACGCCGATCATCAGCAGGCTGACGCCGGAGAAGCGCGAACGCTCGCCCAGCAGTGCGTCCTGCATGTCCGATACGAACGGTAGTTCATCGCGGGACGGCGCTTTCATATTCGTGTCTCCGCGGCAGCCGCTGCCGGTGCCGGTGCCGTGGACGTCGCGGCGGGCGTTGCGGTGCCGGATCGCACGCGGCCCTCCGTCAGCGCCTGCATCACCGCCTGGCGCGGGCCGTCCGCCACGCGCTGGGCGTTGTCGATCACGGTGACCCGGTCCACGAAGCTCAGCAGCTGCAGCTTGTGCGTTACCAGGATCACGGTACGTCCGGCGCAGACCTGCAGCACGGCCTGCATCACCTGCTGTTCGGTGGCGTTGTCCATCGCGCTCGTGGGCTCATCGAGCAGCAGCACGCGCGGCGCGGTCATCAGCGCACGGGTCAGCGCAATCAGCTGCTTCTGGCCGCCGGACAGGCCAGCGCCGTGCTCGCCGATCAGCATGTCGTAGCCGCGCGGGTGCTGGCGGGCGAGCGCGTCGACCCCGGTGCGCGTCGCGATCTCGAGCATCAGGTCGTCGCCGATCTGCAGTGCGCCTGCCTTCAGGTTCTCGCGCAGCGTGCCGTGGATCAGCTGGGCTTCCTGGCTGACGTACGCGATGTGACTGCGCGCGTCGGCAGGGTCGAACTGCTGCAGATCGATGTTGTCGAGCTGCACGCTGCCGCCGCTCGGGGTGTAAAGCCCGCAAAGCAGCTTCAGCAGCGTCGACTTGCCGCTGCCGATACGACCCAGGACGCCGATGCGCTCGCCGGGGTTCACGTCCCAGTCGAATGCGCGCAGCACCGGCGTGCGATCCGGCGCGTACTGGAACGACAGGTTGCGAACGGTGAGGGCACCGCGGATTTCGGGCGGCTGCACGTAGTCGCGCTCCGGGTCGCGGTCGATCGGCTTGGCCATCACGCCGTTGAGGGTGCGCATCGCGCTGCGCGCCTGCTGCAGTCGCACGGCCAGCGCCGCGAGCATGCCCACCGGCGCCAGCGAGCGACCCGCGAGCATCACGGCGCCGATCAGCGCACCGACGGTCAGCTTGCCGTCACCGATCAGGTAAGCGCCCCAGACCACCATCACCACCGTGGTGAAGCTCTGCATGCCGCCGCAGAAGTTCAGCACCACCTGCGTCAACAGGCGGCTCTTCATCGCCGTCGCCGACGTGACCGCGCTGGCATGTTCGTAGCGCTGCTGCATCAGCCCTTCCGCGCGCAGCGCCTTGAGCGTTTCGGCGCTGTCCAGCGATTCGACCAGCAGGCCCTGGCGCAGCGAGGCCTCGCGCATGTTCTCGTTGACGTAGCGCGACAGCGGGCCCTGGGCCAGGGCCGTCACCAGCGCGACCAGCGGAATCAGCGCGATCGGCACCCAGGCCAGCGGCCCGGCGATCAGGTAGATCACGAACACGAACAGCAGCATGAAGGGCAGGTCTATCAGGGCGACCAGCGTCACGGAGCTGGCGAAGTCGCGCACCGATTCGAACTCGCGCAGGTTGTTGGCGAAGGCGCCGGCCGATGCGGGCCGGAACTCCAGCCGCGTCGCCAGCGCATGCTGGAACAGCCGCGAGCCGATCACGAGGTCAGCCTTCTTTCCGGCCTGGTCGATCAGCCACGTGCGCAGGCTCCGGGCGAAGAACTCGAACACGATGGCGACGGTGACCCCGATCGCGAGCGTCCACAGCGTGACGTAGGCCTGGTTCGCGATCACGCGGTCGTAGACGTTCATCACGAAGAACGTGCCGGCGAGCGCCAGCACGTTGATCAGCAGCGCTGCGATGCCCGCTTCGGCGTAGTAGCCGCGGTAGCCCCACAGCGTGCTCCAGAACCAGTGGCCGCGATGCCGCGGATCGGCGACGCCGCTGCGGCGGTCGGTGCGCGGCGCCGGGCGGATGAACAGGCAGTAGCCGGTGTAGCGCGCTGCGAGGTCGGCGACGGCAACACGGTCCTGGCTGGTGCCGGTTTCCGGCCACTGGACGATCACGTGGTCGGCGGACTCACGCTGCAGCAGCAGCGCGGCCCTGCCGTCCGCCAGCATCAGGATCACTGGCAGCAGCAGGTCGGAAATATCGCCAATGGTGCGGCGCGCGAGCGATGCGTTGCAGCCATTGGCCCTGGCGGCGCGCAGGCACAGGTCCGGCGTCAGGACACCGGCTGCCGGCAGGCCCGCACGCAGCGCGGCGGTCGAGCGCGCGATGCCGTGATGGGCGAGTGCGAGTGCCAGCGCGCCCAGCAATGGGTCGGCGCTCGCGGTCGCATCCAACAGGCGCTGGACGTCGGCCGCAGGCAGGTTTGCAGGAGGCGAGGGGCCGGCCGAGTTCAAGGTTTTGAGTCCCCGGGTGAGGTGATGCCGAGCCAGCTGGTCAATTGGGCAAGGGCGGCCAGCAGACGATACTGCGTCTGCACGACCTCCAGGCGCTCATTCTCGGCTCCGAGCCGCGACTGGAACGATTCATTCTCCGCATTCAGCAGGTCGATGATGGAGCGGCGGCCGATGGTGAACTGCTGCCAGTACGCCTCGCGCACCTGCACCGACTGCTCTACCAGGCGATTGTAGGTGTCGGCGCGCGAGCGACGCGTTTCGATCTGGGCCCAGATCTCCGCAATACGGGCCGACAACTCGCGGCGCACGGCCTGTGCAGTGGATCTGGCCTGCAGGAAGCGGGACTCAGCAGCGCGTTCGCCGGCGCGGCCGCCGCCGCCGTCGTAGGGAACCCAGCTGACCGCGACGCGAAAATCATAGGCGTCGAAGTACTGTCGCTTGCCAAAGAAGTCCTGCGGGCTGTTGACCGTGCCCTGCAGGTCGAGCCGCGGACGCTGCCAGGCGGAGGCGATGCGCCATTCCTGTTCGACGGCCCTGGCTTCGGCATCCGCAGCCCGCGCCGACGGATGCAGTTCCAGCAGCTTGATCGACTGGTCGAGGGAGGCCGGAATCTCGGGGCGCGGATCGCGCAGCGGGTCGATGCCCTCGACGCGCCGCCCCACCAGATCCGCGAGCAGCGCCGCCGCCTCGTTGGCGGCGCCACGCCGCGCCGCCAGTGCCAGCTTCGCCTGTTCCAGCCGTGCGCCGACCTGCAGCAGGTCCGAGGCGCGGCCGCGATCGATGTCCACGATCTGCTGGACGCGGTTGTAGAGGTCCTGGTGGGCAGCGACGTTGTCGACGGCCAGCGCGGCCAGTCGCTCCTGCTTGAAGCCCTCCGCGTACACGTCGACGATCCGGGCCGCGAGATCCTCGTTGGTGAAGCGCGCGGCCGAGGTCGCCACGTCGATCCGGTTCTCCTCGCGTTCTACCGAAGCGCGCGTGCGCCCGCCGTCGTAGAGCAACACGGAGCCGCGCGCACCCAGGTCGCCGACGTCCACCGAGCGACTCGAGTCGCGGCTGAACTGCCGGCCTGGATCCGCGATCAGCGCAAACTGCGGGTAGCGCGCCGAGCGCGCCTGCGACAGTCCGAACTCGGCCGCACGCAGCCCGGCATTCGCCGCCTGGGCGCGCGGATGGTTCTGCAGGGCAAAGCGCACCACGTCTTCCAGTCGTTCGGCCTGCACGGGGCCGGCCAGTACTGCAAGGCCACAGAGGGCAAGACGCGCGATCATGGCGTGGCTCACGATACGGCTCCGCTTCGATGCCGGCACGGCGCTCAGGCGGCCAGCAGTCCGAGACGCTCGAAGCGGCGCAGCGAGTCGGTGAGCAGCTGCGCCACGGCTGAGTCCAGCGTCGTCGGGTCCACCACGGCCTGGTCGCCTTTCTTCACGGTCAGTTCGCCGCGGATCGCCGCGGATACCAGCTGAGCGCGCAGCGCATCGCGGTCGCGGCTGCCGTCGAGCAGTTCCAGGACTTTCGCGTCGATCGGGTTCAGCTTGACGGAGTCGTGCCGCAGGGTAGCCACGGTGTCCTCCTTGCGCTGTGCGGCAAAGCGCGCTGGCGCGAATGACTTCGGCTGCAGGTCGGCTGCAGAGCCGGTCGGCAGCGGCTCCAGGTGCAGGCGCAGCAGCCCTTCGACCATGAAGCGCATCAGTGCCGAGTCGAGCGTGGCGACGTCGCTGTCGCCGACCACGAGCTTGCCTTCCAGCGCTGCGCGGGCTTCGCGCAACGCGTCCGGATAGGGCATGGGCTGCGGGAAGCGCCGGGTCAACGTCGTCATGAATGCCTTCAGCAGTGGCGCGACCACGCGCACGTTGCGCCCGGCCGCATCGCGGAACTCCAGTGGCTCGGCGCTTTCCGCAGCCACCGCGGTTGCGGGCACCAGGTTGAAAGACAGCAGGAACTTGTGGTGAGCGGCGGACGTGATCTCGCGCTTCACCGCACTCATGCGCTCGTTCGGAATCAGCAGCGTCTGCCGGAACGACCGGTTGCGGAAGAAATCCATGTACTGCTCGGTGGCGATGATGTTGCCGTTCGAGAGCTTCTGCAGCGCTTCGAAAACCTTGGGGCCGAGTCGCTGCGGTGCCATGTCGGCAACCTGCGCCTCGCCGAGATAACCCAGGCCCTGCGCATTGGCGCGCTCGAAGAACTCGCGGAAATAGCAGGGGCGGTTGTTGGCTTCCAGGTGCTCATGGAACAGGTAGAAGTCCTGCGCCTTGCCCACGAGCCCGGCCTCGTCGGACAGCATCTTGCCGAACGCGGTGTTAGGGTCGCTGGTTTCCTGCGTGAACTTGACGATCGCGCGGGCCTGGGCGAGCTTCTCCTTCGGGTCGGCGATGCCGCGAGTGTGGAACATCATCGTGTCGCGCACGATCTCGCGCATCTTCCAGCCGGGGTAGGTGTTGTAGCTGACGTAGCCGACGCCGTCGGCCGAGAGGTTGTCGCGGCACAGCTTGAGGATCGCCGTCTGCATTTCCGGCGGTACCCAGGAGTACACGCCGTGGCAGACGATATAGTCGAAGGGATCGCTCGTCCGGCCGAAGTCCGCGATGCTCTCGTGCCGGATCTCCACGTTGCGCAGACCCATGTCGCGGATCCGTTGCTGACCGTGGCCGGTCTGCACGCCGGAGTAGTCGATGCCGACGAATTGCGCTTCCGGGTAGCGTGCCGCAAGCGGCACGAGGTTGCCGCCGGCCGAGCAGCCCAGCTCCAGCACCCGGGCTTTCGAGGGCAGGGTCGGGGTCAGGCCGAACAGCCGGGCCATCACGGCGAGCTGCTCGGGCTGGGATTGCGGGAAGGCGTGGGACGCGTAGGGGACCGTATCGTAGGCGTTTGCGCTCATGCCGCGACTTTACATATCCGACTGCCCCCCGGGTCGGACCTGTGTCGCAAAAAGACGGGGGCAGGGCCTCGCGGCCCCACCCCCCATGTCGGTCGCGGCTGAGCCGCCAGCTCAGCCTTAAGGCAGCGTGGCCAGGCCTGCGCCGAACCCGGTTCCCGTGAGGAACAACAGCTGGGTCTCGCCGGCACCCAGCAGCTCGGCCAGCGAGCCATAGGCGCCGTTGCTGGCGGTGGCGGAGGCCTCGTAGGCGACGCCCTCCAGCACCACCGTGCTGACGCCCGTGCCGGTCGTGATGGTCAGCCGCACGTTGCCGGCGCCGTCGGTGCCGAAAGTGACGTACTGCGACGGCGAAGTCCCGACCTCGATGTCGGTGATGTCCAGCCCGGCGACCGCCGTGTTGGTGTCCACCGTGTCGGTCAGATACAGCCGGTCCACGCCGACCTGGAAGTCCTTGATCGCGTCGTTGCCACTGGCCGTATTGGTCGTCAGCGAGTACGCGAAGATGTCCTTGATGCCCGCCTCGCTGGTGCCGGCCGTGCTGCCGAGCGCCCCGCCGTACAGCGTGTCGTTGCCGCCGGCACCGCGCATCACGTCGACGCCCGCGCCGCCGAAGATCAGCTGCGAGGTCGGACCGCCTGCGATCACGTCGGCGCCGGCCGTGCCTGCAACCAGGTCGGTGATGGCGACGCCGCTGGCCACGTACACCTGCGCAGTGCCGCGGGTGAACAGCGTGTAGCTGTTGCCGTCGCCGATGGGGTTCGCCACCACCGCGCCCGTGCTGGTCCAGCCGCCAGCCGCGCTGCCGACGCCTTCGGCGAAGGTCAGCGTGTCGCCCGCGTCACCCAGGACGAACAGCGTGTTGTGCTGGCGACCCGTGAGACTGCCGCCGCCCGGCACGTCGAAGTCGCCAGCGAGCTGATAGACATCCTGCTCGGCGAGCTTCACGGTGCTCGCGGCGGCGCCGATCTGCATGTCGATACGCTCGATGCTGCTGCTGCGGCCAGAGAGGTTCTGACCCGCCGCCGAGCCGACCGCGGTGAAGTCCGCCGTCATCGCCGCGCCGAGGCGCAGCGTGTCGAAGCCGGCGCCACCATCGACGCGTTGCCAGCCGTTGTCGCCGACCACGAGGATGTCGTTGCCGAGGCCGCCGCTGAGCGCGTCTGCGCCGCCCGCGCCGCTGAGCGTGTCCGCGCCCGTGGTGCCGACCAGCGAGTCCGCACCGGCCGTACCGGTGAGGTTGGTGCCGATCTTCGCCGCGGCATTGCCGTAGGCCGTGTTGCCGTAGATCAGGTAGACCGAGCCGGCGTCCGCCGCGCCCTGGTCGTTGGAGCGAGCGCTGACGAGGACGTCATCGAGCCCGTCGCCGTTCACGTCGCCCGCGCCGGAGACCGCGTAGCCGGCGTTGTCGCCGGTGGTTTCGCCGCGGATGGTGATGCCGCGGTTCGATGCCAGGCCGGTGGCCAGGTTGATGTCGTTTGCGCCCGGGTCGACGCCGCCGTAGATGATGTAGGCCGCGCCCTGGTTGCTGGCGCTGCCGACGTCATTGTTAGGCGCGCCGATGATGAAGTCGTCGAAGCCGTCGCCGTTGATGTCGCCGGCCGCGCGTACCGACTCGCCGAGCTTGTCGCCAGCGGCGAGACCGGTGATCTTGAAGCCTGCGGTGCCAGACGCCAGCGTCCCAAGCGAAACCTTGTCGTTGTCGGCGGCGACCGTCGCGTTGCCGTAGACTACGAAGACTTCGCCGTTGTTCACCCCGTTGTACGACATGACGAAGTCATCGAAGCCGTCGCCGTTGACGTCGCCGATGCCCTTGGTGGTGATGCGGTCCGGCTCGTTCTGGTTCGGCTGGCCGGCGCCGTTGCCTTCGATGCGTATCCGGGCATTATTGGTGGCGCCGAGTCCGGCACCATGGCCGACCCAGTTGGGGCCGGCCGGGCCCGCGAACCACAGGACGTTGCCGCCATCGTCCGCGCTCAGCTTGCCGTGCATCAGGATCGCGTTGGCACCGCCGCCGCCAAGGTCGACATTGAACGCGAAGTCACCGTAGCCGTCGCCGTTGCGGTCACCGAGGCCTGCGGCTGAGCGTGCCCACTGCAGGCCGTTGCCGCCCACGCCGGCGCCGATGATCATGCCGCGCGTGTCCGTGCCGGCATCGAGGATGTGGCCGGCGGGGCCGCCTGTGTCACTCAGCGTCGCCGGATCCACGGCGAACGGCGCGAGGTCGAGGTTGTTGCCGGGGCCGAAGTTGTTGCCGGCATGACCATAGAGCACCACGCCGAGGCCGCTCCCGAACGTGCCGGGCCCCGCCGCCGGGGCAATGCGCATTGCCAGCAGCATGTCGTCGTAGCCGTCGCCATTGACGTCGCCTGCCCAGGAGATGGTGTGGGGCTGTTCGCCGAGGCCGTAGAAACTCTGTGAGATCTGGAACCAGCCGCCGCCCTTGCTTGGCAGGCCGAGCAGCGGGATATCGCCGACACCGCCGGCCTTGCCGAACACCACCCAGGCATTGCCGGAACCGGCCGCGCCAAACGGGTCGGACGCAAGCAGGAAGTCCGCGTAGCCGTCGTTGTTGACGTCGCCGATCTTGCTGGCCCCTGTGAAGAAGAATCCAGGACGCCCGAAGTCATCCGTGGCCAGCGAGGCGACTGCCGCCGTGCGTGTGCCGTCCGCGCCGACGCTGCCGAACGTGCCGGCCTGGCCGTAGATCAGCGTCGCGCCGCTGTTGGCGCCGGCACCGTTGCCGTATTGCGTCACGATGAAGTCGTCGAAGCCGTCGCCGTTGACGTCGCCGGCCGTCGACAGATCGAAGCCGAACTGCGACGTCGCGGTGCCGCCGGTGATCTGCACGCCAGCCGTGGCCGACAGGCGCGACAGGTCGATCACGCTGCTGGTGAAGTTGACCTGCACCGTGTCGGTCTGCGTGGAGAGTGAGTTCGCCGCGCCGGTCGCGGCTGCCACCACGCTGCCGCCGTTCGTGCCGGAGGTCTGGTCCCAGGCACGCACGGTAAAGGCATCGGCGACGTTGCCGGCGCCGGCGGACGCACCGCCGTCGAACAGCACGCGGGCGGTGTCGGCGAGCAGCAGCGTGACATCGTCGCCGCCCGCGGCCTTGCCATCCGCGCCGTAGAAGCCAGTGGCGACCTTTGAGCCGCCGGTGTTGCTGATCCACTCCCAGGTCGTGCCGCTATCCGCGGTGTACCAGAAAGTCGAGCCGGCGTTGGTCGAAAGCGACGTGACGCCGACACCGAGCTTGGCTCCGGTGTCTGGGTCCGTGACGTTGTCGACCTGGCCGGCCGGCGACGCGAAGTCGACCAGCGTGCCGACGCTGACGGAGCCGGCAGGCGTCGCGCCGGTTGGGGCGCTGAGCGAAGCGTCCGGGCCGCCCGAGAATACGTATTCCGGCGCGCTGAACGCGATGGCCTTGCCGGCGTCCAGCACCGGTGCGTCGTTGACGCTGGTTACGTTGATCGTCAGCTTGTTCGGGCTTGCGTCCAGGTTGACCCCGCCGCCGGTGGTGCCGCCGTCGTCGCGCACCTGGAACGTGAGGCTCGAATAGCCGGCGCCGGATGCATCGGCGACCGGCGTGTAGACCAGCTTGTTGGCCGCGATGTCGCTGGCCAGCACTTCCTGGCCCGCGGTGACGCTGACACCGTTGAGCTTGAGGCCGCCGAGCGCGGGCAGCGTGGTGATGATGACGGACTGCAACGCGTTCGCCGGCGAGTCCGCCGCATCGGTGAACGAGAAGTCGCCGACGCCGAACGTGTACGGGGTGTCTTCGGTCAGGGTGACCGCCCCGTCCGCACCGACCGGTGCGTCGTTGACCGCGGCCACCGACACCGTCACGTCCTGAGTCGTCAGGTTGCCGGCCTCGTCCTGCACGCCAACCGACAGCACGATGGAGCCGCTCTTGTTGGCGGCGCCGCCCAGCGGGGTCACAGTGGCTTTGCCGCCCGCGATCGCGATGCTGAGGTCGCCCGACACGAAGCCGGTGGCGCTCTTGAAGGCCGCACTGGTCACGACCAGGCTGGCCTGCTTCGAGAGATTGTCCGCGCCGCTCAGGCTCACGCTGGACACATCGACCGAGGAGAAGTCCTCGAGTGCGGTGAGCTTGGCGCCGAACGTCGGTGCGGTGCCGTCGATCGTCACTTTGAGTGAGGCTGAAGCCGCACTGATATTGCCGGCGAGATCCGCCTGCTTTGCCGTCAGGGTGTGGTCGCCCGCCGTGAGGGTGCTGGCCGTGATGGTCCAGCCGCCGCCCACTGCCGCGATGCCGGTGCCCAGCACCGTGGTGCCGTCGGTGTCGTAGAGCGACACGGTGGCGCCGCTCTCGGCGCCCGTGCCGGTGAACACCGGCGTGGCGTTGGAGGTCAGGTTGTCGGTGTTCGAGACGCCCAGGTCGGTGGCCGCCGTCATGTCCGGCGCCGACGGCGGTGCGGCGGAACGGTCGACCGTGAATGCCACGGCGTTCGATGCCGCGCTTGCGTTGCCGGCAGGGTCGGTCAGCCTGGCGCTCGCCGAGTAGCTGCCGTCGGCGGCGAGACTCGCGGTCGGAATCAACAGCGTAACGGAGCCGGCGGTGATGTCCGCAGCTGTCAGCGTGTAGTTGACGACAACAGGTGCACCGGGGTTCGTCACTGTAAGTGCCAGGACGTCGCCTGCAGCAGCGCCGGTCGCCAGCGTAACGACGACGCTCGAGCCGCCGCCGCTGATCGCCTCGGGATCATTGATGAGGCCGTCCGCGGCCTCGGCAATCGCGATGGTCGGCGCCGGCGGCGCGACGGTGTCCAGCGTGAAGGCGCTGGACGCGGATGCGGCCGACGCACTGCCAGCGAGGTCGGTGACCGACGCGGTCAGGGAGTAAGCGCCCTGCAGGGTCTGCGTGGGCACGACGATGACGGCAACCCCAGCCGTCACTTCGCCGGCGGTGACCGCGCGCGCCACCGCGGTAGTGCTGCCATCCGGCCGCGTTACGTTGACGGTGACCGTCTCGCCGGCCGCAAAGCCGCCGGTGCCGGCGGTCACGTTCACCTGCACGCCGTCGGAGTTCTCGAGCGTATTGACCAGCGGGCCCTCCGGGGCAGCCGCGGTCGGCGTCGCGGGCGCCGTGGTGTCGATCACGGCGGCCAGGGCGGCGGATCGTGCCGACTCGTTGCCGGCCGTATCGGTCAGGGTATAGGTGATCGAACGACTGCCTTGCGCCAGCGCCGCGGTCGGCGTCAGCGTGTTGGCCGTCGCGTCGAAGGTGGCGGCAACCTTGCTGCCATCCACGTACAGCGCCGCCGTGTTGCCAGCGCCGGGCGCCGCAATCGTGAACGCCGGCCGCGCATTGCTGGTGACGTTGTCGGTGTTCGAGGAGCCGCTGTCGGTGGCCGCCGTCATGTCCGGCGCGACGCCGACCGCAGGCGCCGCGGTGTCGATCGTCAGCGTGATTGAGACAGGATCGGAAGCCGGCGTGCCGCTGCCGGTGTTGGCCACGACCGTCAGCGTGACGGCGCCGTCTGCAAGCCCGGTCGCCGGCGTCGCGCTCCAGTTGCCGGCCGAGTCAACCACGGCGGTTGCGACCACGGTCGTGCCATTGCGCACTTCGATGGTCGAAGCCGGGTCGCCGCGACCCGTGAGTGTGGGCGTGTTGTCATTCGTCAGGCTGTCGCCCAGCACGCCGGAGTCGCTGGCCGGCGCCAGCGCCACGCCCGACGGCGCGGCGGGCGGCTTGCGACTGCTGCCGCCGCTGCTGCTCGCGAACCCGGCTATGCCGGCAAGC
>JANPDV010000097.1:0-9603 GCA_031431655.1 Gammaproteobacteria bacterium | reverse complement strand
GCCACGGCCATCGTCAGTACTCGGTCGATACGGTCAATGAAGGTGATGACGACAATGGCCCACAGGGTCGCCGTGATCTGGATTGCGACGAATATGCCGCCGCTGCGCGCATAGGCTTCCGCCGCCGTCATCCCCTGTTCCTTGCCGGCCTGCACCATCCAGAGGAAGAAGAACGCGCTGATGATCGAAAGCGCAGCGCGCGATACGGCCGCGGAAAGGTAGGCGAGCCGCACGCGCAGGTCGTGCGCTGCGTGGATTCCGACGCGCAGCGTCGCCAGCAGCGGCTCGCGAGCACCGAGCTTGGCCGGCGCCCCGCGCGCCAGGCCGCGCGCCACGATCACCATCGGGATCAGGCATAGTGCCGCGACGGTCCAGTAGGCCAGCCGCCCCGACTCGATCGCGTCGTACCCCATGCCGCGATACAGCTTGGGCAGCTGCGAAGCCAGGCCGACCAGCGACGCCACCCCCATGCCGTTGAGGAAGAAGCAGATCCCCACCATCCGCCCGCGACAGCTCTCGCGCGGGTAGTCGGCGATAACGGTCGACAGCATCGCCGAGATCAGCGATGCGCCGCACGCCGTGATCAGGATCAGCGCATACAGCGACCAGTTGTACTGCGCGAATGGAAACAGCAGGTAGCCGACGCTGAGAATCAGGAACCCCAGCGCATAGATTGCCCGGCGGCCGAGCTTGTCGGAGGCCGCGCCGACGATGCCGGAGAGCAGCAGGGCCGGAATCTCGCTGACGACATCCATCGCTGCGCTGACCCGGCCCTGGATATCGTCCGGCACGCCCAGCATCTCGTTGAACAGGTACGGCCTGAGATTGCCTACCAGAGTCAGCAGGCCGATGGAGAAAAAGGCTGCGCCGAGCAGCGCGAAGAAATTGCTGCGCTCGATTCCCGGCGCGAGTTCCCAGATCCAGACTCGCTTGCCTGTGGCGTCCAGGGTGCTGACGGGTTGGGTCATCGGGTGCGCCTTGCGTGTGCCGAGCGGCCCGGCGCTGTGTCGCCACGAACCGGTGGAAACAAAAACGGGAGTGACGTTCCGCGTCACTCCCGTAATGTTGCTGTGCGGGTCGCTTAGTTAGTACGACAGCCGCCCCGGCAGACTGTGCAGCGGTCAGCCCGCTGCCTGCAGTGTCACCTGCTTGGCCGCATCGACCGGCTTGACCCGCGGCGCTTCATCCAGCACCCAGGCGTTGGTCTCGCGACGCGCAGGGCAGGGGATCGCGAATACCGTGTCGCCCTTTTCCTTCGCGGCCTTGATGGCCTCCATATCCAGCCGCCAGCCCTTGGCCTCGAACTCATCGAGCTTGTCGCGGTACTGCAGGATGCACTTGTCCGCCGGCATCATCAGCTCCTTCGCGCGCGAAGGCGGTGTAAGCATCGGCCGCACGTTGTTCATCACCTTGATGTCCTGGGAAGCGATGAACACGTTGCGTTCATTGATCTTTTTGTCGATGAACTTGTTCAGCCGCGTGCCAATGCCCTTCTTGAAGAAGCCGAGGTTGCGCTCGTTGAGCAGGAACACGCGCGTGTGCGTCTCGTCGATCGGGGCTTCGAACATGTACTGGTGCATGGACGACTTCGGGGAGAAATTGATGTACGTCCACATGTGGTTCGGGCCGGTGGTGCCGGAGCCGGCTTCCATCTTGCCGCCGCTCGGGCGAAAGCGCTTCATGATCCAGTTCTTGAGCGGCGGCGCGTCGAAGGTCGACATGAAGCCGTAACCCCAGGGATTATTCTTGTACGGACGCAGCTCCATCATTGTGTAGCTGTCTTCGCGCTCACCCTGGTAGCCGTGCGTGGTGTGCACGTACTCGTTGTGAGCCGGATCGAGGCCGTTCTCGATCGAGCGCTCGTAGTGGTAGTTGACGTCGAAGGTGATGACCGTGGCGCGCCACTCCGGCGTGCCGTGTTCCTCCACCTCCATGATCGGCGGGCGCTCGGCCTCGGGCAGGTCGCCCAGGAAGGCGAACACGATGCCGTACTTTTCCTGCACCGGATACGCGTCGACCCGCGCACGCGGTGGCGGCTTGGTCTTGCTGCCAATGGATGGAATGCGCGTGCAGACGCCCTGCGCGTTGAAGCGCCAGCCGTGGTAGGGGCACTGCACGGTGCCATCTTCCTTGCACTTGCCGGCCGAGAGTGACGCCCCACGATGCACGCAGGTATCGGCCAGTACGGCCGGCTTGCCCTTGTCGTCGCGAAAAACGACGAAATCATGCGCCAGGATGCGCACCTTCTGCGGTGTGGCGCCGAGATCTTCGGCGCGAACAACGGGATACCAGAAATTCATGAACATAGGATTGGGCCTCGCATCCCTTCCAGTGCGTAACGGATCCTTGGGCTTGTATGCCAATCTTGCCGTCTGCACTATCCGGGGTCCGCTCAACGTCCACCAATTGGACGCTGACCTCACCAGCGTGGCGCGTACCGTCGCCCGGGGTACGCGCTGGCCGATAATCGGTCACGTACGGATTGAGGAGTAAGCGACCATGGCTCACGACGCATCAATTGCCATTGCCCGTCCGGCCGGACCGCCTGCCGGCGTTGGCGGGCCTCCTCCTGGCGCCGGTGGTCCGCCTCCGGGTGTCGGCGGGGCGCACTCGACCATGGAGGGTACATCCAGCGGTTTCGAGGGCAGGGAGCAGCTGCTCGGCCAGGCGGTGGCGCTGGCCATTCGCACGCTGAAGGACGCGATGCCTTATCAGCATGAGATGAATGATGCGCTGGTCAAAATGCACCTCAATGCTGTCCAGTTCGCGAAAGATAGCGGCACGATCAACGAGTTTGTGGCACATGACATCAAGACCATGGAGCCGATGCTGCACCGCATGAAGGGCATCATCGAGCGCACTGGCAACAAGGAAGTCGCGCTGATCGGCATGTTCGACCGCACCGCGTGCCTGTACCAGCTCTGCATGGACCTGCACGCCGAGCCGGGGCTTCGCAGCTTCACTTTCCCGTATACCACCGTGCTGACGATCGCCCGCAAGATCGGGCAGTTCGATATGACCGATCAGGAAGTTCACGAGATCTGGCTCAAGCCCAGGCTGCTGGGTTACGCCGCGGTACTCGGGGTCAAGATCAACGTCTCCGATATCGGTCCGGACAACAAAGTGGTCGTCACTCTCGCCGGTTGAGTGACGCAACCTGCTTGCCCCGCCGCCACCGAGCGCGGGGCAGGTTGTGCGGCAGCGTGAGTCCTCGACGCTCGGCGCCCTCTCTCCACTCAGCGGACAAGCGTTCCATCTGCAGTGCTGCTCCGTTGCAACGCTTGTGATACAACAAAGGTGAAGCACGGGGAAACCTGTGCGTTGGGGCTGAAGCCAGTTGTGGCAAACACACAACGGCCAGGCCTCTTCTGGGGGCATTCGAGAACAGGGCATGCCTTGGGCGCGTCCCGAGCCATGTTCATTTCGCGGTCCCCTCGCGTTCATCACTTTTTTGAGGGGATCACGAATGCCGATCAACAAAGGTTGGAAGCACGCTCTCTGGGTTGCTCCGTTAACCGCCGCCATCGGTATGCCCGCAATGGCGCAGGCCCCGGCCGGCGCCGAATCCTTGGCGCTCGACGAGGTAGTCGTCACGGCTCGCAAGCGTGAGGAAAACCTGATCGACGTGCCGATCGCGGTGACGGCGGTCACCGCCGAGCAGATCGAGCGCGAAGGCATCAGGGATGTCGAAGACATCATCGGGCGTGACCCCAGCCTCGCTTTCGACCTCGGCATTGCGCCCTACGACACGCGTATCGTGATCCGCGGTCTCTCGCCCACGCGCGGCCGACCCAACGTCGCGACGCTCGTCGACGGTGTCGACGTTTCGAGTGAGTCGATCGGCGTCGCCGGTGGCTCCCTGTTGATCAACCCGAAGCTGATCGACGTGGCGCAGATCGAAATCGTCAAGGGTCCGCAGAGTGCGCTCTATGGACGCAGCGCGTTCTCCGGCGCGATCTCCTACACGACCGCTGATCCGACCGACGATGTTTCCGGAAGCGCGTCGGTGGATTTCAGTAATCGCGACCAGACGGACATCAAGGTGGGCCTCTCCATGCCGCTCACGGACACGCTGGGTGTTCGTCTCAGTGGCTACGGCTTCAGCGACAAGGGCTTCTACCGCAACGCCGAAACTGGCAGCCACGTTGGCGGCGGCGATGGCAAGGGCGGTGCGCTGACGATCAAGTGGGCGCCCGGCGAGTCGTACTCGCTTAAATTCCGTACTGAGTATTCGGACGACGCATTCGACCCGGCACCCCAGGCGGCGCTGGCAACCAACGTCCGCAATGCGGTGCCGCTGGTCGCATCGCGCTGCAACCTCGGCACGAACCAGGCCGGCGCAGCCACCACCGTCGGCTTTATCCAGGATGCGAGCTGCCCGCTGACGCCTGCGATCACGGCGCTGGGGCTGCATGCCGCCCGCGAGCTGGATCGCCTCACAGGCGGCACCGGCCTGTTTGACGACATGACGATTCCCGCGTTCGCCGGGAACGTCGGCGATGCCAAGGATCGCGGTCTGACCCCCAGTTTCAATCGCAACTACACCCGTTCCACCGACAATGGCGTGACCGCGCCGGAGTTTCCGGGCAGCAATCGGCAGGTTACCCGGTTGTCACTGGTGCAGAACTTCGACACGAGCTTCGGAACGTTTTCGTCCCTGACGGGCTATACGCGGGCGCTGGTCGGCGTGGATTTCGACATCGACAAGACCAACTTCCAGAGCATCCAGCAGACGCTAGTCACGGACGGCACCACCGAACAGTTCAGCCAGGAACTGCGTTTCGCTTCCGATTTCGACGGCCCGGTCAATGTCATTGGCGGCTTCCAGTACTGGACCGAGCGCGCGGATCAGCTCGAGCGCAACATGACGGTGATTGGTTCCGGGACGATCTGCTTCGCACTCGATCCGTTCGGTCCGGCGCCGGCGGCCCAGGCGCCCACGGGTACCGTCATCGCAGGCGTGATGGCACCCGCGGGCTCGTGCACGAATCCCACCGGCGGATTCACGGCAGCGTCGGTTGCGCCTTTCATGGATGACGTCTCGGCGAATCGCGCTACTTCCTGGGTGCGACGCACGGTCGATCACCAGTCCGCATACCTCGACGTCGAATGGGAAATCCTGGATTCGCTGAAGTTCACCGCCGAGGCGCGCTACGTCGATGAGGACAACTTCGTGTCCGCCGGCTTCACCGACGGCTCGAACGGCCCTGGCACCGTAATCCTCTGCGGCTCGTCGGGCCCCTGCCTCAACGGGGCGGGCGTGCCCGCCGTGCTGGTCCCGTTCTTCACCAACCGCTTCTCGCCAGCCCGGACGACGAGGCAGATCGAGTATCCCACCTTGAGCCAGAAGTACACGACGCCGAAGGGCACATTGCAGTGGCAGCCATCCGAGAACCTGAACGTGTACGCGTCCTACGCCAAGGCGCGCAAGCCCGGCGGCTATTCAACGGTGACGATCGGTGGCGCCGGCGCGCCGGCCAATGGCGACGACATCCGGTTCGAGGCGGAGAAGCTGAATGCCTATGAAATCGGCACCAAGTGGCGCTCGGCCAGTGGCCGTATGCAGGCCCAGGGCACGGTCTTCCGCACCGACTTCACCGACAAGCAGGTGGGCACCCAGATCCTCGTCGGCAACACCATCACGAACCGCGTGACCAATGCCGGAAGGGCGCAGCTGGACGGCCTGGAACTCGCGGCGCAGTTCCGCGCCAATGAAAACTGGCTGTTCTCGGGTGGCCTGACCTACTTCGCGAAGTACGAGTACACCGATTACAAGACGACCTCTACGGGTGCGGGCGAGATCGCCCGTGTCGGCAACTGCGTCGTCGGCTACGTCGACGGTGCGAACTTCGTGCCGCTCAGTGGCGGCGTGATTCCGTTCTTCCCGGGCACCACCACGCAGCGCTCGCTGACCTGCCAGCTCGACCGTTCGGGCAAGCAGATCGAAGACACGCCGGAACTGGCGGTCGCCTTCAACGTGGGGTACCGCCGGCCGCTCGCCGGCGGCGACAAGACGCTGTTCGTCGACGTCGACGCCAACTGGTCCGACACGCGTTTCCTCGAGGACGACAACAACGCGTTCCTCGACTCGTACTGGACGGCCAACCTGCGCGTCGGCGTGGAGACGGGATCCTGGACAGGGCAGCTGTATGTCGACAATCTCTCGGATGATCGCACCGTCAAGTCTGCCGGCACCGGTCCGGCGATCTACGCGGCGGACTTCCGTCTCGGCATTCTGGGGATTCAGCCCGCACCGGGCCTGACCGTGCCCGGCGGTGTAATCGCCGCGCCCAGCATTCCGACCACGACGTTTGCGGACCTGCCGCGGCCGCGGACGGTTGGACTGCGCTTCAACTACAAGTTCTGACAGGGTCGGAACCGTTCAGCGGGGAAAGCGAGACGGGGGCCGCCGGAAGCGATTCGGCGGCCCTTTTCTTTTGCCGGCGTCCGCCGCAGCGGAGCACTTGAGGGCAAGACTCATGAATCGACGCGAGGCGACGTTGGGAGGGTTGGTGCTCGGCGCCGGCTTCGCCGCCGTCGCCGACTCGCAGGCCCAGGGGGTAGACGCCACAGCGGCGTCGTTGCCGAGGGGCGCCGCGGGCCCGCCGCTGCTGGCGTTGGGCGGCGATCCGAGCGGACTGCCGGATTTCGGCGATCCGGCGGTGAACCTGCAGCAGATCGTGCGGATGCAGGGCAGCCTGCGCGAGGAGGACGTGCCATGGTGGTTCACCGGCGTGATCTTCGCGGTGACTGGCGCCAACGAAACGCCACGTCCGCTGGTGCGCTTCGAGGGGCTGGAGATCTACTGGTTCCGTCACGACCCGGACGGCTACTTCCTCGGTGGCAATACGGTGACGTTCTTCCGTGACTTCACCACCAACCAGTATCTGTATGAGTACCGCAATCCGTGGACCGGGGCGACCGACCCAGTCAAGCCCGCGGTGCAGGGCGGGGGCCTCGGCTTCAAGTACACGAAGCGGGGGATCTGGCCCGCGCGATACACCGGTGAGCCGCTTGGCGCCGTACCCGATGCGCCGTTGCGGCTGCAATGGCACGCGATGGGCGAGCAGGTGTGGTTGCAGCATCAGACCGTGTACCCGCCCGGAATGCCGCCGATGCACGGCCAGCGGCAGACGATGTTCGCGAGCCGCCGCGACTTCCGCAATGCACGCCTGGCTGCACTGCCGACCGTGTTCAGTTCCGTGGTGTTCATGGGCTGGCCGAAATGGATGAGCAACATGGCCGACAAGCCGGGCCACGTGGTCTGGCACGCCTCGGGCGCTAAGCTGCGCTCGATCGCGGACCTGCCGCGCGACTATCTCGACCGCGCCGAAAAGGAATTCCCGCAGCGGCTTACCGCGCGGCCGCCTGCAACCGTTGCGAAGTAGCGGCCGACGCGCGCCGTCCGTGAGGCATCATTCCGGTACGCGGTCAGGGCCGTCTTCGGCTGTTGCGGCGCCTGCGCAATGCAGGCCGTATGAGTTCCCTGGCCATCGACGGGGGATAACGCGATGACAGTCGGTTCGCGACGTTCCATCGTTGCTGCGATCGTCGCGGCGTGCGGCACGCTGGTACTGCCGGGATGCGCTGGCACGGCGCGCCCAGGCGCTGGCCTCGCGCCCGTCGTCGTGGTCGGTGCCACGGCCCAGAGTGCACCGGAGATACTTCGCCAGGCTCTGGCGCAAGGCCGGCGTGTCACCGCCGTGGCCCGCCGCCCGGAAGCCATCGCGGTGCAGGACCGTCGCCTGAAGGTGGTCAAGGCCGATGTGCGCGATCTCGCGTCGCTGGTCGCGGCGCTGCGCGGGGACGAGGTTGTCATTTCCCTGATCGGTCCCCGCGTCGACCCGCGCATCGAATTGCTGACCATGGATCTGTACACCGTCGGCACGGCCAACCTGATTGCCGCGATGCGCCGCAAGGGCAACACGCGCCTGCTCGTCACCAGTTCGATCGGCGCCGAAACCGTGGTGACCGAGAAGCCCAGGGGTGCCGCGCTGCGCGACATGTGGCTCTGGAATGGCAGGCGCATCTACGAAGACATGCGTGCCATGGAGAAGCTTGTGGCAGCGAGCGGACTCGCCTACACCATCCTGCGGCCCGGTTTCCTGGTCGACCGGCCGGCGCAGAACAACCTGGTGATCGCCGTAGACCAGGAATCGGTCAAGGCGCCCATCGTCACGTTTGCCGACTTCGCGGATTTCGTACTGAAGACGGCGGATTCGCGCGAGCTGGTCGGCAAGCGCGTCGGAATCGGCTCGCGCGAGATATCGGACTGGGGAAAGAACCTGGACTTCGATGCATTGCTCGAGGGGCGGCTCAAGCAGGGTCCGGTCGAGAATCGCTAGTCTTGCGCAGCTTTTCCGCGGTGGAATCATTACGGAACCCGTCGGTGGCGGTAGCCACACGGGCGCGCGCTCTTCCGGCAGGCCCGCGATTGCTGCAACCTTTACGCATACCAGCAGGAGCGTTCGTGCAAAGCCCAGTCAATGCATTCCGGACAACCGGATCCCCATGTCGCCGCGCCCTCATCCGGGGTGCTGTCGCCGTCGCGGTGCTGCTGATGAACGTCGGCGCTCCCGCATCTGCCCAGGGAGGCGCCGCCATCCGCTTCAAGGATGAGGCCGTCGCCCGTGGCGTACAGGATCTGGCCGTCAACTCTACCGGCCCGACTTTCGGCGATTACGACAACGACGGCGACCTGGATATTTTCGTGCCGGTCGAGGACCTGGCGGCGGGACTCACGGACCGCCTGTTCGAGAATGACGGCAAGGGCGTGTTCCGCGACGTCGCCGCGGAGCATGGCGTGCAGAACCCGGGCTCGTTCAGTCGCGGTGCCGTGTTCTGCGACTTCGACAACGATGGCGACCAGGACCTGCTGTCCGCCAACATGCCGCCGGGCCAGGCGCGCCAGCGGCATGTGCCTACCACGCTGTTTCGCAACCAGCTGAAGGAGTCCGGCGCTGCGCGTTTCGAGGACGTTACGCGTGCGTCGAAGCTGATGCGGGCGGGTAACGACAACGACGCGAAGATCGGCGGCATTGGCGATACCGCAGGCGGTGTCGGTTGCGCCGACTACGACCGCGACGGCGATCTGGACATCTTCTGGAAGAATGCCGACGGCGATCTCGAGAACGCGTTGTTCCGCAATGACGGCAACTGGAGCTTCACCGACATCACCGCCGCCAGCGGCGTCGCGGTGCAGGCGAAACTCAAGGAGTCGAACGCGCAGGGTTCACCGAACTGGGCCGACTTCGACCAGGATGGCTGGCCCGACCTGCTGATCACCAACGAGCGCGACAGCAAGTTCATGCTGCGCAACAAGGGCGATGGCACGTTCGAGGACATCACGCGCAGCCGCAAGCCTCCGGGAGCGATTCCGTTCATCAACCCCGGCTATGCCCAGGGTGCGTGCATCGCCGACTTCGACAACGACGGCGACCAGGACGTCTACCTGCCGCTGGCGGACCAGGCCAACCGGCTGATCATGAACCGGCTCAAGGAGAAGGGCGCGCTGACCTTCGAGGACGTCACCCAGAAATCCGGCGCGGGTGACATGGGCGGCGCGCGCGGCTGTGCGGTGGCGGATTTCGACAACGACGGACA
>JANPDV010000096.1:0-6293 GCA_031431655.1 Gammaproteobacteria bacterium | reverse complement strand
GCGCGTCAGCAGGGCGAACTCGTCGCGCTTCGCCGGGACGCAGACGGCCGGTGGTGTCTTGCGCCACTCCGGCCACAGCTCATCGAGCGGTCCGGGTTCGAGTACCGCGCCGGACAGTGCCTGTGCCCCGATCGCGGAGGCCTTCTCGAGAATGCAGACTGACAGGTCCGGTTTCATCTGCTTCAGCCGGATGGCAAAAGCGAGGCCGGCCGGGCCTGCGCCGACCATGACCACGTCGTACTCCATCTGGTCCCGTTCGATCGTCTCGCTCACAGCATCGATCCTTCGCAGTGCTTCGCACGGCTGATGACCGATTCTGGCTTGGGCGTGCAACGTGCGGGCGGCACCGCGGCAGGCTGGCTGAAGGCCCTGGGCCGCCGGCTGCCGGTTACTTCGGCTGCATGCGGATTGCGCCGTCGAGGCGGATCGTCTCGCCGTTCAGCATCGTGATTTCCACGATCGACTGCACCAGGCGGGCGTACTCGTCCGGCCTGCCCAGCCGCGAGGGAAACGGCACCTGCCTGCCGAGCGAATCCTGCACGGCCTGCGGCATGCCGGAGACCATCGGTGTCTGGAAGATGCCGGGAGCGATCGAACACACGCGGATGCCGAAGGCCGCGAACTCACGCGCCAGCGGCAGCGTCATGCCCATCACCGCAGCCTTGGTCGCCGCGTAGGCGGCCTGGCCGATCTGGCCTTCGAACGCCGCCACCGACGAGGTGTGGATGATTACCCCACGCTCGCCATCCTCGCCCGGCGCGTTGTGCTGCATCAGCGCGGCAGCCGCCTTGTCGCAGAGGAAGGTGCCGATCAGGTTGATGTGCACGACCTTGGTGAAGAAGTCGCCGGCCATCGGACCATTGCGGCCGAGCACCCGGCCCGCGCCGATCACGCCGGCGCAGTTGACCAGCAGGTTGATGCTGCCCATGGCCTGCGCAGCCGCCGCCATCGCGCCGTCGACTTCCGCCTCCGACGTGACATCGCACTTGATGAATCGCGCCTGCGGCCCGAGCTCCGCGGCGGCCTTCTGCCCAGGGCCTTCCTGCACGTCGAACTGGCAGACCTGCGCCTGCTGCGCGACCAGGTGGCGCGCGACGGCCAGGCCGAGCCCTGAGGCCGCGCCGGTGACGACCGCCCTAACCGACTGGATCTTCATGAGCCGTGCTGCCTTGCCGGTGAACGCCGGATCAGACGAGTTCGACCGCGACCGCGGTGGACTCGCCACCGCCGATGCAGTGCGCAGCGACGCCGCGCTGCACGCCGCGCCGACGCATGGCATGCACCAGCGTGGTGATGATTCGCGCACCGGTGGCGCCGATCGGATGGCCGAGCGCGCAGGCGCCGCCGTTGACATTGACCTTGGCGTGATCGAGACCCAGGTCGTGCATTGCCGCCATGGTTACGCCGGCGAAAGCCTCGTTGATTTCGAACAGGCCGACGTCGGTCGCCTTCCAGCCCGCCCGCTCCAGCGTCTTGCGGATCGCGCTGATCGGCGCAGTAGTGAACCACTCGGGTTCGTGCGAGTGGCTTGCATAGGCCACCAGTCGCGCGAGCGCGCTGGTGCCGCGTGCCCTGGCAGTCGCCCCGCTCATCAGCACCACAGCCGCAGCGCCGTCCGAGATCGAGGAAGAGGACGCCGCGGTAACGGTGCCGTCCTTCTTGAACGCGGGCTTCAGCAGCGGGATCTTTGCGACATCGCAGTTGAATGGCGTTTCGTCGCGGGTGACGGTCACGTCACCCTTGCGCGTCTTGACCGTGACTGGCGCAATCTCCGCATCGAAGTGGCCTGATTCGATCGCCTGCAGCGCACGCCGCACCGATTCAGCCGCGAACGCATCCTGCGCGGCCCGCGTAAAGCCGTACTTCTCGGCCAGCAGTTCGCCGAACGCGCCCATCATCTTGCCGTCCCAGGGGCTCTGCAGGCCGTCGGTGAACATGTGGTCGAGCAACTCGCCGTGGCCCATGCGATAACCGGCGCGCGCCTTTGGCAGCAGGTAAGGCGCATTCGTCATCGATTCCAGGCCCCCGGCAAGTGCAATCTGCAGATCGCCCGCGCGGATCTGGTCGGCGGCGATCATGATAGCCATCATGCCCGAGCCACACATCTTGTTGACGGTCGTGGTGGGCGAGCCGACCGGAACTCCTGCGGCCAGTGCAGCCTGTCGCGCGGGGGCCTGGCCCTGGCCCGCCTGCAGCACGCAGCCCATCACGACTTCCTGCACGTCGGCGCCCTGCAGACCGGCGGACTCGATCGCAGCGCGCGCCGCGACGGCGCCGAGCTGCGACGCCGTGGCGCTGGTCAGCGCCCCCTGGAACGCGCCGATGGGAGTGCGGCGCGCGGCGGCGATCAGTACGGAGTCACTCATGTCGAACACCTCATCCACAGCACCAGGGTCTCGGCGGAGCCGCGGATTCTAGACCGGCTCCTGTGCCGAACATACTGCGCTGCATACAGAAGGACCGGACGCAGCTCTCAGGTTGTGCTTTTCGTGCTCTAAGTGCTTGAATCCTAATGACACTCGTCCTAGAAATAGACAGCCTTGGAACCACCCTGCGGTGTCGTCCCGGGCCCTGACGCAGGAGGTGAGCGGATGTCGAACGACGAGCCAGGCGACGCGCCGCTGCGATTCGTGACAGCGGCCTCGCTGTTCGACGGCCACGATGCCGCGATCAACCTGATCCGCCGGCTGCTGCAGGCCCAGGGTGCTGAAGTGGTTCACCTCGGCCACAACCGCTCGGTGTCGGACATCGTGCGCGCGGCGATCGAGGAGGACGCCGACGGCATTGCGGTCAGTTCCTACCAGGGCGGCCACAACGAGTACTTCGCGTACATGGTCGACATGCTGCGCGAGCGTGATTGCGCACACATCCGCGTGGTCGTCGGCGGCGGCGGCACGATCGCGCCCGCGGAGATCGAGGCGCTCGAGCGCCATGGCATCGAGAAGATCTACACGCCGGAGCACGGCCGCGTCCTGGGCCTCAAGGGCATGATCGACGACGTCTGCATGCGGGTGCGCCAGGCGCGGCAGAAGCGCGTGGCGCGTGGCGCGGTCGATGCGGCGGACCCGCGCGGCCTCGGCGTGGCGATCTCGCTGCTGGAGGGCGCCACCGCAACGCGCGGCGCGGGCGACGCCGAGGCCGCGCAGCGCGCAGCCCTGCTCGCCGTCCTGGCGCCACCGCGCGCGGCATCCGCTGCGCCGGTGCTGGGTCTCACCGGGACTGGCGGCGCCGGCAAGAGCTCGCTGAACGACGAACTGCTGCAGCGCTTCGTGCGTCACTTCCCGGCGGCGCGGATTGCGGTGGTGGCGGTCGACCCGACCCGGCGTCGCTCCGGCGGCGCACTGCTCGGCGACCGCATTCGGATGAACAGCCTCGCCGCGCCGCAGATCTTCATGCGTTCGCTGGCCACGCGGCGGCGCAACCTCTCGACCTCCGCGGTGCTGCGCGACGTCGTGGCGCTGTACCAGAGCGCAGGCTTCGACCTGATCGTGGTGGAGACCGCCGGCACGGGCCAGAGCGACACCGAGATCGTCGACCTGGTGGATCTGCCGATCTATGTGATGACCAGCGAATATGGCGCCGCAAGCCAGCTCGAGAAGATTGACATGCTGGATTTCGCCGAGTTCATCGTCATCAACAAGTTCGAACGGCGTGGCTCGCAGGATGCGCTGCGTGACGTGCGCAAGCAGTGGCGCCGCAATCATCCCGACCGCATGAGCCTGCCTGACGCGGACGTGCCGGTGTTTCCGAGCATCGCCAGCCGCTTCAATGACCCCGGGGTCAATCGGCTGTTTGCCGCGATCTGCCGCCGCATCGACGCGCTGCATCCCGGGCCGCCGCGCTGGCGGGTGGACGACCCGGGGCCGGTTGCGATGCCGGTGGGTGCGTCGCTGATACCGGACGGCCGCAGTCGCTATCTCGCCGAGATTGCGGCAACCGGGCGCCAAGCGCAGCGCGCGATCGACGCGCGCGCGGCGGCTGCATCACGGGCCTACGCGCTCTACGAGGCACTGAAGGCGCTGGGCGACGCGGCGTTGCCCGCGCCCCTCGACCGCTATGCCGCCGACGCCGGCGCCGGTGCCGATGCCTCGCTGCTGGCACTGCGCGCGGCCTACCATGCGGCGCTCGACGCGATCGGCGAGCAGGCCATTGTCGAGCTGCGGGCCTGGCCAACGCGGGTGCAGGGAGTGACCCAGCCGCAGTTCTCGTATCGCGTGCGCGACCAGAGCGTGCTGGGCGACAACTACGTCGAGACGCTGAGTCGTAACCGGATCCCGAAGGTGCTCGCGCCGCGCTACCGGGACTGGGGCGAGGTGCTGCGCTTCCTGCAGGAGCAGAACCTGCCTGGCGCCTATCCGTATACCGCTGGCGTATACCCTTATCGGCGCGAAGCCGAGGACCCGATCCGCATGTTCGCCGGGGAGGGCGCGCCCGAGCGTACCAATCGGCGCTTCCACTACCTTGCCAGAGGGCATGACTCGACCAGGCTGTCGACGGCCTTCGACTCCACGACACTGTATGGCGAGGACCCGGATACCCGGCCGGACATCTACGGCCGCACCGGCAATTCCGGTGTGTCGATCGCGACGCTCGACGACATGAAAAAGCTGTACTCGGGATTCGATCTGTGTGCGCCGGGCACGTCGGTCTCGATGACGATCAATGGCCCCGCGCCGATCATCCTGGCGATGTTCCTCAACGCCGCTATCGACCAGCAGGTCGAGCGCTTCCTGCGGCAGCAGGGCCGCTGGTCCGCGGCGCAGCAGCGCATCGCCGCCTTGCGCGCCGCGCAGCTTGCGGCGGGCGTGACGCTGCCGACCTATCGAGGCGAGCTGCCCGAGGGGCATGACGGATCGGGCCTGGCGCTGCTTGGCCTGAGTGGCGAGGAACTGGTCGGCGAGCTGCTGAGCGCCGCGGAGTACGCGCGCCTGAGCGCCGACACGCTCGCACGGGTGCGCGGCACGGTGCAGGCCGACATCCTCAAGGAAGACCAGGCGCAGAACACCTGCATCTTTTCCACGGAATTTGCACTGCGCATGATGGGTGACGTGCAGGCCTGGTTCATCGAAAACGGCGTGCGCAATTTCTACTCCGTATCGATTTCCGGGTATCACATCGCCGAGGCCGGAGCGAACCCGGTCAGCCAGCTCGCGTTCACGCTGTCCAACGGCTTCACCATCGTCGAGTACTACCTGGCGCGCGGCATGCAGATCGATGAGTTCGCGCCGAACCTCAGTTTCTTCTTCTCGAATGGCATGGATCCCGAGTACGCGGTGATCGGGCGCGTCGCGCGCCGCATCTGGGCGCGGGCGATGCGTGAACGCTACGGCGCCGGGCCCCGCAGCCAGATGCTGAAGTATCACATCCAGACTTCGGGCCGATCGCTGCACGCCCGCGAGATCCAGTTCAACGACACGCGCACCACGCTGCAGGCGCTATACGCGCTGTTCGACAACTGCAACTCGCTGCACACCAATGCCTACGACGAGGCGCTGACCACGCCGACCGAAAACAGTGTCCGGCGCGCCGTCGCGGTCCAGCTGATCATCAATCGCGAGCTGGGCCTGAACAAGAACCAGAATCCGTGGGCCGGGTCGTTGCTGATCGACTACCTGACCGACCTGGTGGAGGAGGCCGTCTACCGTGAGTTCGACGCGATCAGCGCACGTGGCGGCGTGCTCGGCGCCATGGAAACGATGTACCAGCGTGGCAAGATCCAGGACGAAAGCCTGTACTACGAGACGCTCAAGCATGACGGCACGCTGCCGATCATCGGCGTCAACACCTTCCTGTCTGATCGCGACGCCAGCCAGGAGCACGCTGGCGCCGCGCTGATCCGTTCAACCGAGCAGGAGAAAGAGGACCAGGTGCAGGCGGTGCGCGCGTTCCAGCGGCGCAACGCCGGAGCCAGTGCCGCGGCGCTGCAGTCGCTGCAGCAGGCGGCCGCCGCCGGCGGCAACGTGTTCGAGGCGCTGATGGGTGCCGTGCGACACGCATCGCTTGGCCAGATCTCGCAGGCGCTGTACGCCTGCGGCGGACGCTACCGACGCAACGTCTAGCCCGCTTCTCCGTCCGCAGTCTCGACAGTGCCCGCTGCCGTTTCGGCCAGATCCGGTTCGCCGAGGTACTCCAGGATCAGCGTCCGGGCCCGGTCGCGCAGCTCGCGCGCCGCTGCGGCATCGCCGACGACGCAGGTGATCGGCGCGAGCAGTTGGACGTCGATGCGGCCGGGCCACGGCAGCGCCCGCGAGCTGGGCATCATGCTGCGCGAGCCGCGGATCACCGCCGGCACG
>JANPDV010000095.1:0-6406 GCA_031431655.1 Gammaproteobacteria bacterium | reverse complement strand
CGCGAACTGGAGAACGTGCTCGAACGGGCCCTGACGCTCTCCGACGGCCACGCGATCGACGCGGCGGACATCGAACTGCGCGGGCGGGACGACGACGCGATCGCCGGTGAAGCGACCGCCACGCCCGCGCGGGCCGAGGCGAGCGAGGCTTCCGAGCCCGGTGCCGAGGGCAGCGGCCCGCTCGGGGCGCAGCTCGAGGACATCGAGCGCGCGGCCATCGTTCGGGCGCTGGAGGAAACCCATTACAACCGCACCGCCGCGGCGCGCCGGCTCGGCATGACCTTCCGCGCGCTCCGCTACCGAATCAAGAAGCTTGGTATCGAATGAGCGCGGCGCCGCGCGCTGGCCTTGGACTCGCCCTCGGTGGCGCACTGGCGCTGCTGCTGGCGTCGTTCGCGCGCTGGGGCTTCAGCGATCGCGATGTGTTCAGTCGCGATGGCGTGTTCGGCGCCATCGATGCCGGCCCGCTGGTGTTCTCGCCGCTCGGGCTGGAGCTGGCACGTTTCGCCGCCGTGCAGCTCGGCGCCCACCTGCTCCTTGGCTTGCTTGTCTGGACGCTGGCGCGCAGCGCCCACGCGGCCTGGCCGCGCGCCGCCGCCACGGTGAAGCTTTGGACCGTGTTCTGGCTGGTCGCGGCCGTCAGCTGGGTCCTTGCGGCAAATGCCTGGGCCTACCCTCGCTCGCACCTGGCCGAGAACTGGAATGAAGCCGTTCGCGCGCAGGTCGCGGGAGTGGCGGTGTTCGAGGTGATCACCGCCGTGCTCGCCGGGCTCGCGCTGCTGACGATCGCGCTTGCCCTGCTCGCACGTGGCGCGCCGCGGCGCACCGATCGGCCGCCGACCGGCCGCCGGGTGCTGGCGCTCGTCCTGGGGGCGGCATCGCTCGCCGCGGTGCTGTCCGCGATCGCAGTGCTGCGCGCGCCGGCCGCCGCGCGCGCTGACGCGTTACCCGCCGCGGCGCGTTCGGGGCGGCCTAACATCATCCTGATCGGCATCGATTCACTGCGCTGCGACGTCACGCAGTCGGGCGGCGGGCGCGCCGGACTGACGCCGCACGTCGACCGCTTCCTCTCCGGGGCGGTGCGCTTCGCCGACGCGATGACGCCGCTGGCGCGCACCTATCCGGCCTGGGTGTCCGTGCTGACGGGCCGGCACCCGCACACCACTGGCGCGGTGGTCAACCTGCTGCCGCGCGGCACCCTGAACCTGGGCGACACTCTGCCGCAGGCTTTCAGGCGCGCCGGCTATCGCACCGCCTATGCAATCGACGAAGTGCGCTTCTCGAACATCGACGCCAGCTACGGTTTCGACCAGGCCATCTCGCCACCGATCGGCGCTGCGGACTTCCTGATCGGCACGCTGGGTGACGTGCCGCTGACCAATCTGATTGCCAACACCCGGATCGGCGCCTGGCTGCTGCCCCAGCTGCACGCGAACCGGGCCGTGGTCGCCCTGTACAGGCCGGACGTTTTCGTTGCCAGGCTCCAGCGCGAGCTCAATCCGCGGCAGCCGCTGTTCCTCGCATTGCATCTCACGCTGCCACACTGGCCCTATGTCTGGTCGGAAGACGTGCCGGGCGCCGAGCCGCCGCCGCAGACCTGGGTTGCGGATCAATACCGCCCAGCGGTGCAGCGCGTCGACCGGCAGTTCCAGGACGTGCTCGACATGCTGGCGGGCAAAGGCCTGTTGCAGAACGCATTGGTGGTGCTGCTCTCCGACCATGGCGAAGCACTCGGCCAGGCGGACGATTCGCCCTGGGGCGGCAGCGGCCCGACCGAGGATCCATTCGCTCCGCCCGTGATCACGGGTCACGGCACGAGCGTGCTGTCACCCCACCAGTACCGCGTGGTACTGGCGCTGCGGGCCTTTGGCCGCGCGCAGCGCGACTTCGCGCAATTCGGCCCACGGGAGATCGCGGCGCCGGTCTCCCTGGAGGATCTCGCGCCCACCTTCAATGAGCTGCTGGCACTCGGCATGCCGGCCGGCAACTTCGACGGCCTGCCGCTCACCGCCGCGCTCGCCGGCACGCCGGCGGTACCGGCCGCGTTCGCAGCGCGCATCCGCTTCACCGAGACGGAATTCAACCCACGCGGCTTCCTGCCCGGGCAGCAGCAGACCGCGAGCGCGCTGCGCGGCGCGCTGCAGGTTTACCGGGTAGACGCGGCCAGCGGCCGCCTGCAGATCCGCCCCGAAGCCCGCGGCCAGCTGATGCGCGAGCGCCAGTACGCGGCACTGCGCGGGAATCAGCTCGTGGCCGCCTTGCCGAACGTCCGGGCCGACGCGTTCCGCGTGGTGCACATCGCGGCGCCGGGCAGCCTGCCGCGCCGGCTCGAGGCACGCCCGGCTACGCCCGAGCTCGCGGAAGCAGCAGCGCTCTGGGACGCCCTGCACGGCCGCTTCGCGGCCCTCGCCGCCGACTGACACCGTGCGTCACTTTGTGACGTGCCGCGACGCCGAGGCATGGGCGGTCGGTCCCGTCAGTTGCACATAGGCCGCCAGGGAAAAGACCTGGCCTATAACAATCAATCACTTACAGCGGTAGTTGAGATTGGCACGGGGATTGCTTCCTTTCAGGCCAGGCGCACGTTGCGCGTAACTGAAGTTTGTTCTTCCCCAAGGAGCTTGCGATGAAGACGGTGCAAAAGGGTTTTACGTTGATCGAACTGATGATCGTGGTTGCGATCATCGGCATTCTGGCCGCGATTGCGATCCCGGCCTACCAGGACTACACGATTCGTGCGCAGGTCACTGAAGGCCTGAACATGGCGTCGTCCGCCAAGGCGGCGGTGTCCGAGTCGTTCCAGAGCAACGGCACGTGGCCGGGCTCGAACACGGCTGCGGGCCTCGACGCAGCGACCAACATCAGCGGCAAGTACGTCACCAGCATGACGGTTGGCGCCGGCGGCGTGATCACCATGGCCTTCGGTGGCCAGGCCAACACGCGCATCAGCACCCAGACCCTGTCCTTGATCCCGTACACGAGCCCGAACGGCGACGTGGCCTGGGTCTGCGGCAGCCGTGGCACGACCGGCACCACCGGCCTGACGATCGCGTCGGGCGCCACCGTTCCCACGGGCGGCGGCACGCTGACCCCGAAGTACCGTCCGGCCAACTGCCGCACCTGATCTGAGTCCTCGCTAGCTCCAGACGGAGTCAGCCGGGGCCGGATCTCAAGAGAGCCCTGTGGCAACACAGGGCTTTTTTTTGCCCACACCACCTTACAAAGGCAGGGTTCTCGTGGACCTTCGACCAACGACGACCGCCGTACCGACGACCGCGGTGACGCAGCAGGCAGGTTTCACCCTGATCGAGCTGATGATCGTCGTGGCGATCATTGGCATCCTGGCGGCCATCGCCGTGCCCGCGTACCAGGACTACATCATTCGCGCCCAGGTCGCCGAGGGCATCGGCATGGCGGCGGGCGCCAAGCGCGGGGTCCACGAAACGTTCTCGGACACTGGCCAGTGGCCGTCGAGCAATTCGGCCGCCGGCATCAGCGCGGCCACGGACTTCACCAGCAAGTACGTCAACAGCGTCGGTGTCAGCACTGGCGGCATCGTCACCGTGACATTCGGTGCCCAGGCGAATGCGCGGATCACGGGGCAGACGCTGGCAATGACGCCCTATACCAGTCCCAACGGCGACGTCGCGTGGGTCTGCGGGAGCCGCGGCGCCACTGGCACCGGCCTGACGATTGCGTCGGGTGCCTCCACGCCTTCCGGCGGGGGCACGCTCGAGGCCAAGCTGCGTCCCTCCAACTGCCGTACCTGATCGAGCCCGCTCCTGCCGGACCGGCCACCGGTCCGGGCACCGACCCCGCTGCCCTGCGGGGTTTGGCGTTTCTGGGGCACCGGTCACGCGGGGCAGCGGAGAATCGTGCGAACATCGGGCACGAAATTTGACAATTGTCCCGGCGCCCCGGTCGAGTAGACTAGGGGCTCGGAAGGTCGCTCGGTTTTACCTGTAAGTGCATGAACGATAACGCTTCTTTGGCGATCGGCAGCACCGCCCGCGCGGGCCTTGGTGGCTTGCCGCAGCGGCTTGTCCAGGACGGACTGGTCGAAGAAAGCGCCATGCTCGCCGCAATCCAGGATGCGCGCGACCGTCGCACCAGCGTCGTTACGCAACTGGTTTCCAAGGGTGTCGTTGCCGCACGCGAGATCGCGATTGCCGCGGCCAATGAATTCGGCGTTCCCCTGATCGACCTCGACTCGATCTCGCTCGACCTCGACCTCGTCAAGCTCACCGGCGAAAAGCTGGTGGCGAAGCATCGCGTTCTGCCGCTGTTCAAGCGCGGCAAGCGCCTGTTCCTCGCGGTGGCCGATCCGACGCACCTGGCCGCGATCGACGAGATCAAGTTCGCCACCGGACTGGGGGTGGAAGCCATCGTCGTCGAAGACGACAAGCTGCAGAGGACGATCGACAAGGCGGTCGAACAGGCCGACACGTCGATGCCGAACCTCGGCGACGACGACGGCGTCGACCTCGAGAACCTCGAAGTCACCGGTGGCGACCAGGAACTCGATGAAGACGCCGGCAGCGACATCGAAGACGCGCCGATCGTCCGCTTCGTCAACAAGCTGATGCTGGATGCGATCCGCCGCGGTGCCTCGGACATTCACTTCGAGCCGTACGAGAAAATGTACCGCGTGCGGCTGCGCATCGACGGCGTGCTGAAGGAAATCGCCTCGCCGCCGGTGCAGCTGGCGATGAAGATCGCGGCGCGCCTGAAGGTCATGGCGCGACTCGACATCGCTGAGCGACGGCTGCCGCAGGACGGCCGCATCAAGATGAAGATCTCGCGGACGCGCGCGATCGACTTCCGCGTCAGCAGCTGCCCCACGCTGTTCGGCGAGAAGATCGTCATGCGCGTGCTCGACCCATCGTCCGCGATGCTCGGCATCGACGCGCTCGGATACGAGCCGTTCCAGCGCGAGATCTACCTCAAGTACCTGGCCAAGCCACAGGGAATGATCCTGGTGACCGGACCGACCGGTTCGGGCAAGACCGTTTCGCTGTATACCGGCCTGAACATCCTCAACAAGGAAGACACCAACATCTCGACGGCGGAAGACCCGGCGGAAATCAACCTGCCCGGCGTCAACCAGGTCAACGTGAACGCCAAGGTCGGCCTCACTTTCGCCGCCGCTCTGCGCTCGTTCCTGCGCCAGGACCCGGACGTGGTGATGGTCGGCGAAATCCGCGACCTCGAAACCGCGGAGATCGCGATCAAGGCCGCCCAGACGGGCCATCTGGTGCTCTCGACGCTGCATACCAACGACGCACCGCAGACGCTGACGCGCCTCATGGACATGGGCGTAAAGCCCTACGCCATAGCCACATCGGTCAGCCTGATCATCGCGCAACGCCTGGCGCGCCGGCTCTGCAGCTCGTGCAAGCAGCTGATCGAAGTGCCGGCCGAAGCGCTGCTCAAGGAAGGATTCCAGCCCGAAGACGTCCAGGCCGGCATCAAGATCTACGGCCCCAAGGGCTGCCAGAACTGCAATGAAGGCTACAAGGGCCGCGTCGGCATTTACCAGGTGATGCCGGTTACCGACTCGATCGGCCGGATCATCATGGCGGGCGGCAATGCCATGGAGATCGCCGACGAGGCGCGCCGACTCGGGGTCTGGGACCTGCGTCGCGCCGGCCTCGAGAAGGCCCGCGGCGGCGCCACCAGCCTCGAAGAAATCAACAGCGTCACGATCGACTGAGCACCCTATCTATGGCACAGGCAGCAGCTACCGGCTCCGCATCGCGACAGCTCAAGAAGGACACAGCCTTCGCCTGGGACGGCGTCGACAAGAAAGGAACCCGCAACAAGGGCAAGGACCATGCGCTCGACGAACAGGCCAAGCGCGCCGATCTGCGCCGCCGCGGCATCATCCCCAACAGGATCAGCAAGCAGGTTTCGCTGTTCAAGAAAGGCGGCGGCAAGGTCGGTCCGGACGACATCGCCGTGTTCAGTCGCCAGCTGGCCACGATGCTTGCCGCCGGCATTCCGCTGGTGCAGGCGTTCGAGATCGTCGGCAACGGCCATGACAAGCCCGCCGTGCAGAAGCTGATCCTCGACATCAAGGCCGACGTCGAGGGCGGCAGCTCGCTGCACGAGGCGCTCGGCAAGCACCCGCTGCATTTCGACGACCTCTACGTTAACCTCGTCGAGGCGGGCGAACAGGCCGGCGCACTCGAGAACCTGCTCGACAAGATCGCGACCTACAAGGAAAAGACCGAAGCGCTGAAGAAGAAGGTCAAGAAGGCCCTTTTCTATCCGGCTGCGGTCATGGTGGTCGCCATCGTCGTCACCGTGATCCTGCTGATCTTCGTGATCCCGCAGTACGAGTCGCTGTTCAAGGGCTTCGGTGCTGACCTGCCCGCGTTCACCCAGTTCGTGATCAACATGTCCC
>JANPDV010000094.1:0-1862 GCA_031431655.1 Gammaproteobacteria bacterium | reverse complement strand
GCCCGAATCAACTGCCAGGAACGCGGACCAGCGCGCGTGTTTTTCCGCCAGCGACATCGCTGCATGCGCCGGACTCGTCGAGGGCAACGCCACTCGCGGCAGTTGCTGCCAGCGCGGCGACAACGCAGGCAGCACCAGCTGCGCATAGAGCCGCGCGGCGGCGGCGCCATTGAGACCGATGCGCTCGATTCCGGGGCAGCGCTGGAACAAACCTTCAAAATCGTTCGGCGTCACGCTGCGCCGGTCGATGTCGGCATCCAGGCTGCCCGGCCGCCGTGCCGAATGACAGACATCCCAGAGCGCGACGCCGGCGTCGGTCAGTCGTTGCAGCCGTTGCGGGTAGGGCACGTCAGGGCCAGCCTCGAACTGTGCGCCCATGATTCGCCAGAAGGCATTGCGAGGTTGGGCGTAGGACTCCTGCGCGTCGAGCGATGCGCGACCCGGCAGTGAGCCGAGAACCAGCAGCCGCGCGCCACTCGTGGCGACGGCTGGAAAGCCGGTGCTAAGTCGCGCCTTCGGCAAACTGGGGCAGCGCGTCCGTGATGTCGAACCACGGCGCCTTGGAACCAACATATAAATGCACCTGGGGGCGCATCAAAGGGTCGTCATCGAGCGAACCGCAGGGCACCGCGGCGGCGCCGCGATCGCGGTAGATCCGCGGCAGCCTGCTGCCGCAATGCCGGCAGAACGCCGTGCCAAAGAAGCGGGCTCCCGGCAGTGCGAAGTCCGCGACGTCATCCTGCCCACGTACCCAGTGGAACTGCTCCAGCTTCACGAACAGATTGGTGGCATGTGCCGCGCCGCGGCCGCGTCGACAGCGCTGGCAGTGGCAGTTGTACATGCGCTGTGGCGCGCCGTTGAATTCATAGGCCACCCTGCCGCACAGGCAGGAGCCTTGTGTCACGCCCGGCTTCGGCGCCACTGCTGCGCACGGCACGCTGGCGAGGCCGAACCCGGGCGGGTACTCGGGGAACTGCGGCAGCTCGTCCGTGATGGTGTGCCACGGCGCCTTCGAGCCGACGAACATATGCAGCTGCGGCTTCAGGCCCAGTTCGCCATCGAGATTGCCTGCCGGGCAGATCGCGAAGCAGCTGCGCTCGTCGAGCCACGGCGTCGCGGAACCGCAGCGGCGGCAGAACGGGCGCAGCGCCTGGCTCGATGACCGGTACTGCACGATGCCCTCGGTTCCCGCTGCATGGCGGAACGACGCCAGCGGAGCGACCGCATAGGTGACGAAGGCGGAACCGTGCGTCTTGCGGCACATCGAGCAGTGGCAGTGCAGCATCATCACCGGCGGCGCCGCGAGTTCCCAGCGCACGGTCCCGCACAGGCACTGCCCTGCGATGCTCACGCTCGGCGACTCATGCGCCGGGTGGGCGGTACTTGCCGACCAGCCGCGTCCAGTTGGCGTCGACGCGCTTGAAGGAATCGGGCGCGCCGGCCACCAGCGTGGCGCGGTTCAGCTCCTGATACTCCGTCGGCCCGCCTTCTTCAGGCCACTGTCGCGTGGCGTCGATGACCACCTTGGACGTGTACGGTGCGTCCTTCAGCGACGGATCCAGCGGCATGCCGCGCGAGCGCGCGATGATGGCGGTGGCGGGTTGCGGCTGCCAGCGCGAACCCATCGCATGCATCATCTGCACTCGATCGAGCACCTCCAGGTCGTCGTCCACCATGACCACGACCTTCGCGATGCCGACGATTTCCGCGACCCGCTTGCCGATCTCCAGCGCCTCGCCGGGCTTGGTCTTCTTGAAGCTGACGAACGTGAAGCCGGTGGCTTCGACCGGTGAATGCAGCATCTTCACGCTCGGCACAAAGCGCCTGAAAGTCGACAGCGCGAGCTGTTCCAGCGGCGCGGT
>JANPDV010000093.1:0-21218 GCA_031431655.1 Gammaproteobacteria bacterium | reverse complement strand
GAAGCCTTCGGCGATCAGCACCACGCCGATCACCAGCAGGAACGACAGCGCGAGCATCTTGATGCTGGGATGCGCCGACACGAACTCGCCGATCGCCCGCGCGAACAGCATCATCAGGGCGACCGACACGACGACGGCCGCGACCATCACCGACACCTGGTCGACCATGCCGACGGCGGTGATGATCGAATCGAGCGAGAACACCGCGTCGATGATGATGATCTGGGTGATCACCGCTGCAAAGGTTGCCCTGACGGCGCCCGAGGCGTGGCCTTCCTCGCCTTCCGTCAGCTGGTGGATTTCCTTGGTGGACTTCCAGACCAGGAACAGGCCACCGAGGATCAGGATCAGGTCACGCCCCGAGACCTCCGTGCCGATGACGGTGAACATCGGCGCCGTGAGTCCCACGATCCAGGACAGCAGGAACAGCAGCCCGATGCGCATGAACATCGCCAGGCCCAGGCCGATGCGGCGGGCCAGCTCGCGCTCTGCAGGCGGCAGCTTGTCGACCAGGATCGAGATGAATATGACGTTGTCGATGCCGAGCACGAGCTCCAGCGCCGTCAAGGTCAGGAACGCCATCCAGATGGCGGGGTCGGCAAGCATTTCCATCATGTCGGAGGCCCTCCCTGTGCCTCGGGGCGGCATGATAGTGCAGAACCCGCATCCTCAGTACGCAGGAGTCATCGCATGCATCGCAGCCGCCGGGCCGGCGACTCAGAGCCGCAGCGTGGCGGCCAACCCGCCGTAGGTCACCGCATCGAGCGAGTCCCCGTCCGACACGCCGACCGTGCCCTCGAACTCGACGCGTGGCGAGATCGTGTAGCGATAGCTCGCCGCGATCCCGTTGGCGGTGGTCCCGGTGAGCGCCTCGCGGCTGTTCGAAAGGTCGAGGCGCAGGCCGGAGCGCGCGAAGCTGCGGTCGACGCTGACGCTCAGTTCCCGCTCGGTGGCGCCGAAGGCTCGCGTCAGCATTGAGTCGGCAAGCGCCTGGACGCGCGGAAAGAAGCGGGTCGTCGGTGCTGCAGCGGCTGCGATGACCCGGTCGAGAGCGTCGTCGTACGAGTAGCCGACGGCGCGCACCGAGGCGTTCCAGGCCTGGTTGCTCCAGCCGAGTTCGGCGCCGTAGCCGCGCCCCGTGAAGCTTGCGCTCGCGGGGAAGACGCGGCCCAGCGCGCCGGTGATCGTGTAATCCAGGTCCAGATCGCGCTGCCGCAGCAGCCCCGTCAGGACGAAGCCCGCCGGCAACAGCACCGTGAAATCCGCGCCGATGTTGCGCGACTCGAATTGCCCCCCGTCGCGCCAGTTGCGCGTATTCAGGGCGACGCCGAGTCGTTCGCCCTGCCAGCCTGCCGACGCGCGCCAGGACGTGCCGTCGAAGTCGTTGCCGACCCCCGCGGTCGCGCTTCGCCCGATGCCAGCCGAGACAGACCAGGCGTCACTCGGGCGCAGCCGCAGATCCAGGTCGTAGCTTTCGCCGCTGTCCTGGTCGACGTAGGCGCTGCCCGTCACTGTGAATCCGGCAGCCGCGGACATGCCGGGCAGGGCGGCGAACAGAATTGCCGCCACGGCGGTCCGCAGGCGGTGAGTCGCGTACTTCGGATCTGGCATGTGAGTCCTCCCTGCCTGCCACAACGCAGTGCGGGGGAGCCGGTTGACGGGACGACAGGTTAGGTCAAACGCGGCCGCAGAACCGCGACGGGCGCCACATTGCCGACGGCTCCTGCGGGTGACAGGTCGCGGTCAGAGGGGACCCGGGTCGTTGAGGCCCTCCAGGAACTCGCGCCGTGCGTCGGCACTCAGCGCGCCCCAGTCGAGTTTGCCGTTGAGCGTGCGCCGCAGCTGTTCGTCGTCGAGCTCGCTGGCGTAGGCGCTGCGCTCTACGGTCTCGTCGGGGCCGGCTTCGTCCGGTTCCAGTCGCGACAGGGTCGGCGTCGTGCCGTCATCCAGCAGCTCGATGACGGCGCGCGCGACCAGCGCATCGCGCGGCAGATTGCTGTGGCTGCAGCGCGCAAGCCAGAGTGGTTGTCCCGCCATGCGCGCCGATCGCACCGCCACGGTGCCGTCACCCAGCGGGCTGAAGCGGTATCTGAAACCCGCGGCCACCCGGCGCGCACCGGTAACGGTACGTTGTCCGAATCCGGCGATGATCGCGAAGCGTGCGTCGGCCGGCGCCAGCGCCGCCTGCAGCGCGCGCGAGCGGATCGCCAGCGCCGGATTCACCGCAAGGCCGTCGGCCGGCCACGCGCGCGGATCCAGCAGGTCCTGGCCCTCGGCGAATGCGCCGCTGGGCAGCAGGTCGTGCAGGCTCGGCAGGCTCGCGAATACCTCGCGTGCGAGATGCTCGGCGCTGTGGCCCGCGTCGAGCATCGCGAGCCGTCGCACGACGGCGTAGGTGCCGCGCAGGGCCTGCACGGCCGCCCACGCGCCGCTGTTCGGCGTACCCAGCAGCACGACGCGGTCGATGGCCGGCAAGCTTTCCGCGTAGCTGCCGGAGAGTGCACAGCGCGCCACCAGGCCGCCCATGCTGTGGGCCACGATGCTGCAACGTCGCCCGTCGGCGCGGATGTCGGCGGCGAGCCGCGCTGCGCTGATCTGCACCGGCTCGCGCCAGTCGTACTCGAAGAAGCGTGCGTCATAGCCGGCGATGACCAGGCGCAGCTTCAGCCGCAGCAGGCCATGCAGCAGCACGCCATAGCTGCGGATACCGTCGCGCTCGTGGTAACGCAGCTCGGGAAGCCGCCCATGTATGACATCCATCGCGTCCAGCCAGAGCACGTCCGGCGGCTCGCCTGCGGGCCGCTCACGCCCGAGCTGCGTGCCCATGATGCCGGGGATGATCCAGACGCGGCGCGGTGCCGTGCGCTGCAGCGCGTCGAAGTCGAGCGCGTCGCCCGGCGCGGTGCGCGCGCGATGCGCGCGCTTGGCCAGTTCGCGCAGTTCCTCCCAGTTGTCGTGGCCGAACCAGATCACCAGCTCGCGCTTGTGCTCGTCGCTGACGAGCCAGTGCTCGACCTGGACGTCGGTCCAGATCAGCCGGTCGTACGGCGTGACGGCGGTGCTCATGCGGGCTGCGGACGCGGAACGGCGCGCGGGTTCAGCGGGCGGCAATGACGCGCGCTACCGCGTCGATGGCGGCGACGCGTGCGCTGCTGCTGCGCCAGATCATGCCGATCTTGCGGGTGGGTGCCGGCCGCGTGAACGGGCGGATCGCGACGCTCTTGCCGCTGGCGTAGCCGCCCTCGCTGGCCAGCTGTGGCAGCAGCGTGATGCCGGCGCCCGAGGCCACCATCTGGCGCAGTGTTTCAAGGCTGGTGGCGCGGAAGTCCTGCATTTCCTGAACCTGCACGTTGCTGCAGACGTCCAGTGCCTGGTCGCGCAGGCAGTGGCCTTCTTCGAGCAGCAGCAGCGGCTGATCGCGCAGGTCTTCCGGCTTGATGCTGGTCTTCCTGGCGAGCGCGTGGTTTGCGGGCGCTGCGAGCACGAAGGCCTCGTCGTACAGCGGCCTGCTGTCCAGCCCTTCCAGATCCACGGGCAAGGCCAGCACACCGGCGTCGATCTGGCCTGCATGCAGATGCTCGAGCATCGGGCCGGTCTGGTACTCGTACAGCATCAGCTCGAGCCGCGGCAGGGTCTTCTGCAGCCGCGGCACGATGCCCGGCAGCAGGTAGGGTCCGATGGTCGGCAGGAACGCGATCCGCAGGCGCCCGGCGAGAGGGTCGCGATGCGACTGCGCGATCTCGACGATCTCGTCACTGGCCTGGGCAATGCGGCGCGCCCGCTCCACGACGGCGACTCCTGCAGGCGTGAGCAGCGCATGTCTTGGCTGGCGTTCGATCAGCTGCACTCCGAGGTATTCCTCGAGCTTGCGAATCTGCGCGGACAGCGTCGGCTGGCTGACGAACGAACGCGCCGCGGCCTTGCCGAAGTGGCGGGTGTCCGCGATGGCGACGAGGTACTTGAGGTCCTTGAGCTTCAGATCGGCCACTTGCAGGCCCCCGGGCATGGAAGATATGGCGATACACGTTGTCTATCGGTTCGATCATATCAATTGATTTGAGCCCAGGCACCACGCGGTGCACAGTGCCATCCACGCCGGCGCACCGCCCGGCCCCCGAACATCACATGGAGTGCCTCGACATGCTCGCGATTGGACAGAAGTTTCCGCAGTTCTCGCTGACCGGCGTCGTCACGAATGACATCAAGACGGCCTTCCAGCCGTTCGACAACGCCACGGCCGCGGGCCGTTGGCAGGTCGTCTTCTTCTGGCCGAAGGACTTCACCTTCGTCTGCCCGACCGAGATTGCCGCCTTCGGCAGGATCAACAAGGAATTCAAGGCGCGTGACACGCAGGTCTACGGCGTGAGCACCGACAGCGAATTCGTGCACCTGGCGTGGCGCAGCAGCAAGGCGGAACTGAAGGACTTGCCGTTCCCGATGCTCTCGGACATCAAGCGCGAACTCACCAGCGCGCTCGGCATCCTCGACGCCGAGGCTGGCGTTGCGCAGCGCGCCACCTTCATCGTCGATCCTGCAGGAATCATCCGCTTCGTCTACGTGACGGATCTGAACGTCGGCCGTTCGCCGGAGGAAGTGCTGCGGGTGCTCGATGCGCTGCAGACCGACGAACTGTGCCCGTGCAACTGGCAGAAGGGCGAAGACACGCTGAAGGCCGCCTGACCGGCGCCTGGAGGAAACCCCGCATGAACACGCTCGACCAGATACGTGACTCCATCCCCGACTACGCGCGCGACCTGCGATTGAACCTGGGTTCCGTGCTCAGCACCCAGGGCGCGCCCGGACTCTCCGACCGGCAGATCTGGTCAGTCGCGTTGGCCGCGGCGATCGCGGCACGCAACAGCGAGCTGGCACATGCGATCGACGAGCTGTCCGCCGCGCACCTGGACGACGCGCATCGCACGGGTGCGCGTACGGCGGCGGCCATCATGGGCATGAACAACATCTATTACCGCTTCGTGCATCTTGTCGAGGACAAGGACTACGCGACGATGCCGGCGCGGCTGCGCATGAATGCGCTGGCGGCGCCGGGTATCGACAAGCTCGACTTCGAGCTGCTGAGCCTGGCGGTGTCCGCTGTGAACGGCTGCGGCATGTGCGTCAGTGCGCACGAGGCACAGCTGCGTCGCCATGAGGTGTCGCGCGAGGCGATCCAGAGCGCGGTGCGCATCGCGGCCGTCGTCCACGCTGTCGCGGGCGTGCTCGAGTTCGAGACCGCAGGGGAAGTAGCCCGGCAGGCGGCGGCTTAGGCGGAGATAGGCTGTCGTCCGGGCCGCTGGTAGTCTTGGCCCATGCAAGCAACCGCCAGTGTCCACGATCGGTATCCCCGCACGGCCTACATCGTGGTGTGCCGTGACGGTCCGGACGGCGCCGCCCTGCGCGACGCGAATACCAGCGCGCACATGGCTTACGTGGAGACGGTGCTGGGCGAGCTCAACGTGGCGGGGCCGCTCTACGACGAGGCGGGCCTCAATCCGGTTGGCAGCGTCTTCTGCATCGCTACCAAGAGCCTGGCGCGCGCTCGCGAGATCGTCGAGGGCGATCCGTACTACCGGGGCGGTGTGTTCGCGTCGGTGGAGTACTTCCCCTACCTGCCGGCGGCCGGCAGCTACATCGGCGGCAAGATCTGGTGAGTCCGGGGTGAGCCGGCCGCCATGGCCATTCTCGATACGGACCGCCTTGCCCTCCGTTGCCTGGAGGCACGCGATGCGCCGTTCATCGTCGAGCTGCTGAACGAGCCGGATTTCATCCGCTTCATCGGCGACCGCAAGATCCGTGACCAGCGCGATGCGCTGCGCTACCTGCAGGAAGGGCCGCAGGCAAGCTATGTCGCGAACGGCTTCGGGCTGTGGCTGGTGGAGCGTGCCGCGGACCGCGTTCCGCTCGGGATCTGCGGCCTCGTAAAGAGGCCCGATCTGGACGATGCCGACCTGGGATTCGCATTCCGTGCCGACTACGGCGGACTCGGCTATGCGCGGGAAGCCGCCGCTGGCGTCGTGGACTTTGCGTTTTCGACTCTCGGTCGGCCGCGACTCGCCGCGATCGTCAACCCGGACAACCTGCGTTCCATCCATCTGCTGCAGCACCTGGGTTTCCGGTTCGAGCGCATGATGCGGCGCAGCGGCGAGACGACGGATGTGCGCCTCTACGGACTGGAGCGGGTTGCGCGTTGAGCCGATTCGCGGCAGTCTTTGCGCGCCCGGCCAATACCCATAACGATCTCCGGGCGCAAAAACAGGGGACCGCGAATGAACAAGTATCTCGCCGAGTGCTTCGGGACGTTCTGGCTCGTGCTGGGGGGCTGTGGCAGCGCCGTGCTGGCAGCGGCTTTCCCGCAGGTCGGCATCGGTCTGCTCGGGGTTTCGCTGGCGTTCGGATTGACCGTGGTGACGATGGCCTATGCCATCGGCCACATTTCCGGCTGCCACCTCAATCCCGCCGTCTCGGTCGGGCTGTGGGCCGGCGGGCGTTTCCCGGCAGGACAGCTCGCGCCGTACATCGCGTCGCAGGTCATTGGTGGACTGATCGCCGGCGCGGTGCTGTTCGTCATCGCAAGCGGCAAGGCCGGCTTCGACGTCACGGCCGGCTTCGCCTCCAACGGCTACGGTGAGCACTCGCCGGGCGGCTACACGCTGATGGCGGCGCTGGTCTGTGAAGTCGTGATGACCGCGATGTTCCTGGTGATCATTCTCGGCGCCACCGATAGTCGCGCGCCGGCGGGGTTTGCGCCGCTGGCGATCGGCCTGGCGTTGACGCTGATCCACCTGATCAGCATTCCCGTCACCAATACTTCGGTGAATCCTGCACGCAGCACCGGTGTGGCGGTGTTCGCTGGCGGCTGGGCCGTGTCGCAGCTGTGGCTGTTCTGGATCGCGCCGATCGTGGGAGCGCTGCTCGGCGCAGGGCTCTATCGCGCGATCGCCGGCGACGGCGGCAGCCGGCCGGCCTGAGCCGGCGACTCGATGCCCAGTACGCTGCAGTACTGGGCATCGCAGTCGGCGCAACGCCCGCGCGAGCTGCACCAGCGCAGGCTCTTGCCGTCGATGCGCGGCCAGAACAGGCCGCGCGGATCGGCGTCGATCTCGCGCAGCAGTTCGATGACGCCACGCGCCGTCGCCAGTCCCGGATAGCGCTGCCAGCGCGGCGGCCCGGGAGCTTCGCGCCGCGGTTCCGCGACGAACAACAACCGCCACGACTGGTCCGCCGCCCGATATCTCAGTTGCGCCAGCGGCACGGCGCGCCGCGTGCCCGGCACCCCGCAGATCGGACGCAGCTCGCTCAGGGTGGCACGGTCGTGTTCGATGCGGAATCCCAGCAGCATGGTGTGGCGTGCGCGGGGCGGGCAGATCCGCGCGCAGTAGGCGCTGAGCAGCCGCTCCAGCAACAGTTGCGTGTGTTCGGGAATACCGCGCATGCCGCGATAGCGTAGCGCGGTCGAGCGCCGAGCCGCTATTCTGCGTCGCGTGTCGACGACCACCACCATCCTGATGTTCGCGCAGCTCGAGCGGGTCGACTCGCCGCCGGGTGCGCTGTGCTACCGCGCGCCGTCGGCTTCGGGCGACTCGCGGATCGACCTGTTTGCTGCGAGCGGCGCGGCTGCACTGCCGCACCTGCTGCATGACGTGCAGCTGTCAGTCGCGCCGGACGGTTCGCTGCTGTCGCTGCAGGCGCGCGAGGGCCTCTGGTCCGGCGAGACGCTCGCCGCGCGAGTGTTCGTGCACCGCACGGTGCAGGCGCAGATCGCCGCGGTGATCCCGCCACGCCGCGCGCCCTGGGTGCGCAGTCTCTTCTGGCGCGCGTTGCCGGCGCTGCTGGGCAGTCGCCTCGGGCGCGCGCTGCTGGCGCAGCGTTACGGCCCATGATGCCGGCGCAGAATCACTCTCTTGCCGTCGTAAACCGTCCCGCCACCTGAAGGTCCGTGCAATGCGACTCACCCTCATGATCCTGGTCCTGCTCGCGGGTGCGGGGCTGGTGGTACAGGTCGGCCTGAATGCCGCGCTGCGCGTCACTTTCAACAGCCCGGCGCTTGCGGTGCTGGTGAACTTCCTGGTGGGCACCCTGGCGATGCTGGCCTTCGTGCTGTTCAGTCGTACCGATCTGCCGGGCTGGGCGGCTGCGGATCGCGTTCCGGTCTGGGCCTGGTTCGGCGGCCTGCTCGGCGTGTTCTACGTTGCCACCGCGACGATTGCCGGGCCGCGGATCGGCGCGCTGCTGCTGCTGGCGCTCGGCGTTGCCGGCCAGATGGTGATGTCGCTGCTGATCGATCACCACGGCTGGCTGGGATTTCCCCAGGAACCGGTATCGGCCACCAAGCTGGTCGGCGCCGGGCTGCTGTTCGTGGGAGTACTGCTGATTGCCCGCTAGTCGCGCAGCCAGCTAGCCACTGCACTCGGCACACAGCCCCTTGATCTCGAGCGAAGTCGGCTCGATCCGGAATCCGGCTGCCTTCGACTTCTCCGCCAGCACCCGGTTGATCGCGGGATCGTCCAGCTCCACGACGTGCTGGCAGCTGCGGCACACCAGGAACTGCGCCACGTGGGTGCGCTGCGGAGCGTCGCAACCAAGGAACGCGTTCAGCGAGTCGATACGGTGCACCAGGCCCGCGCCCATCAGGAACTCCAGCGCGCGGTACACGGTGGGCGGAGCGGCCTTCTGCCGTTCCTTGGCGAGCTCGGCGAGGATGTCGTAGGCGCCGATCGGTTCGTGCGCGCGCCAGACGAGCTCGAGGATCCTGCGTCGCACCGGAGTGAGATTGAGGCCGCGCAGCCGGCAGACCTCGGCGGCGGTGGCCACGGCGCGCTCGATGCAGGCGTGGTGGTCGTGGTTGCCAGTGCGGTGGGCGCGGGGTTTCCGCATGGCGCTAAGTTATCATGTTGCACATATGCCCAACACGGATCGGGTGCCCGTCACCGTACTGACGGGGTTTCTGGGGTCTGGGAAGACCACGTTGCTCAACCGCATCCTCACCGAGAATCACGGCAAGCGCATCGCCGTGATCGAGAACGAATTCGGCGAGGTCGGTGTCGACCACGAACTCGTGATCGGCGCGGAAGAGGAGATATTCGAGTCGAACAACGGCTGCATCTGCTGCACCGTGCGCGGCGACCTGCTGCGCATCCTCGGCCAGCTGCTCAAGCGCCGCGACCGCTTCGACTACATCATCATCGAGACGACGGGCATGGCCGATCCGGGCCCGGTCGCACAGACGTTCTTCCTCGACGAGGACTTCAAGAAGCAGTTCCTGCTCGACGCCATCGTCACGCTGGTCGATGCGCGCCACATCGAGCAGCACCTCGACCAGATGGACGAACCTGGCCAGCAGGTCGCGTTCGCCGACGTGCTGCTGCTGAACAAGACCGACCTCGTAACCCCGGCGGAGCTCGAACGCATCGAGCGGCGGGTCCGCGCGATCAATGGCACCGCGCGCATCTTCCGCACGCACAATGCCGACGTGCCGATCGCCAGCGTGCTGGACGTGGGCGCGTTCGACCTGACCCGCGCCCTGGCCGTCGACGGGGACTTTCTCGAGCCCCAGTACCCGTTCGAGTGGGCCGGCGCCTACGCGCTGCCCGCTGGCGAGGTCACCTTGCGCACCGGCGCAGCGGATGCGCACGCCGATCATCATGATCATGGCCACGACCACGACCACGACCACGACCACGACCACAGCCACGACCACACTGCCCACGACCACGACGCCCATGGTCATGAGCACGCCGGCGGCCTGAGCGTGGTGTTGCTACCGCTGGCGGATGGCAGCGCCGCCAGCCTGGACGCCGCGATCGAGCAGGCGGTGCGTGCGTTCGCCGAACCGGCTGTGGCCGTGGAGTGCGGCGGCGCGGTGGCGGTCGCGCCCGCGGGCGTGCATGCGGCACTGCAGATCGACCACGACGGCAGCGCCTTCGCGTTTCGGCTCCCGCGTGCCGGGCACTGGGCCGTGTTCTGCGAACATGCGCCGGTGGAGTTCGGCCTGCGTCTGCAGGGCTTCGAGCCGTCGAGCCAGCGCGCATTCGCCTCGCACCACCACGATGAGGAGATCGCCTCCGTCGGGCTGGCGGATTCGCGTGAGCTCGACCCGGCCCGGGTCAACGACTGGTTCTCGCACCTGCTGCAGAGCCGCGGCGCCGACATCTTCCGGATGAAGGGCGTGCTGAGCCTGCGCGGCGAGCCGCGTCGCTACGTTTTCCACGGCGTACACATGATGTTCGACGGCCAGCTCGAACAGCCCTGGGGTGCAAGGACGCGCCAGAACCGGCTGGTGTTCATCGGCCGCAACCTGGACCGCGCCGAGCTCGAGGCCGGCTTCGAGTCCTGCGTCGCGCGCTAGCGTACCCACGGATGGCTGCCTCACGCGATCACGCCGTCCTCGATCCGCGCGCCGCTCTGACGCTCGACGACTATGTCGTCAGCGCCGCCTGGGCGCCGGACGGCAGCGCACTGGCGGTCGTGGGCGGCGAGGGTCGCGTGTTCCGGATTGCAATCGAGGGCCTGGATCGCCGTGGTGCCAGGCTGAGCGCCGCTGCCGCGGGTTCGCATGCCATCGGTGGTCTCGCGGCAGTGTGGTCGCCGGCGGGGGACGCGTTTGCCACGAGTGGCCAGGACAACACGGTCGTGATCCGCGAGGCGCTCTCCGGCGCGGCGCGCGCCACGTTCCGGCCGGGCATGGCCTGGAGCGAACATCTGGCGTACTCGCCCGACGGCACGCAGCTTGCGGTGGCGTCCGGCAAGGGTTTGTCGCTCTGGTCACGCGACGGGACGTTGCTGCAGCGTTTCGCGGCGCAGCCAGGCAGCGTCGCGGCGCTGGCATGGGATCGTACCGGCCGCGAGTTGGGCGCAGCGCTCAACGGCGGCATGCTGATTGCGAGCAGGGCGGGTGTAGCCAAGGACGCCGACAAGGGTGAGTGCTTCGTGACACGGCAGCTGAAGTGGCCGGGTCAATGCCTCTCGGTGGCCTGGAGCCCGAACGGCCGCGTGCTTGCCAGCGGCGTTGGCGACGGCTCGGTGCATTTCTGGTACCTGGGCACCTCGCGGGATTCCCAGATGCGCGGCTACCCGGGTCGCGTCAACCTGACGAGCTGGAGCGGCAACTCGCGCTATCTGGCTACGAATGCCGCCAACGACGTCGTGGCCTGGGATTTCAGCGGGCGCGGCCCGGAAGGGAGCAAGCCCATCGTGCTGCGCGGACACACCGAGGCCATCGATTGCCTGGCGTTCCAGCCCGGCGGCAGCTATCTGGTTTCCGCGGGACGCGACTGGCGGCTGTCGTTGTGGCTGCCGGGCAAGGCCGCGATGGCGCTGGACGCGCACCTGACCGACGCCGAAGCCTCGTGTCTTTGCTGGTCGCCGGACGGCAACTATGTGGCGGTCGGCGAGCGCAAGGGGAAGGTCACGGTGTTCGCGCTGTCCCGTTCCGGCTGAGCGACCGGATCCGGGGCGGGCGCGAGCGCCGGCTGGGACGAACGCGGCGCCGCCAGCGCCAGCGAGGTGATCAACTGGCCGCTGAACACGCGCGGCCAGGTAAAGCGCTCCAGCACCCGCGCGCGCGCATGGGCCCCCAGCACGTCCAGGTCATCGTCCCACAGCGAGGCGATGGCCTGGGCAAGACTCGCCGGATCGCGCGGTCGCGCCAGGCGTCCGACGCGGTCGTCGACGATCTCGGGCAGCGCTGCGGCATTCGCCGCCACCACCGGTCGGCCGCAGGCCATGGCTTCGAGCGCAGCAAGTCCGAAGGTCTCCTCGGTGCCGGCGTGCACGAAGGCGTCGGCAGAAGCCAGCCACGTGGCGAGCTCACGCGCGTCACGGCAGTAAGGAACCCGGCGCACGTTGTGCTCGAGGCTGCCCTGTTCTGCGCCGCCCACCAGCACCAGCTGGTACGGCGCTCCCAGCCTGCGGAAGGCTTCGCGCAACACAGGCAGGTTCTTTTCGGCAGAGAATCGCCCGGCGTACACCAGCAGCCGCGCGTCCGGTGGCAGTCCGAGTTCGCTGCGCAGGTCGCTGCTGCGATGGCGCGGGTGGAACACGTCTGCATCGACCCCCAGCGGCTGATAGACAACCCGCGCCAGGCCGATCGATTGCAGGTAGTCGCGCACGAACCGGCTCGGCGCGAAGACGCAGTCGAAGCGCGAGTAGAGGTTTCGCACGTAAGCCGTTGCCGCATCGTGCAGCCAGGCGCCGCAGCGCCGCCCCACAAGCTGCGGAAGATTGGAATGGAAGAACGCCGTGAGCGGTATGCCGCGACGGCGTGCCACGCCGTCCGCAACCCAGGCGGTATGGAAAGCATCGCCTACCTCGATCAGGTCCGGCTGCAGGGCCTCGAGCATCTGGCGCCAGCGGCGCGGATTCAGTGGCAGTCGGTAGTTGAACGTGCCGGGAATGAGCGTGCCGAGAATGGTGGAGAGCCCGCCAGGATTGAGTCGGGTCGCCTCACCCGGCACCAGCACTGAGTGCATCAGGCCCGGTTCGCTGCGAACCCAGGCGTGCTTGGCGCGCAGGTAGCGCCTGACACCACCGCTGGTGGGTGAGTAGAACAGCGTGGCGTCAACAAGATGCAAGCGCGGCTCCAGCATCAGGCAAGGTGTAATGCTAACGTAACATTCATGCGCTGCGAGGTTCGAAGAAAATGAATTCATCATTCGCGATTTCGATGTTCGCCGTCGTTGGTGCATGTGCGGCCAGCATCGCGGCATCGCAGTCGCTGCCACAGCGTCTCGACGTTGCGCTCCAGGCGCTGGAGCCGCAGCTCATCGCGTGGCGTCGCGACATCCACCAGAACCCGGAGTTGTCGAATCGCGAGTTCCGTACTTCGAAGCTCGTCGCGCAGCACCTCCGGTCGCTCGGCCTGCCGGCGGAGACCGGAGTCGCCAGGACCGGCGTTGTCGCGCTGCTGAAAGGCGGCGCGCCAGGGCCGACGATCGTGCTGCGCGCCGACATGGATGCGTTGCCGGTCACCGAGCAGCTCGACCTGCCGTTCCGTTCACGCGTCACGACCACGTATCGCGGCGATACGGTCGGCGTGATGCATGCCTGTGGGCACGATGCGCACGTCGCGATCCTGATGGGCGTGGCCGCGGCGCTGGTGCCGATGCGTGCCGAGCTGCCCGGCAACATCCTGTTCGTGTTCCAGCCGGCCGAGGAAGGCGCGCCCGAGGGCGAGGAGGGCGGAGCGGCGCTGATGCTCAAGGAAGGGCTGTTCGAGCGCTACCGCCCCGAGGCCGCATTTGCGCTGCATGTGCATTCGTCGCTGCGTGCCGGGCAGATCGGCTATCGCAGCGGTTCGTTCCTGGCGGCCTCGGATTTTTTCCGCGTCGTCGTCACCGGCCGTCAGTCACACGGCGCACGTCCGTGGCTGGGCATCGATCCGGTGGTAGCCGCAGCACAGATCGTCACGGGGCTGCAGACGGTGGTCAGCCGCGAGGTCAACATCACCGAGAACCCGGCGGTGGTCACCATCGGCCAGATCAGGGGTGGCGTGCGATACAACATAATCCCCGACAGCGTCGAGATGCTGGGCACCATCCGTACTTTCGATCCGAGCCAGCGGGAGGCCGTCATGACCTCGGTGCGCCGCATCGTCGAGCACACCGCCACTGCCCATGGCGCCAAGGCGAGCTTCGAGCTGGACGCCGAGGGCGGCAACCCCGTTACCGCCAACAACCCGGCGCTTACCGCCCGCATGGTGCCAAGCCTGCAACGCGTGGCGGGTGCCGAGAACGTGAAAGCCGCGCCGCTGCAGACCGGCGCCGAGGACTTCGCGTTCTTCGCCCAGCGCATACCGAGCCTGTATTTCTATGTCGGCTCGACCCCGCGCGACCAGAGCCCGCTGACCGCGCCGTCGAATCACTCATCGCTGTACTTCGTGGACGAGTCCGCGATTCTGCTGGGCGCGCGGGCGCTCGCGGCAGTAGCGGTCGACTACCTGCGGGCGGGCGCAGCAGCGCCGTAGCGCGACCTTCGAACTATGCGTTCTTGAGCGAAGCCGAAACCGGCAGTCGCCGGATGCGCTGGCCTGTGGCGGCAAAGATCGCGTTGCACACGGCCGGCGCCGAGGGCGGCAGGCCGGGCTCGCCGATGCCGCCCAGCGGCGCGTCGCTGTTGATGATGGCGACATCGATCTGCGGGCTCTCGTTGATGCGCAGCACCGGGTAGGTGTCGAAGTTGGACTGCTGCACGCGGCCCTTCTCGAGCGTGATCTCGCCGTGCAGCGCCGCCGACAGGCCGTACACCACGGCGCTCTGCAGCTGCGCGACCACCTGGTCCGGGTTGATGGCGAAGCCGCAGTCGACCGCGCAGCTCACGCGGTGCACGCGGACGTCCGTGCCGCTGACCGACACTTCGGCCACTTGCGCAACGATGGACCCGAAGCTCTCCTGCAGCGCGATGCCGCGGTGACGTCCGGCCGCCGCGGGCGTGCCCCAGCCGGCGAGCTCCGCCGCCTTGTTCAGCACGGCAAGATGCCGCGGCTTGTCGCGCAGCATCTCGCGACGCAGCTCGAGCGGATCGCGCTTCGCGAGCGCGGCCAGCTCATCGAGCGCCGTATTGACGACGAAGCCGGTGATCGTGTGGCCCACGGAACGCCACCACAGGATCGGCACGATCTCGTCGGTGTTGTGCAGCTCCATCCGCAGGTTCGGCATGGCATACGGCATATCGGCCGAGCCCTCGCTGCTGGTCGGGTCCATCCCGTCCTTGACCATCATCGACCCGAACGGCGAATTGATCAGCACCGGCTTGCCGACCGTGGTGTGCATGTACACCGAGGGCTTGCCGTCGGTGTCGATGCCGGCGCGCACGCGATTGACGCTGAACGGCCGATAGAAGCCGCCGTGCAGGTCGTCCTCGCGCGTCCACACCGTCTTGACGGGTTTGCCGACGCCGCGCGCCACTTCGACCGCTTCGCGCACGAAGTCGGACTGCGTGCTGGCGCGCCGGCCGAAGCCGCCCCCGAGGAACTGCGTGTGCAGCACGATCTGTTCGGGCTTGAAGCCGAGGATCTGCGCGGCGGCATCGCGGTCCAGCGACTGGTTCTGCGTGCCGGTCCAGATGTCGCACTGCGTCTCTGTAACGAGCACGCAGGCGTTCAACGGTTCCATCGGCGCATGCGCCAGATAGGGCAGCTCGTACTCGACATCGATCTTCCGGGCCGCGGCTGCGTACGCCTTGTCCGGGTCACCGACGTTCCTGGCGACGACGCCGGGCTTGCGCGACAGCGCCTGCCACTCGGCGCGCTGTCCCGCGGTCGACAGCTTTGCGCCAGCGCCCTCGTCCCAGACGATCTGCAGCGCGTCGCGGCCGCGGCGCGCGGCCCAGGTGTGCGTGGCTAGCACGGCGACGCCGGTCGGAACCTGCTTGACGTCGACCACGCCCGGAATCGCTTTGGCGGCAGTGGCGTCGAAGCTCCTGACCTTGCCGCCGAACACCGGCGAGCGCGCAACCATCGCCACCAGCATGTCCGGCCGATCGACGTCCATGCCGAAAATCGTTTTGCCGCTGACCTTGTCGCGGCTGTCGAGGCGCGGGTGCGGCTTGCCGACCCATTTGTACTCGGAGCGCGGCTTCAGCACGACGTCCTTCGGCACGGGCAGCTTCGAGGCCGCTTCCGCGAGCTCGCCGTAGGTCAGCCGCCGCCGTCCGTCCGTGACCACGCCATCGTCGGTGCTCAGGCTCGCGGCATCGACCGACCAGCGCTGCGCGGCCGCCGCGAGCAGCATCGCGCGGGCCGTGGCGCCCACCTTGCTGAGCGGTTGGTAGGTGGTCATCGTGCTGTTGCTGCCGCCGGTGAACTGCGAGGGCAGGAACGGGATGTTGAAGGCCGGATCGACCGGGCCGAACTCGACCTTGAGCCTCGACGGCGCGATGTCCAGATGTTCGGCGAGGATCATCGGCAAGCCGGTATGCACGCCCTGGCCCATCTCGACCTTGCCGAGAATTACGGTGACGGTGTCGTCCGAGCTGATGCGCACGAACGCGTGCGGCTTGAAGTCGACCGGCAGCGCACCTTTCGCGGCTCCTGCGCCCGCCGCGCCGCGCTCGCCGAAGAAACGCGGCATCACGTAAATGCCGGCGGCCGTGCCGGCAGCGACCACACCGGCGCCGATCAGGAAGTGCCGGCGGCTGGCATTGTTGTCCGGGGCGGAATCGTCGCTCATGACGCAGCTCCCTTGCCGGCCGTTGCCGTCTGCAGTTCCGCGGCACGCTTGATCGCGGCGCGGATGCGCGGATACGTGCCGCAGCGGCAGATGTTGCCGGTCATCGCGGTGTCGATATCCGCATCGGTGGGTTGCGGATTCTTCGCCAGCAGCGCTGCCGCCGACATGATCTGGCCGGACTGGCAGTAACCACACTGCACCACGTCCAGCTCCATCCAGGCCTTCTGCACGGCGTGATCGACGTTGGCCGAGAGGCCCTCGATGGTCGTGATCTTCGCCGCGCCCACCGCGGAGACGGGCGTGACGCAGGCGCGGATCGGTTCCCCGTCCAGGTGCACCGTGCACGCGCCGCACAGCGCGGCACCGCAGCCGTACTTGGTGCCCGTCAATTTCAGCAGGTCACGCAGGACCCACAGCAGCGGCATTTCCGGATCGGCGTCGATATCGCGACGCTCGCCATTCACGGTCAGCGAAATCACAGGCGTTTCCTTACTATGGACGGGGCGGATGGAAACTATACACCGCGCGCGTCGGGTCAATGGGAGGTCTTGTGCCAGACAACGGTGCAGCTGCAACGCTGGAGTTCTACGGTGCGGCCGGCGAGGTCACCGGTTCGTGCCACATCCTGACGGTCGGCGCGCAACGCGTGCTGCTCGACTGCGGCATGATCCAGGGCGGCCGCGATGCGCCGGCCCGCAATCGCGAGCCGTTTCCGTTCGACGCGGCGGCCATCGACGCGGTGGTGCTGAGCCACGCCCACATCGACCACTGCGGCCGGCTGCCTCTGCTGGTGCAGCGCGGCTTTCGCGGCCCCATCCATACCAACGGCGCCTGCCGCGACCTGCTGCCGATCCTGCTCAACGACACTGCCGAGCTGGCCGCACGCGATGCCGAGCGCAGCAACCGGCACCGCGAGCCTGGCGCGCCTGAAGTGCTGCCGCTCTATGGCCCGGACGCCGTGCAGCGCACGCTTGCCCAGGTGCGCGTGCTCCCATACGACACGGTGCGTGAGCTGCTCCCCGGGGTGACGGTGCGTATCCGCGATGCGGGCCACATTCTCGGCTCCTCCAGCATCGAGCTGTGGGCCGGCCTGGGCGCTGCGCGGCGCAAGCTGGTCTTCAGCGGCGACCTGGGCCAGTACGACTCGCCGATCCTGCGCGATCCGCATGCGTTCGGTGACGCGGACGCGGTGTTGATGGAGAGCACCTACGGCGACCGGCGGCATCGCGACCGCGCGGCCACCGTGCGCGAACTCGGCGAGATCATCGGCCGCGCGGCTCGCGACGGCGGCAACGTCGTGGTGCCCGCGTTCGCGATCGGCCGCAGCCAGGAAGTGCTGTATCTGCTGGGCCAGCACTTCGATGAGTGGAAGCTCGCTCGCTGGACTATCTATCTCGACAGCCCGATGGCGATCGAGGCCAGCAAGGTCTACTGGAACCACCCGGAGCAGTTCGACGCCGAGGCCCTGCGACTGCGCGCCGCCAGCCGCTCGATGCCGCCGCTGCCCAACCTGCGGCTGTGCCGCTCTGCCGACGAATCCCGCGCCATCAATTCGCAACGTTCGCATGCGTTCATCATCGCCGGCAGCGGCATGTGCAACGGGGGCCGCATCCTGCATCACCTCAAGCAGCGCATCGGTCGCCCCGAGAATCACGTCGTGATCACCGGCTTCCAGGCCGCGGGCACCCTGGGGCGCGTGCTCGTCGATCGCGCACCTTTCGTGCGGATCCATGGCGACTCGATCCGCGTGGCGGCCCAAGTCCACACGCTTGGTGGCCTTTCGGCCCATGGCGATCAAGATGACCTGCTGCGGTGGTACTCGGGCTTCGCGGCCCGCCCACCGGTCTATCTGGTACACGGGGAAACAGCGGCTGCAGAAGGCCTTAAGGCCCGGCTGGAACACGACGGCGTTCGCGCCACGGTGGCGCAACCAGGACTCAAACTGGAGCTGGCATCATTGCCCGCTCTGGCGGCGGCGCCGGCAGCCTGAACGTTAAAGACACCGAATGAGGACTCTCGCATGACGACGAACGGACTTCGCCGGCTGGTGCTCGGCGCGACGATTGCGGCTGCGGCCCTGACCACCGCTTGTGCGACGAGCGCCGGTGGCGGCGCCGGCGGCAGCTCGAGCGGGGCGGTGGTGCTGGTTGCGGGTGCCACGGGAGGCACGGGCAAGGAGGTCGTCAGGCAGGCGGTGGCCAAAGGCTACAAGGTGCGCGTGCTGGTGCGTGACGAAGCCAAGGCGCGGGCCGATTTCGGCGATTCGGTGACCTATGTTGTCGGCAACGTCCGCGAACCCGCGACGCTGCCCGCTGCGGTGAAGGGCGCGCGCTACGTGGTGTCGGCGCTCGGTTCCAACAGCCAGCGCGATCCGCAGAACAAGCCGGAGGCCGTGGACTACGAGGGCGTCAAGGCGCTGGTCGGGGCGTCGAAGCGCGCAGGCGTCAAGCACTTCGTGCTGGTCTCTTCGATGGGCGTCACGGACAAGGAAAACCGGCTGAACAAGATGTTCGACCGCATCCTCGAATGGAAGCTCAAGGGCGAGGACGCGGTACGCGCCTCGGGCGTGCCCTACACGGTGGTTCGTCCCGGCGGCCTGCGTGACACTCCGGGCGGAGTGAAAGGCATCAAGGCGTTCCAGGGCGATCCGAAGATCAATGGGCAGATCCCGCGCGCCGACGTGGCCACAGTCTGTGTCGCGGCTCTGGGCAACAAGGCCGCCGCCAACAGGACCTTCGAGATCCTCAGTGACGATGTCGCCACGTCGGTCGACTGGACCGCGTTCTGGGCCGGCATCAAGGCAGACGGCACTTGAGCACACCGATGCAACGCCTCCTCGCGCGCTTCGCGAAGGTCGAACCCAAAGAGGCTGCGGCCGTCGTGGCTGCGTTCTTCCTGTTCTTCTTCGTGCTGGGCAGCTACTTCGCAGTACGGCCGGTGCGCGAGACTTTTGCGACCGTGCTTGGTCGGTCGCGAGTCGTCGAGCTGTGGACGTACACCGCGATCTTTGCCGTATTGATCGTGCCGATCTACGGTTGGCTCGTGGGCCACGTACGGCGGCGGCTTCTTCTGCCCTGCATCTACGGTTTCGTGGTCGTCGCGCTGACGCTGGTTGGGCTCTCGATCAGCGCCGACGAGAACAATCGCGCCGTTGCCTCGTTCTTCTACGTAATGATCAGCGTCATCAATCTGATGCTCGTGTCGGTCTTCTGGAGTTTTCTGCTGGAGATGTTCTCCAGCGAGCAGACCAAGCGGCTGTTCGGCGTCATCGCCGCTGGCGGTACGATCGGTGCGCTGGCCGGGCCGGTGGCCACGCGTCTGTTCGTCGATACGATTGGGAATTCCGGCGTGCTGTTCATGGGCGCGGCGGGCTTCGCCGGCGCGATTTTCTGCCAGCTCACGCTGCTGACGATCTGGAGCCGCGGTGATGTCGTGGCCGGCACCCCAGCGGCCGCCACCGCTCGCAACGACAAGGGCATAGGCGGCAACCCGTTCGCTGGCATTCTCCTCGTGTTCAAGTCGCCGTACCTGCTGGGCATCGCCTTGTTCGTGATGCTGCTGTCGGCTGTCAACACGTTCCTTTACTTCGAGCAGCTGCGAGTGGTCGAAGAGGCCTTCGCGGATCGCGAACGCCGCACCGAGGTGTTCGCCAATATCGACATCATCGTGCAGTCGCTCACGGTCTTTTCGCAGCTGTTCCTCACGGGGCGCATCGCGATGACGTTCGGTCTGCGGGCGCTGCTGACTGTAGTGCCGCTCGCCATGGCCGCCGGTTTTCTGCTGGTGTCGGCGTTCCCGATCTTCATCGTCGTCATCGGCGTGATGATCGTGAGGCGCTGGGGTGAATACGCGTTCATCCGCCCGGGTCGCGAGATGCTGTTCAGCCGCCTCGACACCGAAACCAAGTACAAGGCCAAGAACGTCATCGATGTACCGGTCTATCGATTTGCCGACGCGACCTTTGCGCAGGTGATCGAAAAGCTGATCGCGGGACTCGGCATGTCGCCGGCCGGTGTGGCGCTGGTCGGCGCCGGGGTTGCGATCAGTTGGGCCGCCAATGGCTGGTGGCTGGGCCGCAGGCACGACTCGGGATCGGCGGCGGATGCTCCCGCCGCAAAGGGGCCCTAGCTTCGCGGCGGCGCGGGTTTCCGCTCGCGCTGGTAGCGGATCATGCTCGGCTCGCTCTTCTTCCTCTCGGTGGGCGGCACGAGAAAGGTCGGAAAGCGCTCGCGTGCCGTCTCCAGGATGTGAGCGGGAATCCGGTCGAGGCTGCGTGCGCTGCCGGTGAACGCGCTGTAAAGGCAGTGGCCCGGCATCGTCCCGAGCAGCATCCATGGCTGCCACGGGCGCACGTGCACCCAGTGGCCCCAGTACTCGAGCGACGTATTGGCCGGGTTCTGCAGTTCGTCCAGCCGGATGTTGTAGCTGAGCATGTCCGAGACCTGGATCTGCGCGCCGCTGCTCTCGCGCGGCCACGTCTTCGGATCCAGCGCGTTGTTGGCCCAGACATGCGTGCTCTGCTCGACGAATACGCGGTCGCCCGCGAGTCGCCACGGCAGCACGAACGGCCGTTCCTTCGGCTCGGTGCCGGTCGCGGACTCATAGAAGCGCGAGTCGCGCACGATCGGCTCGATCGTGCGGCTGACGGATTCGTTGGCGATGTGAAACGGCTCGACTGTCTCGTTCGTGTACGGATTCGTCCATCGTTCCAGCACCCGGCCCGTTTCCAGGTCGGCGAAGAAGCCGCATTCCTTCTGCAGCAGCAGCCAACCCGGCCGGTCGTCGAGCTTCACCAGCCGCTGGCTGCTCATGCCGAAGATCGCGCACAGATCCCGCCCCGCTTCGCCGGGACGAATTCCCATCAGTCGTCCCTCGTACCAGCCGTGCTTGGTGCGGGTGACGTCCGTGTCGCCGGTCATGCGGGCCAGCGCCTGCACTTTGCCCTCGGGAGAAGCCAGGTCGACGTGCGGCCCGCGCAGTCCTGGCGCGGCGCGCGCCGTGGCCGGCGTCGACGCGGCGGTCGCGCGAGCAGAGCCGAGCAGCGCCAACAGGCCG
>JANPDV010000092.1:0-2480 GCA_031431655.1 Gammaproteobacteria bacterium | reverse complement strand
CCAGCGCCCGCCCGCCCCGAACCGAGCCCAGCGCCGCGCGCAGGATTTAGCAGCCGCCGCGCGTCTCCCGCAGCGTCTCCGCGCGCGCGCCGCCGAGCACCACGTACACATAGCCCTGCAGTCGACCGCCCGCGCGCACTTCGGCCACCGAGAACACGCGCTCGCGCTCGAGGTGGCGCGGGTCGGTACCGTACAGCGGACCGGAAGGCTTGCCGGCCAGGAAGGCGTGGATCGGTGCCAGCGGCACGGCCGCGGCGATGCGGGCGGTGGGCGCGGTTCCCGGAGTCTCTCCCGCGGGACGGCCGATGATGCGGCCCCGCGGATCGAGCAGATACACATCCACCATCGGATTGATCACCATCGCCTGTCGGGCGAGGCGGGCCAGCTCCGCGACATCGGGCCGGCCGTCGCGGATCAGCGTCGACTCCTCGGCCACGTACATGGCGATGCTGCCATTGAGCTGTTGCGTCAATTCATCGGAGAACTCGCGGGCCGCCTGGGTCAGGATGCCCCAACTGGTGGCGGCGAGGACCGCAAGCAACAGCAGCGTGCCCGCGAGCAGTCGTGCGGCGACAGTCATTGCAGCAGCCGGCTGTCGAGCCGGTATCCCGCGCCCCAGACCGTGACGATGCAGGACGCCTCGACCGCACCGACTGCACCGACCTCGAGCTTCGCGCGCAACCGGTTGATGTGCGAGTTGACCGTGTGTTCGTAGCCGTCGAAGCCGGCGCCCCAGACCGCAGCGAGCAGTTGCGATCGCGTGAACACCCGGTCCGGATGCTTCGCAAAATACGCCAGTAGATCGAACTCGCGGACGGTCAGCGCGACGCTCGCCTCGCCAAGCCTCACCGTGCGCCCGGCCGGGTCGATATGCAGCGGGCCCAGCTGCATCGGCAGCTCCGCGCCTGACGGCGCCTCGCCGGCGCGCATCGCCACCGCCCGACGCAGCTGCGCGCGGATCCTTGCCTTGAGCTCCTGAACGCTGAACGGCTTAGCGACGTAATCATCGGCGCCGGCATCCAGACCCAGGATGCGGTCGTGCTCCGCGGAACGCGCCGTCAGCAGCAGGATCGGCAACGCGCGTCCCTGGGCCCGCAACCGGCGGCAGATTGTCACGCCATCGGTGCCGGGCAGCAGCCAGTCGAGCAGGACGAGGTCCCACGGACGAGCCTGCGCGAGCAACAGGCCCCGCGTGCCATTCGGCTCCACGTGTACCTGATGCCCGCCCTCGCCGACGTGCAGGCGCAGCAGGGCGCCGATATCCGGATCGTCCTCGACGATCAGCACGCACTGGTTCATGTCGGGTTCCTGTGGGGGCAGGAACTAGACCGGCGTGGTCGGCGCCTTATTGCAGTCGACTGTGTTGCAGTCGACCGTCCCTCGGCCGAGGCGCTAGGGCGCCGCGGCGCCCTTGGCGAGCGGCTGCACGCGTTCCGCACTGGGAGCGACGGCGCCATCGGGTGCCTTCCCCGACGCCGCGACGGCATCCCCGGATAGCAGGGGGACCGAGACGACCAGGCAGGCCAGTGCGGCGAGAACGGACAAGAGTTTCCCGGACATGACGATCACCTGGGTTTGCAGTGCGATTTTGCCGCCCGACACTCTACAGCAAGCCCGTCGCAGGTCGTGACACAGGCGCCCGCGGAGCGACAGTAGCGCCATTCGACCCCAATTTACGACCAACGACACCGGAGCGCGTCACCATGCCCCGTCTCGATCCCCTCACGCTCGAGCAGATCGCCCCCGAACTGAAGCCCATCTTCGACGGCGCGGAGGCCTACATGGGCTTCGTGGCCAACGATGGCCTCACGATGGCGCACGACCCGCAGTTGCTGCTGACCGCGGCGCCCTTCATGAAGGGGATCTACAGCGACGGTCGCATAAGCTTCGAACTCAAGCGGCTGGTGGGAATGATGTCGAGCTGGGCCGGTGGCTGCCAGTACTGCGTGGCCCACACGGCGCACTTCGCCAACCTGCTGGGTATCGAGACGCGCAAGATCGAGACCCTGCACGAGTTCGAGACCAGCCCGCTGTTCACGCCCGCGGAACGCGCAGCCCTGGTCGTAGCGCGCGGCGCCGGCCAGGTGCCCAATGCCGTCACGGACACACAGTTCGTCGAGTTGCGACGCCATTTCGACGACGTTCAGGTCGTCGAAATCGTGGCGGTGATTTCGCTGTTCGGCTTCCTGAACCGCTGGAACGCGACCTTCGCGACCGAGCTCGAGCGCGCGCCGTTGCGCTTCGCCCGCGAACACCTTGCGTCGCTCGGCTGGCAGGTCGGGGTTCACGCGGCGCCGGGCGCGCGCGCAGCGCGGTAAGGGCCGGACAAGAGGTCAGGCCGCGGGCGACGCGAGCGCTAAGCGGTCCGCGTTGATGACGAGGTGCGCCCATACTTAGGCAGCATAGCCGAGCGCGATGGGCCAGCTCCATTTTAGGTGCGCCGTGAACGTGTAGATGCCGCGCGGCTGGCCCATCAGCGC
>JANPDV010000091.1:0-8604 GCA_031431655.1 Gammaproteobacteria bacterium | reverse complement strand
GGCGCGCCGCCTTTTGCGTTTGGCGGCCTGTGCCGCTAAGTGGGGGCGCTGTTCGACGTTTCGCCCCCCCCCGTGCTGCGGCGGGCGCCGGCCGGCGCGCGTCCAGACCTGGCCGCGGCACTGGCCGCGGGTGCCGATGATGTCGTCGGCCAGCCCCTCGAAGCGCCCGAGTCTGCGGCACGGCTGCAGGTTGCGTCGCGCGTCGCGCGCCTGAGCGCCCGGCTGCGCCTGGAGGCCGAGGCGCTGCGCGGCGCCAATGCCGCGCTGAAGGCCGCCAACCAGCGCCTGGCGGAAATGGCGTTGACCGATTCGCTGACGGGGCTGCCGAATCGTCGCCAGCTGATGGAGCGGCTGCGCGAGGCCTGGACCTCCCCCGAGGCGCAGAAACAGGACTTCGCCGCGATCTGCGTGGACCTCGATCACTTCAAGACGATCAACGACGACCGTGGACACGAGGCCGGCGATATCGTGCTGGAACGCGTCGGGCGCGTGCTGCGCCGTACGGTGCGCGCCACGGACATCGTCGGCCGTTTCGGCGGCGAGGAATTCGTCGTGCTGTGTCCCGGCTGTGACATGCAGACGGCCGTGCGTCTCGCCGAGCGCATCCGCGCGCAACTCGCGCTCGAGGAGTTTTCGTTCTCCGACAGTACCTGGGGCGTCACGGCCAGCGTGGGTGTCTCAGGCGGCACGCCGGCCAGGATGCAGGACTGGCGCGCTCTGTTGCGCGGAGCGGATGCGGCGATGTTCGAGGCCAAGCGGCGCGGCCGCAATCGGGTCTGCGCCTGAGGCCGCTGCCTGGCGCAATCATGGAGCCGCGGCACGATCCCCTGTCGGATGAACGGCGCGTCGCATTTCGCGCCGCGCAGGCCACGATGCTTGCGGAAAGCCTGCCGCAGTCGCTCGCCGTGACCGTGGCCATCGCCGCCGCGTTGTTCGCCCTGCTGTTCGACGTCGTCAGGCCGGAACCGCTGTTCGCCTGGTTCGCGCTGCTGCTCGCCGTCACCGGCTGGCGAGCGGCCCTGCTGCTGCGGTTTCGCTCGCGCCCAGCCGACCGGTCGGCCGCCGACAGCCTCACCCCGCTGCGGATCGGGTGCGCCCTCGCCGGTGCTGCATGGGGTGCTGCGGCCATGCTCGCGCATCCGGTCGGATTGCAGGCGCAACTGCTGATGGTCTGCGTCGTCGGCGGCACGTGCAGTGCGGCGGTCGTCTCGCTGTATGTCGACCGGCGGAGTGCGTGGCTGTTCGTCGGCTTCAGCGCAGTTCCTTTCGCCCTGCAGTTGCTGGTGAGCGTGGAGCCCGCGGCGCGCGGCGTGGGTTGGCTGGCGCTGCTGTACATCGGCGTACTCGCGTCGCTCGCGAGCCAGGGCGAGCGTCGCGCGCTGGAGACCTTCCTGCTGCGCGCCGAGGCCAACGAGCAGCGCCAGAGCGCCGAAACGCGCGCGCGCGTCGATGCACTCACCGGTCTGCCGAACGCGGTGTCCGCCCAGGAGCAGATCGACGCCGCCATCGATGCTGCGCGGCAGCGCGCGGCCGGAGGTGCCCCTGAGCCGTTCGCACTGATCCTGCTGCAGGTGCGCGAGTTCGACCGCATCGTCGCGTCACTCGGTCACGCGGCCGGAGACGCCGCGCTGCGGCAGATCGCAGGGATGCTGTGCGCCCGGGTCGGCGATCCGCAATGCGTCGCTCGCGTCGGCGCTGCGCGCTTCCTGATCCGCCTGCCCCAGGCGCTCGACCTGGCGCGGTTCCTCGCGAAGCAGCTGCAGGCCGGGCTGCGCGCCGGACTGGGCGATGGCCCGGTGCCGCTGTCGCTGGATTCCAATGCCGGGATCTGCGTCTGGCCGGAGCACGGCGCCGACGCGTCCGAGCTGCTGTGTCGCCTCGAGACGGCGCTGCTCGATGCCCGTGAACAGCGCGTGCCCGTGATGGCTTACAAGCCGGGCCGCGAGGACCAGCTGAGGCGCCAGCTCGAACTGCTCGGCGACCTGCCGCGCGCGTTGCTCAGCAACGAGATCGAGCTGTACTACCAGCCGCGCGTCGACCTGCGCACCCTCGAGGTACGCGGCCTCGAGGCGCTGATCCGCTGGACCCATCCACGACTCGGCGCGATACCGCCGGCCGAGTTCATCGTGCCGGCAGAGCGCACTGGCGCCATCGGGGTGTTGACCGCGTGGGTCCTGCGCAATGCAATCGACCAGCTGCGCCATTGGCGCGATGCGGGCTTCGATCCGGATGTGTCGGTGAACCTGTCGGCGTTCGACCTGCAGGACGCGGAGCTTCCCGACACGCTGGTCGAGGCATTGCGGCGTGCCAACGTGCCCGGCTCGCGACTGATTCTCGAAGTGACCGAGACCGCGGTCATGAGCGATCCCGAGCATGCGGCGCAGGTGATGCAGCACCTGGCGCACTACGGCGTGCGATTCTCGATCGACGACTTCGGTACTGGCTACTCGTCGCTCGCGCAACTGAAGCGGCTGCCGGTCGATGAGCTGAAGATCGACCGCTCGTTCATCGCGGGGCTGGACCACGAGGGCGACGACGCATTCATCGTCGCTTCGACGATCGAGCTCGGCCACAAGCTCGGCCTGCACGTGACGGCAGAAGGCGTGGAAAGCGAGGCGACGCTGCGGCAGCTGCACGATCTCGGCTGCGATTACGCGCAGGGCTATGCAATCGCCCGGCCGCTGCCGGCCGCCCGGGTCCGCGAAGTCGTGGCGTCGCTGAACACGCGCGCAGAGTGCGATGCCACCAGTACTCAGGTGATCCGCTCGCTGGTGCGTCGCGCGGCCGGCGACGACTCCCGCCAGTCCTGATTCGTCGCGGCGACGTCGACGGCGCAGGGGCGCGGGGAGCCGCCAGGACCTAGTTGACCAGCACGACCTTGCCGAAGTGCGCGCGCGCGTCGACCATGGCGTGTGCCTGCGCCAGTTCCGCCATCGGCAACGTGGTGTCGACGACCGCACGGAACTCGCCGCGCGCGAAACGGGGCAGGGCATTTTGGCGGAAGTCCGGCATCGTCTCCGGCAGGAAGCGCGCGCTGGTGGAGATGCTCATCGCCAGCAGCTGCAGGTTGCGTGAACCGATGTTGAGGTTGAAGCACACCTGCCGGCCACCGGTGCTGCCGTACATCACGATGCGCCCCTCGGCGGCCATCGAGTCGAACAGCGACGCGGCCGTCTCCTCGCCGATGGTCATCAGGCCCAGGTCGATGCCATGTCCGGCCGTGTCGCGCAACACGGCGGGCGCCAGCGGGCCGGTCTTGTAGTTGTAGGCCGCGTCCGCGCCGGCCGCCAGGGCGCGCGCGCACTTGTCGTCGCGACTCGCGGTGCCGGCAACCCAGCAGCCGCGCGCCCTGGCGATCTGCAGCGCCGCGCTGCCGACGCTGCTGGCCACGGCTTCGATCAGCACGCGCTCGCCGGCGCGCGCACGCCCGGTAATTTCGAGCGCATGCCAGGCCGTGAGCCAGCCCACCGGAATCGCGGCGCCCTGCACGAAGTCCAGGGCGTCCGGCAATGCCATGCAGTGCTGCGCGTCGAACAGCACATGCGTGGCATGCGAGCCGCGCGCGCGGCCGAACACGCGGTCGCCCGGCTTGAAACCGGTGACGCCCTCGCCCACGGCCTCGACCACCCCGGCGGATTCCATGCCCATGACGAACGGCAGCAGCTGGCCGCCGTAGGTCCCGGCACGCATCCGCGTTTCCGCGAAATTGATTCCGGAAGCCTTGACGGCCACGCGCAGCTGCCCGGGGCCGGGCACCGGATCGGGCAGGGCCGCCCAGCGCATGACTTCCGGGCCGCCGAACTCGCTGACCAGCCAGCCGTGCATGGTGGAGCGTGACTCGCGCGCGCGCTGCGGCGCGGCCGTTCAGCCGCGGCGGCTGGCCATGAACGCGGCCATCGCCGCCTGGTATTCCTTGATGAACGGGCCGGTGACGGCGTCGCTCTGCATCTGCTGCCACCAGCGGGTGAGCCTTGGCATGCCGTCGTACAGGTTGTGCATGCCGAAGCCTGCGGCCAGGCCCTGCGTCATCAGCAGGGGCGGCAGGATCGCGCAGTCGGCGAACGAGAGCTTGTTGCCGATGGCGTACGTGCCGTCGCCCATGAAGTGCTGCAGGTCGCTGAGCGCCTTGTTCAGCGCGGTCTTTGCGGCGGTCACGTCGGCCTCGTTGCGCTGGGCCGGATTCATGTTGCGGAAGAAGACGCCGAGCTGCGCCACCACGTACAGGTCGACGATGCGACCGAGCAGCCGCGCGCGCGCGCGTTGCATCGGGTCCGCCGGCATGATGCTGTTCTGCGGGTAGGCGTCGTCGACGTACTCCATGCAGACGGTCGACTCGGCCAGCGCCATGCCGTTGTCTTCGAGCGTCGGCATCTTGCCGATCGGGTTGAGTGCCAGATACTCGGGGGACTTGATGCCACCGCCCGGAGGCGCGGAGGGCTCCAGGGACATGCCCTTGGCGCGAGCGGCCAGGACGACGCGTGCAACGTACGGGGACACCAGCGAGCCGTAGAGCTTCATGTTCAGCACTCCTGAGCGGATTTCATTAGAGTTCGCAGCGCGCCCGGAGTGGGCGTGCGGGCGGCGACTATGCCGGCGGACGGCGCGCAGCGTCAATCGCGACGCCGCCTGTGTCCACCAGCACGCCGCCGCTACGTTTTCCCAGCCTTGAGGACAGATGCCCCCGATGTCTCGCACTCGCTCCAAAGACGCCGCGCCCCCACTGGCCGACGCCCCGCCACGACTGGGGCGGGCATACTTCGAGAGCCGCTACGGCCAGCTGCACGTTCACAATGCATTTCCGGCCGGCGGTGGCTTCGACGAGGCCACGCCGCTGCTGTGCTTCCACCAGAGTCCGATGTCGGGGCGTGTCTTCGGTCCGTTGCTGCGCCTGCTGGGGCCCAGTCGGTCGGTTTACGCGCCCGACACGCCGGGATTCGGCGGTTCAGACGCCCCGCCGGAGCGGCCACAGATCCTCGACTACGCCGCGGCCATGGTCGACTTCATCGATTCGATGCGGCTGCGTTCGGTAGACCTGCTCGGTTATCACACCGGTTCGGCGATCGCGGCCGAAGTGGCGATTGCGCGGCCGCAGGTGGTGCGGCGTGTGGTGCTGATCGCGATTCCCGTGCTGACAGCCGAGGAGCGTGCGGCCTTTGCGCGCTCACCCTGGCCCGTGCCGATCGAAGAAGACGGGTCGCATCTGCTCAAGGAGTGGCAGCGCAGCCTGTACTGGCGGGGCCCCGGCGTTACTTTGGAGCAGCTGGCGCAGGGTTTCGCGGAAAAGCTGCACACCGGGCCGCAGGCGTGGTGGGGTGCAAATGCAGTGATGCAGTACGCCGCGGTCGAGCGTCTGCCGCTGATCACCCAGCCGGTGCTGGCGTTGCGACCCAAGGACGACCTGTGGGACGCCACGGCGCGCGCGCGCGGCCTGCTCAGGCATGCACGCTGCGTCGATCTACCCGACTATGGCCATGGGCTGCTCGAAGTAGCGCCGGAGGTAGTGGCAGCGCAGGTCGAACCGTTCCTGCGCGCCTGAGCCTCGTGGTGCCGTCGCCGCTGCGCGGCGCGCGCCGCGGGCCGCCGCTCAGGGCGTTTCGATGTCAGCGAACTCCCGCTGCTGGCCGAGCAGCCAGAGCGCCGCACGGTGACGCGCCCGCGCCCGCCGCAACGTGGCGAGCAGTGCGGCCGGCGGCAGGTCGGCGAGCGACTGCCCGCCGATCAGCAGATCGCCCGCATCATCGAGGTGCAGGGGCGTGACGGCCGGCAACTGCTGCTGGCCCGCGCCGTCCAGGCCGCGCAGGTCGATGCGCGCCGTCCGTCGCACCTGCTCGTCGACCCGCCAATGCACTGCGCTGGCGAAATCCAGCCACGCCATCAGCTCGGTGCGGGCACGCAACCGCGCCGAAGTCTGCAGCTCGGTGGCGACCGCAGTCTGCCAGCCCAGCACGATCGCCACTTCGCTCGCGTCGGTCGCGACATCGACGGCCGGCACGCAGCCAAGCTGCAGCGCCCAGGCGACCACCCCAGCCACTTCCGCGTGCTCGCCGAGGCGCTCCAGATCGGCGGCCGACAGGACGCCCGGCGGGGCCGCCAGCGCTGCGCGCTCGTCGGGATGCGCCTCGCCCAGCAGTCCGAGCGCCTCGAGCCAGTCCGAGGTCGCGCGCAGCAGCGCCGTCACCGGCGCATCGCTTTCCGCGTCGAGCTCGGCGCGCTGGGCCAGTGCGCAGCTCAACCAGCCGCGCGCCACGATGCGTGCCAGCGTCGGTGGCTGCGCCAGGAATCCGAACAGTCCGGTCGGACGGACCGGCATCAGCGGCCCGCGATCGGTGCGGTGCGCGGCGTGGCCCGATAGACCAGCAGCAGGACACCGAGCAGCGGCAGCGTCAGCAGGTTCACGGCGGTCCATCCAAGCGCGCTGATTGCCGGGCCCGCCAGCAGCGAAGCGATCGCCTGCGAGCCGAACACGGCGAAGTCGTTGAACCCCTGCGCGCGGAACCGCTCGCTGTTGCTGTACGTGGTGGTCAGCAGCGCGGTCGCCGCGACGAACATGAAGTTCCAGCCGATGCCGAGCAGCACGAGGCCCGCGAAATAGTGCAGGAACTCGTGGCCGACCAGTGCCGCGATCGCGATGCACAGGGCCATCGCGCCGGCGCCGCAGACCAGCATGCCCTGCGGGCGAAGCCGGTGCATGAACCAGGGCGTCGCCAGCGAGGGCAGGTACATGCCGATAAGGTGCGCGGAGATCACCGCGCTGGTCTGGCCGCTCGAGTAGCCGTGATGCACATGCATGCTGATTGGCGTGGCGGTCATGATGAAGCTCATTGCCGCGTAGGCGACCAGTGCAGACAGCAATGCGAGACGGTAGGTTGGCTGCGCCGCAATGACGCCGATCGGACGCCCCGGCTGGTCAGCTGCCGGCGCGCGGCCGGGGACTGCTTCGGCCGACTGCGGCGTGCGCGTAGCCGACGGCGCGGCGTCGAGGCGGCTCAGCACCAGCGCCGCTGCCAGGCACAGCACGGCCAGCGCGACGAACGATGCCGTGTAGGGCCGCGCGCCGCCAAGGTCGCGCGCCAGCTCGCCGATCAGCGGGCCCGCAAATGCGGCGGCCAGCGTACCCAGCATGACCGTGCCGACGGCACGACCGGCATCGGCAGCGGCGACGTACTCGGTGGCGGCGAACCGGTACTGCTGCACGAACGCCATGTTGCTGCCGAGCAGCAGCCCCGCGACACACAGGCCGGCAAAGCTCTCGTTGGCGACGCTGGCCGAGCAGAGCAGCGCGGCAACCATCGCGACCAGCGCGCTGCCGACGAAAGCCGGTTTGCGACCGACGCGCTGCATCAGCATTGCCGCCGGCAGGGACATGCTTGCGAGTCCGACGATCGACAGCGACAGCGGCAGGGTGGCGAGGGCGGCGCTGGGCGCCAGCTCGCTGCCAATGATGCCGCCAAAGGCCACCAGCATGATGGTGCCGCAGGCCGCCAGGGACTGGGCCAGGCAGAGCAGCCAGACGTTGCGCATTGCTGGGATCGCTCTCCGGACAGGGCAGCATTGTCGGCCTGCCCGGCGCTGTGGCACTCTCGACAGGCCGGCTGAGGGGGCCGGCGTCGCGAGACAATACCAGATGAAGCCTGGCCTTCTATCAGACACACCAAAGCGCGGCGGTCGCGACCTGGAGTCCACCGCGCGCCTGCCGGTGCTCGACATCGCCGCCTACGAAGCGGAACTTGCGGCGCTGCGCCAGGCCCAGGCCCAGGCGAAGGCTGAGGCGTTGAGCGGCACTGCGTCGATTCCGGTGCTGCGTCAGGCTGCCCTGACGTTCGACGAAGTCGACGCGGACGCCGAGCTGCTCGGCCACCTCGCTCCGGGGCCGGCTGCGCCAGCCGCACACGAAGGACCGGCATCCGCCGCGGTGCCGCGGGCAGCGGCGGCGCCAGCGGCGGCCGAGGTCGCCGCAGCGGACCCGGTCGCCGCGCTGCGCAAGCGCGTCGAGTCACTCGATTCGCAGCTTCAGCGCCTGGCCGTCGCGATGTCCGACGTCGACGTGTCGCGTCGCGAGGCCGAGGCACGTGCCATTGAAGCCCAGATGGCGCTGGAATCCGCCCGCACGGCCAGAGATGCGGCCGAGGCGCGCGTGACCGAGCTGCAGGCTCTGCAGGCGCTGCACCGGGAGCAGGCGCTCGGACTGGCCGCGCAGCACCGCGCCCGGCTGCAGGAAGTCGAGTTCGCGTCACAGGCTCGGCTCGCCGCGACGCAGGCCGAGATCGAGCGGCTGCGCGAGAATGCGCGCCATGCGGAGGGGCGCCGCGGAATCTGGGAGAGTCTCGTGTTCGACGCGGAGCGCGCGCGCGACGGCGAGATCGAGGCGCTGCGCCAGCGCCATGATGAGTTGCAGCGGGTCGCTGCCGAGGCCGCACCCGCGTTGCAGCGGGCGCTCGATGCCGAGCGCCGCGCGCTCGCGAGCGAAGCGCGGGCCCGCGCGGCGGAGCAACGCGCCAGCGTCGCCGAACAACAGGCGGCTGCCGCGGACACGCAGGGCGAGCAGTTACGCGCTGAGGCCGTCGCGCTGCAGTTGCTCGCCACATCCCCGCCCGCCGCCGCAGC
>JANPDV010000090.1:0-7275 GCA_031431655.1 Gammaproteobacteria bacterium | reverse complement strand
CGCTCGGCCGACATGCACAGCCTGGCGATTCCGGACAGCGTGCTGGCGGTGGCCCGGGCGGGCGCCGGGGTCAACAACGTTCCCGTGGCAGCCCTGTCGCGGCGCGGCGTGCCCGTGTTCAATGCGCCGGGCGCCAACGCGAACGCGGTCAAGGAGCTGGTGCTGGCCGGGCTGTTTCTCGGGGCACGCAACATCTGCCAGGCCTGGGACTTCGCGCGTTCATTGACTGGCGATGACAAGGCTATCGACGAAGCCACCGAGAAGGGCAAGAAGAACTACGTCGGTTTCGAGTTGCCTGGCCGTACGCTCGGCGTCATCGGGCTCGGTGCGATCGGTGTCGAAGTCGCCAACTCTGCCGAAGGCCTCGGCATGAAGGTGCTCGGCTACGATCCGCAGATCACGGTGCAGCGCGCCTGGCAGCTTTCGTCGACGGTGGGGCAGGCACTGTCGCTCGACGACCTGTTCGCGCGCTCCGACATGGTGACGGTGCATGTACCGCTGGCGGAAGCCACGCGCGGGCTGGTTAACGGCACGCGACTCGGCCTGATGCGCAAGGGAGGCGTGCTGCTCAATTTCTCTCGTGCGCCGATCGTCGATGACGCGGCCGTACTTGCAGCCCTCGATGCCGGACAGCTGCATGCCTATGTCTGCGACTTCCCGAAGAACAAGCTCAAGGACCACCGCAAGGTGGTGACCCTGCCGCACGTCGGTGCCTCCACCAACGAGGCCGAAGAAAACTGCGCAGTCATGGTTGCGGAGAACCTGCGGGACTTCCTGGAGAATGGCAACGTGCGCAGTTCGGTGAACTTCCCCGAGGCGGTGCTGCCACGCACTCCCGGCACCACGCGCCTCACGGTTGCCAACAGCAACGTGCCGAACATGGTCGGCCAGATCTCAACCTGCCTGGCGGATGCCCGGCTCAACATCGCCGAACTGCTGAACCGGTCGCGCGGCGAGTACGCGTACACCTTGATCGATGCCGAGGGCGCCGTCGATGCGTCGCTGCTGGCTCGGATCCGCGCCATTGACGGCGTGCTGTCGGCGCGCCAGGTCTGAATGCGATGGCCCGTTCCCCGCGCAGTTCCACGGCCGCGCCACGCAAGGTACGCGGATCGGCATCGCCTGCGCGGCCCGCCGGGGTCGAGGGGCTGCGTGCCAGGATAGACGCCGTCGATGGTCGCCTGCATGCGCTGCTGAACGAGCGCGCGCAACTGGCGCGACTGGTCGGCGTTTCCAAGCATCGTGATGGGCACCTGGTGGACTTCTATCGACCCGAGCGCGAGGCTGAAGTCCTGCGACTCGCCATTGCGCGCAATCGCGCCGCGCACGCGCGGGGCGAGGCTGTGCTGCGCGACGAGGAGATCGCGCGCCTGTTCCGCGAGATCATGTCCGCCTGTCTCGCACAGGAAGAGCCGCTCAAGGTCGCCTACATGGGGCCCGAGGGCACCTTCGGCCAGACGGCCACCTACACGCACTTTGGCCATTCGGTGCGCGCGCTGCCTCTCGGGTCGATTGGCGAGGTGTTTCACGAAGTCGAGGCGGGCCATGCGGATTTCGGAGTGGTACCGATCGAGAACTCCACCGAAGGCACTGTCAATCACACGCTCGACAGCTTCCTGGGTTCCCCGCTGAAGATCTGCGGCGAGGTGGAACTGCGCATCAACCAGTGCCTGATGGGCAAGATGCGCGCGCTCGAGGCCGTACGGCGGATCTGTTCGCATCCCCAGTCTCTGGCGCAGTGTCGCCAGTGGCTGGACGAACACCTGCCCGACGTCGAGCGAATTCCGGTCTCGAGCAACGCAGAAGGCGCACGACGGGCACGCGACGAAGACGGCACCGCGGCCATCGCCGGCCAGACCGCTGCCGATGTCTACGGTCTGGCAGTGCTGGTCGCGGAGATCGAGGACCAGCCCGACAACACCACGCGCTTCTTCGTAGTCGGACGGCGGCTGTTTTCCGCCAGCGGTGCCGATCGCACGACGCTGCTGGTTTCGACCGGCGACACAGAGGCCCCGGGTGCGCTGCACCGCCTGCTCGAGCCGCTGGCGTTGAACGGCATCACACTTACCCGTATCGAGTCGCGGCCGTCCAAGCGCCGCAAGTGGGACTACGTGTTCTTCATCGACCTCGAGGGACACGTGGACGACAAGCCCGTCGCCAAGGCGCTCGCCAGCCTGAAGAAGCGCGCGTCGCTGTATCGGGTGCTGGGCTCCTACCCCCGCGCGGTGCTCTGAATCCCGTCGTCCTGATTCGCACACCGGAGGTACGAGTATTGAACGCGACGTCGACGCGGACGCGCCAATGGCTGGTGAATCCTGCCGACGCCCTTGCTGGCGAAATCTCCGTGCCGGGCGACAAGTCCATTTCCCATCGGGCACTGATGTTCGGGGGAATCGCAGACGGCCTGACCCGTATCGCGGGCTTCCTCGAGAGCGAGGACTGCCGCGCAACGCTGGCGGCGTTGCAGTCGCTCGGGGTGCTGATCGAGCGCAGCAGCGACGGCGAGGTGCGTGTGCATGGCGCCGGCCCCGAAGGGCTGCGTGCGGCTGCGGGGCCGCTCGACATGGGCAATGCGGGTACTGCCATGCGGTTGTTCATGGGCCTGCTCGCCGGGCGCCGCTTCGACAGCACGCTGGTCGGCGATGCGTCGCTGACCCGCCGGCCCATGGAGCGCGTTGCCGCGCCGCTGCGGCGGATGGGCGCGCGCATCGAAACGCGCGACGGCAGGCCGCCGGTCGTGGTGCGGGCTGCAGACACGCTGCGGGCAATCGACTTCGAGATGCCCGTAGCCAGTGCGCAGGTGAAGTCGGCCGTGCTGCTTGCAGCGCTGCAGGCTCGGGGCACTTCGCGGGTGGTTGAGCCCGCGGTCACGCGGGATCACACCGAAAGGATGCTGCGAGCGTTCGGAGTCGCGGTCGGGCGCGATGGAGCCGGCGTGACGCTGGCGGGTGGCCAGGCTCTGCGCGGCACTCGGGTCGATGTCCCCGGCGACTTCTCGTCGGCTGCGTTCTTCCTCGTGGCAGGGGCGATCGCGTCGGGCGACGGCCTGACCCTGCGCGGTGTCGGGATGAACCCGACGCGCACCGGTCTGCTGCAGATCCTCAGCGCGATGGGTGCCGACATCCACGTGCAACCGGTGGCCGCGGCGGGTGAGGAGCCACGCGCAGACCTTCGGGTGCGGCCTTCTGCGCTGCGCGGCATCACGGTGCCGCCGCACCTCGTACCGCTGTCGATCGACGAACTGCCGGTGATGTTCATCGCGGCGGCCTGCGCCGAGGGGGTTACGGATCTCAGCGGGGCGGAGGAATTGCGCGTCAAGGAAAGCGACCGCCTCGCCGTGATGGCGGCCGGCCTGGCCGCGCTGGGCGTACGCCACGAACTCAAGCCGGACGGCATGCGCATCTGGGGACGGCCCAGGACCGACGGCCCGGCCTTCCAGGGCGGCCGCGTCGACAGCCACGGCGATCATCGGATCGCCATGTCCTTCGCGGTCGCGTCGCTGCGTGCCGCGGGGCCGCTTGCGGTGCTCGATACGGCGAACGTGGCGACCTCTTTCCCGCCGTTCGTCGCGCTGGCTCGTGCGGTTGGCATGGACCTTGAAGAAACCGACGCGGATGTGCCCGGCGCGTGAGCGGGGCGCTTTCAGTCCCGGTGCTGACGATCGACGGCCCGTCCGGATCGGGCAAGGGCACCGTAAGTCGGGCGGTTGCCAGCCAGCTCGGCTGGCATCTGCTGGATAGCGGCGCGCTCTACCGGCTCACAGCGCTGATCGGGCGCAATGCCGCATTGGCCGGCGAAGATCGGGCCGGCCACGCCGCGCTGGCGCGGGAGATGGGCGTGCGGTTTGGCTCCCACCCTGACGGGTCCGAGCTCATCGACCTTGGGGGCACCGACGTAACTGCAGAGGTGCGTTCCGAGGAGGCGGGGCAGGGGGCTTCACGGGTGGCGGTCTGGCCGGAGGTCCGTGAGGCGCTGTTGCAGCGACAACGGGATTTCGCCCAGCCCCCCGGTCTGGTGGCGGACGGACGCGACATGGGGACGGTGGTTTTCCCGGCCGCGGAGCTCAAGGTCTTCCTCAATGCGAGTGCCGAGGAAAGGGCCCTCCGTCGCCATAAGCAGTTGAAAGACAAGGGGTCCGCTGTTAGTCTTGCCGCCCTTTCGCGGGAGATAGCCGAGCGCGACCAGCGGGATTCCACCCGCAGCGTGGCGCCGTTGCGGCCTGCTTCGGATGCCATCCTGGTCGATTCGACCGGCATGACGGCCGGGCAGGTCGTCGAGCACGTCCTTCGGCTTGGACGGTCGCGGGGTCTCTGGCGCTAGCCGCGTCGGTGGTCCGATAAGACCAGGATCGCGAAAGGCGAGGTTCTACAGGTCGGCCACGGCAAGGAAGCCGGGCCGTTTTCAAGCAGCCCCGATGGCTCCAGGACCGGAGTCAACGGTGACGGTCAGCGCGGCCAAGAATTCGCGCGAGAGAGTCTATGTCTGAATCATTTGCCCAGATGTTCGAGCAAAGCCTGGCCAACCAGCGCATCCGCCCGGGGATGATCCTGGTCGGCAGCGTGGTCCACGTCTCCGATGAGGCGGTCGTGGTCAACGTGGGCCTGAAGTCCGAGGCCGTCATCTCTGCGGACCAGTTCCGCAACGAGCGCGGCGAGATCGAGGTGAAGGTTGGTGACGAGGTCGAGGTTGCCCTGGACGCCGTCGAAGACGGCACCGGCGAAACCCGCCTGTCGCGCGAGAAAGCCAAGCGCGCCCGCACCTGGACCCGCCTCGAAGAGGCATTCAACAAGTCCGAGATTGTCATCGGTGTCATCACCGGCCGCGTCAAGGGTGGTTTCACCGTAGAGATCGAGCACGTCCGCGCGTTCCTGCCGGGCTCGCTGGTCGACGTGCGCCCGGTGCGCGACACCAGCTACCTCGAGAACAAGCCCCTCGAGTTCAAGGTCATCAAGCTCGACCAGAAGCGCAACAACGTCGTTGTCTCCCGTCGTGCAGTCGTGGAGCTGGAATCCTCCGCCGAGCGCACCGCGCTGATGGACAACCTGCAGGAGGGCTCGGTCGTGCTGGGTACGGTCAAGAACCTGACCGACTACGGTGCATTCGTCGACCTCGGCGGCATCGACGGCCTGCTGCACATCACCGACATGGCCTGGAAGCGTGTCAAGCATCCGTCCGAAGTGGTCAAGGTCGGCGACGAAGTGAACGTGCGCATCCTGCGCTTCGATCGCGAGCGGTCGCGCGTGAGCCTCGGCCTCAAGCAGCTCGGCGCAGACCCCTGGGAGAACATTGCGCGGCGCTACCCGCCCAATACCCGTGTGTTCGGCAAGATCACCAACATTGCCGACTACGGTGCATTCGTCGAAATCGAAGACGGCGTCGAAGGCCTGGTCCACGTTTCCGAGATGGACTGGACCAACAAGAACGTCAACCCTGCCAAGGCCGTGCAGACCGGCCAGGAAGTCGAAGTCATGGTGCTCGACGTCGACGAAGAACGTCGTCGCATCAGCCTCGGCCTCAAGCAGTGCCAGCAGAACCCATGGCGTGAGTTCGCAGAGAACTTCAATCGTGGCGACAAGGTGTCGGGCCAGATCAAGTCGATCACCGACTTCGGGATCTTCATCGGCCTCGCCGGCAACATCGACGGTCTCGTGCATCTGTCCGACATCTCCTGGGATGTTGCGGGCGAAGAGGCGGTGCGCAACTTCCAGAAGAGCCAGACCATCGAAGCGATGGTGCTGTCGATCGACCCGGAGCGTGAACGGATCAGCCTGGGCATCAAGCAGCTCGCCAAGGACCCGTTCTCGGGCTACATCGCCGACAACCCCACGGGCACGGTCGTGCGCGGTGTCATTCGCGAAGTCGATGCTCGTGGCGCTATCGTCGACCTCGGCAACGGCATCGAAGGCCAGTTGCGCTCGTCAGAACTGGGTCGGGACCGCATCGAGGATGCGCGGACCGTGCTCAAGGTCGGCGAGGAGATCGAAGCCAAGTTCATGGGCGTCGACCGCAAGACGCGCACGATCTCGCTGTCGATCAAGGCCAAGGAAGCACACGAAGAAGCCGAAGCCGTTCAGAGCTATCGTTCTGAGCAGAGCGGCACCTCGGGCACCAGCCTGGGTGAGTTGCTCAAGGCTCAGATCAAGAACGATCGGGACCGAACCAATTGAGGCTGGGGCGCCCCGGTCGCAAGGCCGGGGCGCCAGTCGGGCACGGGGGAGCTCGAGGGGCGGCCCATGACAAAGTCGGAACTCATAGAAATAATTTCAGCCAAGCAGAAGCATCTGCCGGCGAAAGATGTCGAGCTTGCGCTGAAGCAGATGCTCGAGATCATGAGCGACGCCCTCGCGACGGGCGAGCGCATCGAGATCCGTGGCTTTGGCAGTTTCTCGCTGCACTTTCGTCCGCCACGCCAGGGCCGCAACCCCAAGACAGGCGAGGCGGTGGCGCTGTCCGGCAAGTACGTGCCGCACTTCAAGCCCGGCAAGGATCTTCGCGAGCGGGTCAATGACGGCCAGGACAAGCCGATTCGCGATTGACGGCGCTGGACGACTGTCGAGGCACCTGCTGCCTCGCAGCTGCAAATCCACACAACTGCGGCAGATTCCCGGCTACGCCCTGCGCAGCCCGGAGCCGTAGTTTTGCTCCTCGCGGGCCATCCGGTCCGCGCCAATCACGCCGGGTCCGGCGAGGAGCATCCGATGATTTCAAGATCCCGTGTCCTGCAGTTGTGTGCAGCCTTCTTCCTGGTGTTTGCAGGGGTGCTGCACGCCGACGTCGTCAATATCAACACCGCCGATGCGGCAACCCTGTCCCGTTCGCTGGTCGGCATCGGGGAGGTCCGGGCGCAGGCCATCGTCGCGCATCGCACCCGGAACGGGCCATTCCGTTCAGCCGATGACCTCGCACTCGTAAAGGGCATCGGCCCGAAAGTCATCGAGCGCAATCGCGCCAACATCCGGGTCGACCTGGGACCACGCCGCCCGGCTGTCGGCCCGGCTGTCGCTGCGCCGTCCGGCAACGCCAGTCGCGGGCAGCCCAGTCCGCGCCGGTGAAGCGGCGCACACCTGACCGGAAAGCGGCGTGCCCCTGGCCGGCGCACGTCGCTTTTCTGTGAACCGGGTCCGCTCCGGCGTGCTTCGGCACTCGACTTAATGCCGTATTATTTCGGCTCGTATCGAGGGCCTTGATAGTGATTAAACGTTCGCTGATCGAAACCGCAGTCTTTCCCGTGGCGGGTCGCGGTTGGTTCTTTGGCTTTACCGCCTTTGTCGGCAC
>JANPDV010000089.1:0-3409 GCA_031431655.1 Gammaproteobacteria bacterium | reverse complement strand
ATGTTCATGATGAGCCGAGTCGGTGGCTGGGATCCTACGCCCGCAGTCACCACCGCCCAGGCGGCGCGGCTGGGTCGGGTGCTGGCGGCACGCGGCCGATCGCGCGGGCTCGAGATCATCACCGACTGGGCCAGCTGGATTGCCGGCACCACCGAAGTGCGGCACCTGCCGTACCCGCGGTTCGTCTACAACCGCGCTGGCCAGGCGCCGGCTGCGATCACCTACTGCGGCAGCCTGACTGACGGCGGGCGGCCGCCCGACTCGCGCTGGCCGAACTGCGACCCGAAGAGGTACGACGTCGATGGGCCCGTGGAGCGGCTGCTCGCCGCCGGCGCCGAAATGCTGGTGCTGGTCGACACCACCGTCGGCGGCATGCGCTTCAGCAAGACCCACGATGTGCTGCGATTTGCCCGCCTGGCCCGCGACGCGGCCCTGCGCGGCACCGGCAGGACGGTGCCGCTGCTATGGGTCAATGATCCCACCGGTTTGCTCGATGAGTCGTATCCGACCAACCCGGCCAACTGGACCCGATCACTCGGTCCGCCGGTCGCGGACCGAGTGGTGCCGCTCGCGGGCCGTGGCAATCCCGTCACCGACGATCCGGCCTATGCCCACCTCGTGGCGGACGGCATTCTCGGCGCCTTCAATCCCGACGTGTCGCCGGCGGACACCGGCATCCTGCTGTTCAATCACGGCATCTATCCTGGCTTCGAGGTCTTCGATCCGAAGATCGACGACACCGTGGTCGTGATGGAAAACCTGCGCAAGGCGCTGGTGGAGCGTGCGCCGGGCCTCAAGCCGGAGCGGGTGGTGGGCGGCTGGATGGGAATCGCCGAGCCGGGCACCAAGTTCGTCGAACGGAACCGCGCCATGCGTGGCGAGGACATCGGCCATGCATTCCTCTACGAGACCGCGCAGCGCATGCCCGCTGCGCCCTGGGGGCATCGATACTGGGACGCGCTCGACCAGCTGCGGGCCGCAGGCGCGCGGCACATCGTCGTGGTGTTCCCGCACGTCATCATCAGCGCCTCGCCCAGCCTGATCGAGTTGCCCAATCAGATCGCCAAGGAAATCGGCTCCCGCTCCTTCCGTCCCGCGAACGACGTGACCGAGCCGCGCTGGCCCGGCTTCGGCAACCCGTTCGCCGAGCGCTGGCCTGTGACGGCGCCGCGGCTGTGCCGCATCGAGGGCTTGCAATCAGGCACACGCGAGTGCTGCTATCGACTGGGCGGCTGCGGCCCCGGGCAGCCCTATCCGGAGCGACGCCAGTCGCCGCTGGACCGTCCGATCAGTCCTTTCGACCCCGCGCTGACCTTTGACATCCCGGCATACGGCCATCTTGGCTATCGCGCCGAGGACGGCCCGCCCGACAACGATCGACCGGTACAGGGCCAGTACCGCGGAACCTGGAGCCTGTGGGCCCCGATGGACGATGACCCGCGGCTCGCGGACTATCTGGCTGACAAAGTCCTGGCAGCAATCCCGCGTCCCTGAGCAGGACGCCACTTCAGCTGATCGCGCCGAGCACCTCGAGCGAGACGCGCTCGGCGGATTCGAATGCGCCTTCCATGCCGCGGCTGCCGACCGCAGTGTGCTCGCCGGCGAAGAACAGGCGCTGATGTGGCCTCGCCATCGTCTTCTGGAAGTCCCTGACCTGCCCCGGTTCGAAGATCGCCCAGTCGCCTGCCGAGAAAGGGTCGGTGGTCCACGAGTGCACCGCAGCCACCTCGAGCACACCCTTCGATGCCGGACGCAGCCTGGCGAATTCGTCGAGGATGATGCGCTTGCCCTCTTCGACGCCGAACCGATCGATGAACTGGCCGTTGGCGCCGCGGCACCAGACGGTCAGGCTGTCGATCTGCCGCAACGTGGCGGGGAGTCGCTGCGCCAGCACGTTGCCGAGAGGCCCATTGGTCCACATCGAGGGCGACAGGCCGTCCGCCTCCCAGAAGGGTTTCTTCGCCACGACGTGGAACTGCGTGATCGGAATGTAGCCGAGGGTCGTGATCGCGCGCTGCTGCACGGGGTCTGGCAGCGGGTTGATCGGCACGTTTCGCAGCGTCGAAAAAGGCATCGTGCAGACGATGGCCTTCGCGCGATAACTCGTGCCATCGGCGCAGGTCACCTTGCCGCCCGTCGGGCTGATGTCGATGCCGATGATGCGCTTGCCTTGCAGCACATCGCCGCGGAGCCTGTTGGCCATCGCAATCGGCAGTTTCTGGTTGCCGCCTTTATAGGATGCGAACGCTGGATTCGCGGCTCTGTTCGTCGAGTCAGCGATACCCTTGGCGCGGTTCACTTCCCGCCAGTAGTCGGCGAAGGCCATGGTGAGCAGCGAGACGTTGTAGGCAGTGGTGCCGTACGAGATGTTGGTGTCGAAACCAAGCCTGATCATGGCGTCGGTCGCGCCGTGGGAGGTCAGGAACTCATGCACCGAGATGTCGTACTTCGCGTACACCGGATCGTGCCAGTTCTCGACGTCCTTGAACGGCATGTGCCTGCGGAACATCGCCTCGAACCAGCTCCAGGGCAGCAGCTTCTTCATGTCGTCGGAAAAAGGGTTGCGCGGATGGCTGCGCCAGGCCTGGCTCTTGACGTGCTCGCCGTCGATGAAGATTTCCTGACCCAGGCCATCGGTGACCAGCGGCGTGAGATTCACGACCTCGACGCCATACTTCGTTCCGGCGGCGAAACAGCGGCCGTAGGCCGACGTGATGGAATTGCCACCGACTTCCGGGTGTCCCGCAACGTCGAACAGGGTGAATACGCGGCCGCCGATGCGCTTGCGGCCTTCCAGCACCAGCACCTTGAGGCCGTTCTCTTCGAGCGTCAGCGCCGTCTCGAGGCCGGAGAGGCCTGCGCCCATGACGATTACGTCTGGATCGCCGTTGCCGGCTGCCCAGGCACCGCGCGACAGACTGGCGGCGAGGGCAGCAGCGGTGGATGAAGCGACGAAACTCCGGCGGTTGATCGGCAAGGCGGAACTCCGAAGAAAAAACGCGGCTCAACCGGCCGTCGTAGCGGCTCTGCCCTGCGCCAGCCGCAGGGCGTCCGGGAACTCCATCGTCCCCGGACGCCCCTCAGTGCCCTAGAACCTGAACGACGCCGTCACGCCGAACTGCCGCTTGCGGGGCAGCACTGCCTCGGATGCAGCGAGCTGGAAGAAGGTCGGATCTGCGGCGCTGTCGCTGTTGTAGCGCGAGGACTCGAGCGTGTCGTCATCGAACAGGTTCGTGACGTATCCGGTGAACTCCCACTTCTCGCTACGCAACCCGGCCCGCAGGTTGACGCGCGTCTGCGGCGGAACCCAGGCGAAGTTGGCGATGCTGTCGTAGCGCTTGCCGATGTACGTGACGTCGGCGCGGGCGTACCAGCTCCTGGAGTCAGCCAGGGGCGCGTTGTACTGCCC
>JANPDV010000088.1:0-6086 GCA_031431655.1 Gammaproteobacteria bacterium | reverse complement strand
GCGGCACGTTCGGTGGCGACCCGGCGGCCTTCGATACCGGCGACGCGTGGGACGACCGCATCTCGCGGACCGCGCCGACCGCCTCGCCGCAGGACTACGCGAATCTGGTGACCGGCGCGGAGCTCAGCTGGAAGCTCGGTGCGAACACGCTTACGTGGATCCCCGCCTACTTCCACCTCGACTGGTCGGGCAACTACTGGCTTGAGAACATCACGGCGCTGCTCACGGCGAAGTACGACCAGGTCACGCAGGAACTGCGGCTCAGCGGCGCCCCGGGCGGCCGCTGGCAGTGGCTCGCAGGCCTGTACGCGTATCGCGTGACGAACTCGGGCGACTTCGTCGTCGGCAGCTTCCCGCTCGCCGACATCGCCCGCAACCGGTTGGCGGGCGTCGCGGCGTTCGGCCAGGCCACGCTCGACGTCACCGACCGCATGCGCCTGACGGTTGGCGGCCGCGTGTCGCAGGACTCGCGCGAAGGCGCCGGCGCGACCGCGTTCGGGCAGCCTTACTCGTCCGACGAGAACTACAACGCCGTGGACTGGAAGCTCGGGGTGGAACTCGACGCGGGCGCGCGCTCGATGCTGTACGCGACCGTGCAGACCGGGTACCAGCCGGGCACTTACAACCTGTTCCCGTCCACGGCGACCGCGAGCAACCGGGTCGCGCCCGCGAAGCTCACGTCGTACACGGTCGGCGCGAAGAGTCGCTTCCTCGACGACCGCCTGCAGCTCAACGCGGAGGCGTTCTACTACGACTATCGCGACCTGTTCGTGCAGTCGTTCAACCTGAACACGACGCTGCTCACCACCTTCAACGCACAGAAAGTCGAGATCTACGGCACGCAGCTCGACGTGCTGTTCAAGCCGCTGCCGTCGGGCCGCTTCAACCTGAGCATCGGCTGGCTGCGCGCCAGGAACCGCGAGTTCGTCGTGCCGGCGAACGTGAACATCGGCACGCCGCGCCGCGACTTCCGCGGCTACGCGCTGCAGTACGCGCCGGACTGGACCGTGACGGCCGGCTACCAGCACGACTTCCCGGCGGGCGCCGGCTACCTGCGCGCGCGCGCGGAGACGCGCTACGAGAGCGCGTTCTGGGGCACGTTCCTGCACGCGCGCGGCACGCGGCAGGATGCGTACTTCAAGAGCGACGCCTCGCTCACGTACCACGCGGCTGACGCGGCGTGGAGCGCGGGACTATGGGGACGCAACCTGGAGAACGAGCCGGTGCTCGCCGCGACCACCAGCGGCCAGTTCGGACCGTATGCGGATGCGTTCGTGGAGCCGCCGCGCAGCTACGGCGCGCGCGTGACGTTCAGCTTCTAGGGGGCGCGCAACGCGGCGACCGCTCGCCTACACGTTGAACCGGAAGTGCATGACGTCGCCCTCGCGGACGAGGTACTCCTTGCCTTCGAGCCGCAGCTTGCCCGCCTCCTTGGCGCCGCCCTCGCCCTTCAGCCTGATGTAGTCATCGAAGCCGATCACCTCGGCGCGGATGAAGCCGCGTTCGAAGTCGGTGTGGATCACGCCCGCGGCCTGCGGCGCAGTCGAGCCGCGACGCACGGTCCAGGCGCGGACTTCCTTCGGCCCGGCGGTGAAGTAGGTCTGCAGGCCGAGTAATTCATAGGCGGTGCGGATCACGCGGTTCAGGCCAGGCTCGGCCAGGCCGAGCTCGCGCAGGAACTCGGCGCGGTCGGCGTCCTCGAGCTGAGCTATCTCGGCTTCGCTCGCGGCGCACACGGCCACGACCTTCGATCCCTCGGACTCGGCCAGCCTGCGCACGGCATCGAGGCGGGCATTGTTGGTGAAGCCGCTTTCGTCGACGTTGGCGACGTACAGCACCGGCTTCGCGGTGAGCAGGTGCAGGTCGCGCACGGCTGGCCGCTCGAACTCATCCAGCGCGACGCTGCGCGCGGGCTTGCCGGCGTTCAGCGCATCGCGGACGCGCTTCAGGCCTTCGCGGGCGCGCACGGCGTCCTTGTCGCCGGCGCGGGCAGCCTTGTCGGCGCGCAGCAGGCCCTTCTCGGCGGTGTCGAGGTCAGCCAATGCCAGCTCCGTGTTGATGATCTCGATGTCGTTGAGCGGGTCGACGCGCCCGGACACATGCACGATATCGTCGTTGTCGAAACAGCGCACCACGTGCGCGATCGCGTCGACCTCGCGGATGTTGGCGAGGAACTTGTTGCCCAGGCCCTCGCCTTCGGAGGCGCCCTTGACGATGCCGGCGATGTCGACGAACTCGACCGTGGTCGGCAGGATCTTCTCGGGGCTGACGATCGCCGCGAGCTGTTCCAGCCGCGGGTCCGGCACGGGCACGACGCCGACATTCGGGTCGATGGTGCAGAACGGGTAGTTTTCGGCCGCGATCTGCGCCCGCGTCAGGGCGTTGAACAGCGTGGACTTGCCGACATTGGGCAGGCCGACGATGCCGCATTTGATTCCCATCAGTTTGGCTCCGGAGTGGTGTGCAGGCGGTGCATGGCTTTCTGCAGGCCTTGTTCGAGCAGCAGGGGCAGGACATCGGCGACCGCGTCGACAGCTGCGACCAGTTGTCGTTCCTCGTCGGCGGGCGCGCGATGCAGGACGTAATCGGCAACCAGGTTCTTGTCGCCGGGGTGGCCCACTCCGATGCGGGCGCGCAGGAAGTCCGGGCCGAGATGGGCGATGAGATCGCGCAGCCCGTTCTGCCCACCGTGCCCGCCACCCTGCTTGAGTCGCGCCGCGCCGATCGGCAGGTCGACATCGTCGTGCACCACCAGCAGCTGGGCCGGCAGCGCCTTGAAGAACCCCAGCACGCTCTGCGTCGGGCCGCCGCTGCGGTTCATGTACTCCATCGGCTTCGCGAGCCAGACGTCTTGTCCGGCGAGGCCGATGCGCGCGAGCTCGGCGCGATGGCGACTCTCCAGGCGGAAGGTGCCGCGATGGCGCCGCGCCAGCTCATCCACCAGCCAGAAGCCGGCGTTGTGGCGCGTACGCGCGTACTCGGCGCCCGGATTGCCGAGCCCGACGATGACCTTGAGGGGATAGGAACTCACGTCGCGCGCGGCGAGCGGGCTGCTGGTCGGCATAGCGCCGACCGCAACAGCCCGCCCACCCGGATCGCGAGTGTTACTTCTTGCCGCCTTCCTTCTTGGCCGGCTCGTCCTTCTTGGCGCCGGCGTCCTTCTTGGCGCCAGCGTCCTTCTTGCCGCCGGCATCCTTCTTGGCGTCGGCGCCTTCGGCCGCCGGTGCGGCAGCGGCCGCCACCGCCGTGGGCTCGACCGCCACGGCCTCGGGCTCCTCGGCGCGCGGGCTGTGGATGGACACCACCACCGCGTTCTTGCCCTGCTTCATCGACGTCAGCGCGACGCCGGCTGGCAGCGGCAGGTCCGTGAGGTACTTGCTCTCGTTGAGCTTCATCTGCGAGAGGTCCAGCTCCAGTGTCTCGGGCAGATCCTTCGGCAGGCAGGTGATCTCGACGTCGGCGATGCGATGCGAGACGACACCGCCCTGCGACTTCACGCCCGGCGAGGCCGCCTCGCCCTTGAAGTGGATCGGCAGGCGGATGCGGATCTTCTCGGTCTCCTGCACGCGCTGCAGGTCGACATGCTGCACGCGGTTCAGCGCCGGGTGCATCTGCACGTCCTTGATGATGGCCGCCTGCGAGACGTCACCGACCTTCAGGTTGATGATCGATGAGTAGAACTTCTCGTTGCCGATCAGCGTGACGAGCTTCTCGTGGTTCAGCGTCAACTGCCGCGGATCGCGCTTGCCGCCGTAGAGGATGGCGGGCACGCGCCCGGCGTGACGCAGGCGGCGGCTGGCGCCCTTGCCCTGGTTGTCACGAAACTCGGCGGACAGTTCGAATGAAATCTTCATGGCTCAAACTCCTCAACTTCCATTGCTGGTGATGCCTTCGGCCGTGATTCCTGAAGTGGCCTACAGCGGGGAAAAACTCTGGTCGGCGCTCAGTCGATATAGAGCGAACTCACGGACTCTTCGTCGCGGATACGCCGGATCGTCTCACCGAGCAGGCCGGCGACCGACAGCTGCCGGATGCGGCTGCACTGCTTCGCGGCCGCGCTCAGCGGAATGGTGTCGGTGACGACCAGTTCATCGAGCGCCGACTTGGAGATGCGCTCCACGGCGCTGCCCGACAGGATCGCATGGGTGATGTAGGCCACCACGCGTACCGCGCCCTCGTCCTTGAGCGCCTGCGCGCCCTGGCAGAGCGTGCCGGCCGTGTCGACCATGTCATCGACCAGGATGCAGGTCTTGCCCTGCACTTCACCGATGATGTTCATCACCTTGGATTCGTTCGGCCGCGGCCGGCGCTTGTCGATGATGGCGAGCTCGACGTCGTCGAGGCGCTTGGCCAGCGCGCGGGCTCGCACCACCCCGCCGACGTCGGGCGACACCACGATCATGTCCTTGTAGCCGCATTTCCAGGCATCGCCCAGCAGGACCGGCGATGCATAGACGTTGTCGACCGGAATGTCGAAGAAACCCTGGATCTGGTCGGCGTGCAGGTCGATGGTGAGCAGACGACTGACGCCGGCACCGGCCACCATGTTCGCCACCAGCTTGGCCGAGATCGCCGAGCGGGTGGCGCGCGGGCGGCGGTCCTGGCGTGAATAGCCGAAGTACGGCACCACGGCGGTGACGCTGCGCGCCGATGAGCGCCGACAGGCGTCGGCCATGATCAGCAACTCGAGCAGGTTGTCGTTGACCGGCGGACAGGTGGGCTGGACGATGAATACATCGCGGCCGCGGACGTTCTCGATCAGCTCGATGTTGATCTCGCCGTCGCTGAAGCGACCGACGGACGCGCGCCCGAGCGGCACCATGAGATGCCGCGCCACTTCCTGCGCGAGCACGGGATTGGCGTTACCGGAAAACAGCGCGAATGTCTGATCGTCGCTCAACTGACCGCCTCGATTTGCTCAAGTCTCAAGTCCGCGCGCCCGTCACGACTGCGCGCGATTGGCTGGGGTGGAAGGATTCGAACCTCCGAATGGCGGGATCAAAACCCGCTGCCTTACCACTTGGCGACACCCCAGCAGATGCCCGTTGTCTCCAATCGGTCTATGGCCAACCTGCCGCTGCGAGTTGAGTCAGCAACTCCGAACGCGCAACTCCCTGGCTCACCAACGCCCGCCAGGCCTTCGGTACCCGCGCGGCGACACGTTCGGCGGCGGCAGCGGTCTCGAAGGGCGCGAACACGCAGGCACCGGTACCGGTCAGCCGCGCGGCAGCATGCCGCGACAACCAGTCCAGCGCATCAGCAATTTGCGGATGGCGCGCCCGCACGACTGACTCGCAGTCGTTGCGAGTCTCCGAGAACGCCAGGGCGCGTATTGTGATGAGGGGGGAATTTCGTGTCAATTCAGAAGCCTGGAACACTTCGCGGGTGCTGACCGCGACCCCCGGGTGCAGCACCAGGAACCAGCGCGGCGGCAACGCGAGAGGCGTCAGGCGCTCACCGACGCCCTCGCCGAAGGCGGACTCACCGCGGACGAACACGGGGACGTCCGCACCGAGCGTGCGACCGAGCGCGGCCAGGGCGTCGACGGACAAGTTCGCCCCCCAGAGATGGTTCAGCACCCGCAGCGTCGTCGCGGCATTCGAACTGCCGCCGCCGAGGCCGCCGCCGAGCGGCAGGACCTTGCGGATGCGGATGCGCACACCCTGGCGCACTCCCGCCGCGGCCTGCAGCGCGCGGGCGGCGCGGACAGTCAGATCCTGATCTGAAGGCAGCGCCGCGAGTTCGTGCGCCGGCTCCGTCCCGTCGGCAGCGGCAACCTCGCGCTCGACCACCCCCGGCTCCGGATGAGGTTCGAACGCGAGCCGGTCCGCCAGCCTTAGCAGCTGAAAGACGGTCTGAATTTCATGATACCCATCAATGCGTTGGGAGTTGATATGAAGAAACAGGTTTAGCTTCGCGGGCGCCGCCCACCAGGTTGAACTCATGGTTCAGTCCCGATTCGGGGCCCAGGATTCCACCACCAGTCGCACCCGGGCCTGCGCGCGGCTGGCGACAACCCGGCGCGGCCTCGGCCCGCCGTCAGTTTGAACATAATCCGGATACTCGACCCGCCAGCCGTCCTGGCT
>JANPDV010000087.1:0-10059 GCA_031431655.1 Gammaproteobacteria bacterium | reverse complement strand
GCCGGCTCCGGCGCATAGGAGTCGCGCACGATCGCGCGCGATACGACGGTGGCCACGCTGACGCCCATGGCCTGGAGGAAGCGCGCCGGCACCAGCAGCGCAAGCGACGGCGCCAGGCTCGCGAGCAGGCTCGCAACCGCGAACACTGCGAAACCGCACAGCAACACGGGGCGTCGACCGAACCGGTCGCACAGCACGCCCTGCACCGGCTGGAACAGGCCAAGGCCCAGCAGGTAGGCGGACACCACGAACTGCAGGCTGGCGTAATCCGAGCCCAATGCCCGCTCGAGCGACGGCAGGATCGGTACGACGCTGGCCATGCCGAAAGCCGACAGGCCACTGGCCGCACCGAGCAGGCCGATGAATCCCCAGCGCGGCTTGGTCGCTGCGGGCGTGCTGCCGGATGTCACCCGGCGCGGTGGCGCCCGGTCGCCGTCGTCAAGGGACGTCCTTGCTGACGATCTCGGAGCGTTCGCTCTCTATGCCGAGTCGGGTGTAGGTCGTTATCGCGTAGTAGTGTCGACCCTTCGCGAGGTCCTTGATCTTGTGGCTCGAAGCCGAGGCCCTGGGGACGACGGCGGCCAGGCCCAGTGTCTCGGGCGTGCGTCCGAGGTAGATGCGAAAGCCCACCACCGGATCGGGATTGGTATCGTCGGAGCGCGCCTCCCGCGGCAGCGGCGCCCAGCGAAGCGTGGCTGAGCCCGTGCCGCGCTCGCGGGCGGCGAACGTGGGGCCCGGCAGGTGCGTGCGTTGCCAGGCTCGGTACTCGAGCAAGCCCCACCGAGTAGTTACCGCGCCAACGGCGAGCACCAGGATTCCGATCAACAGCCATCGTGGACGCAGTGTCATGGCGCTCCACTGCGTTCAGAACTGCAGCCGCATGATGCTCTCGGCGCTGCAGGCCGGTTTCGCCTGCCCCTCGATCTCGACGGTGTATTGCTCCGCGATCTGCAGTACCGTCGGCGCCACCGCCTCGACCGAGCTCAGCGTGAAGCGTCCACGGATACGCGAACCCACGCGCACCGCGTTCGGAAAGCGCAGCTTGTTCAGCCCGTAGTTGACGACATTGCGCACGCCAGGCACGAACGGCTTCGTGCTGTCCACCAGGCCGCGCAGCGGAATCTGCAGCGCCAGCGTGAGGTAGCCATGCGCAATCGGCGCGCCATACGGCGACTCGCGCGCGGCGCGCTCGGGATCGGTGTGGATCCACTGCGGGTCGTCGGTGGCGCTCGCGAACGCGTTGATGCGTTCCTGGGTCACCTGCAGCCAGTCCGACACATGGACTTCCTGGCCGAGTCGCGCGCGCAGAGCATCGAGCGCGGCGGCAGCGGCGCCGGTAGCCACGATGGCTGCAGCGGAGGAATCGGGTTTCATGGGCGCGCCTTGAGCCATAGGAAGATCGCCTCAGGCAGTTGCTGTTGTGCTTTGCCGCTAACGTACATCCCGATGTGGCCAACGTCCAATTCGAGCGGGCTGTAGTCCTGCGAACCGATGTACCGCGCCAGCGGAATCGATGCCGACGGCGGGACCAGGTGATCCTGGCGCGCAAAGATGTTCAGCACGGGCTGCACGATCTGCCGCAGGTCGACCGCGCGGCCGCCCAGCACCAGCGTGCCGCGGATCAGCCGGTTCTCCTGGAAACACCATTTGGCGAACTGACGGAACGCGGTGCCGGCCTGGTCCGGGCTGTCGAAGATCCAGCGCTCCATCCGCATGAAAGTCTCGAGCTGCTGCGGCTGGTCGAGCATGTCGAGCAGTCCGACGTATTTCTGCTGCGTGAGCCGGAACGGCATCAGCGAAAGATACGCCGCGTTCAACAGCTCCCCGGGCACGTTGCCCGTGGCGTCGACCAGCGCGTCGACGTCGATGCCGCGCATCCATTTCGACAGCAGGTTCTCCGGTGTCTGGAAGTCCACCGGGGTCACCATCGTGATCAGGTTGCGGACTCGCGCCGGGTGCAGCGCCGAGTAGCACAGGCTGAACGCACCGCCCTGGCAGACGCCGAGCAGGTTGAGGCTGGCGATGCCGTGCTGGTCGAGAACGTGTTGCACGGCTCCGTGCAGGAAGCGGCTGATGTAGTCGTCCAGCTCCAGCAGGTGATCGGCCCGGTCCGGATAGCCCCAATCCAGCAGGTAAACGTCGAGTCCGCGCTCCAGCAGCCGCCGGATCAGCGAGCGGTCCGGCTGCAGGTCCAGCATGTAGGGCCGATTGACCAGGGCGTAGCAGATCAGCACCGGTGCCAGTCCGGCGGGTTTCGCCAGCGGCTCATACCGGTGCAGCGTCACCTTCTCGGCCTGCCAGACGATTTGTCGCGAGGACGTGCCTGCCTCGGCACTTTGCGCGGCGCTCAACGCGGCGGCCGCGCGCGCCAGTTGTTCCGCGCTGACCTGGGAACGGCTCATCGTCGCGTCGGCTTGCGCGCGCGGGCTGGGCGTGGAGCGGGCTGCGGCGCGCGTGCAGCGCGCAGTTCCGCCTGCAGCGCGCGCAGTTGTCGATGCACGGCATCGAGTTCGGCCCGGGTCGGCAGGTCCAGTTGCCTTGCGGCCGACTCGAGCAGGGCACGTTGCTCGAGTCGCAGCTGCGCGCCGGTGTTGGCGAGGGCGGTCTGCGCGTCGATCCACTCGGGGCTGTGCGCCGCTGCGCTGAAGTTGGCCTCGGCGCATTCGATCCAGGCGTCGTACAGGGCGCGCGGCTCCGGCGGCGGAGCGCCCGGGGCCCAGCCCGAGGCGATGCGCTCGCCGAGCTGCTGCAATGCGCGCTGCAGCACCTCGCCCCAGCGCGTGCTGAGCGCCGCCTGCTGTTGAACATATTGCATCGTCAACTGCTGCAGGCGCTGCAACGCGAGCTGTTGCTCCCGCGTTGGGCCCATTGCGGCTGGTGAGGCGGGCGCGGCGCCAATCGCGCTGCCAGCCGCGCCCGGCGCCTGCCACGCGGGTCCGGCCCAGTTGGCCGCCCCCCAGGGGCCCGCTGCCCACAGCGCCGAAATCTGCGGCTGCACGCCCTGCAGGGCCGCGCTGAACTGGCGCGCGCGCTCGGCGGGATCGGCCTGCGTCGCGGCCTGTCGTGCCGCCTCGAACAGCAGCATCGCCGTGTCGTTGAACGCCTGCGCGCTCGCGCGGAACGCCTCCGCGGCGGCCGCAGCAGCCCCGTCCGGCGCGTTCACGGATCGCTCCAGATCGTGTGCGCAACGCAAAAAAAGAAGGGTATCCTCATCGACCAGAAACTATTATAGAAATTATTTTTCATATAAAACAATGAGATATGGTCCGAACAGAGCTGCGCTCCGCTGGCGCCGGTTTTTATTGCACCGCATACAAAACGTGGCTAGAATGAAGTCATTCGCAACCGGAGTACCGCCACCATGGCCCAGAAGACCCCCACCGATTTCAACGCCTTCTTCGAGTTCCAGAAGCGCGCCTTCGCGCCGCTCGCCGAGTTCAACGAGTGGGCCGTGCGCACTGCCGAGCGCGCCGCTCGCCACCAGTATGAAGTGGCCGGCGAGACGCTGGAATTCGGCCTGGCCCAGGCCCGTGCCGCCGCCGGCGCCAAGGACCTGCAGCAGCTCACCGCCAAGCAGACGCAGCTGGCCACCGAGTTCTTCGGCCGCCAGACGGCCCGCTCGAACGAGTGGATGAAGCTCGCCACCTCCACCCAGTCCGAAATCGGCAAGTGGATGGAAACCGCGAACGAAGAGATCGTCTCGGTCGTTCGCAAGCGGGCCTGAGCGACCGGCTCTCGGCCGTTCGCGTCGCCCTGCACTGGGGCAGCGCGACCGGCCTCGTCCCCCTCGAGGGGCGGTGTGTCGGACACGGGTCCGGTGTGCCGCCCCTTCTTCATTTGGCACACGCTAGAATTTCCCCATGCCCGCCGAGCGCGTCATCAAGAAATATGCCAACCGCCGTCTCTACGACGCGGTGGCCAGCCGCCACGTCACGCTGGACGACCTGCGCAAGCTGATCATCCAGGGCGAGAAGATCAAGATCGTCGACGACAAGACCGGCGAAGACCTGACGCGCGCCATCCTGCTGCAGATCATCGCGGACCAGGAGCAGTTCGGACAACCGATACTCTCCACGGCAACGCTCGAGTCGATCATCCGCTTCTATGGTGACGCGATGCAGGGTTTCATGGGCCGCTTCCTCGACCAGAGCGTCGCCACCTTCGTCAACCAGCAGCAGTCGATGCAGAGCCAGCTCTCCAAGATGATGAGCGGCTCGCCGCTCGGCTCGATGACGGATCTCGCTCAGCACAATCTCGTGCTGTGGCAGCAGATGCAGGAAAACCTCACTGCGGCATTCCGCGGCAAAACTCCGGGCGCCGGCGGTACAGCGCCGAGCGCCGGTTCGGGTAGCGCGGCGGGCGCTGGCGCAGGGCCCGGCAGCGGCCCGTTCAGCGCCGAGCCCGTGGCGCAGCCGGATTCGGGCGACGGCAAGGGGTCCGGCAGCGCCGGCGGCGCGTCCCCGGCTGGCGCCACGGCATCCCGCGGCTCCACGAGACGGCCGCGCGCGCCCAAGACCCCGCGTAGCTGAGCGCAGCGCGCTGCATCATCGCTGCCTCGCGTTTCGGGGCACGATTCCATGCTGCAGCCTCCCTCGACCCATCCGTTCCGCCAGCTGCCGTTGCTGTGCGCAACCTCGCTGCTCGTGTTCGGCAGTGCCACGGCGCTCGATGCCGCAGAACCGGTCGGAGCGGCTGCAGGCGCCGCGCCTCGGCCCGCTGCCGTTTCGAACGCCGATCGCATTGGCGTGCTGATTACCGACTGGGCCGAGCCGGAAGGCATCGACCCGTTGTATCGCCGCGAGGTCGTCAAGCGCAGCTTCGGGCCGCCGCTGCAGGGGCCGGACGATCCCTGCGCCAGGTACTACATCGGCCCGCCGGGGTTCAAGCAATTCTTAGGACTCACGCCCTACGCGCTTGGCGTGAAGACCAGGGGACTGGAAACCGCCTACGACTCCATCGGCCTGTACCGCCTGTCCAGGGACGGCACCATGTACGAAGCGCTGTACGACCCTGCCGTGAAGCTCGCGGTGAAGGATGTGCCAGACGTCCCGGGCATCGTGGTGCCGGCGAGGGACGTGCCGCGCCCGCTGGCGCGCTCGTTCTGGGCGTTGGACCCGCGCGATGGCACCAACTACCTCGACGGTGTGTTCATGATCGGCGCGATGCCGATGGCACCGGGCCAGCGACCCTCGGGCGCCGCGGCGGGCGCGGGAGTCGGCGCAGTCACCGCGCTGCCGGCCGCGCCTGCGCCCGACGCGGTGAGGATTCCGCCGATGCCGAACGGCATTCGCGATGCCGACGAGATCTCCTGGGCCGGCGCGATCACCGACATGAGCATCCTCTATGAGGACCTGACGCCGCGACTCTCGCCGGCAACGCAGCACATCGAGGCCGCGACCATTCGCACAGTCCGTGAGCTGTTCGGAGACCAGGTCGACGTGCGCTTCGGCGCCTATGCGCCCACCGAGTATCAGACTCGCAGCGAGGACGAGGTCGCGGTGGACTTTGCACGCGAGGGTTTCCGCAAGGTGGTACTGGCCCGCGAGACCACCGACAACAACAACTACGCCAACAACTTCATGACCCGCGGCTACATCAACCTGGCGCTGTGCCGCGCCGGCCGCGACAACGCGTTCGAGTACCAGCAGTCGCGCCAGGTCGGGCGCACGCCGGAGTACAACTTCGCGCTGCTGCATGTCGCCAGGACCAACTTCGACGAGATCCAGCCCGGCAAGGAAGTGGCAGTGCTGTACACGACGTACGGCCTGCCGTTTCCTGACCGCGCCCTGCCGGGGCCGTTTTCCGCGCCGCATCCCTGGTCCAGCGAGGTCTATCACGAGAACGCCTACAACAACTACATCGCGTTCAAGCGCTACCTCGAGGCGTACTACGGCGATCGCTACCGGTTGAGGTTCAACCCGGAAGGGCGCAGCGGCGACGCGCGGCTGGACAACTGGTACTCCTACGGGCTCGCGACGCCTGCCGACTTCACGGCCAGGGAGCCGGAGAACCGCTTCCGCACGCTGCGTGAAAACATCGACGCCGCCAAGAAGGAGGGCCGGAAGGAGATCCTTGCGGTGCTCTCGCACTGGTACTACAACGGCCGCGATCCGCTGCTGGCAGTGCGCGCAATGCAGGGTATTCCGCTGAACACGCGCAGCGACACCCGCAACGGCAAGCACTGGGTGAGCTGGTGCGAGCGCGTCGACTCGCCGGCGGTCGTGCCATGCATCGACAACGATCCGGCGCTGGTTCATCTGCAGTACTCCGACACCTTCGACCGCTTCGCGCACGAGTTCGCGGTCGGCTATGCGCAGAACATCCGCGGCGCCGTGGAGCGCTTCGGCGTGTTTCCCAGGACTACGGGGCTCGCGATCGTTGCGCGCGGCGCAGTCGATCGCGAGGGTGGCGGTACCGTCGAGGTGAAGTCCGGCGCGCTGCGCGGCGCGCGGGTGGTGGTCGCCAAGGATCTGCATCCGAACGAACCCGAGTCGTTCGACGGCAAGACGTACCGGGCCTTCACCGATCCGGCCGACAACTTCGTCTCCGCGTGGGATACGTTCGAAGGCTACATCGGCACGCAACGTGTGCCGGTGGAACGGCTCGCCAAACACAGCCGGGTCGTCAGCGAGGCCATCCTCTTCGGGCCCTATCGCACCATCGTCAATCGGCCGGCCACGTTCACCCTGCCGCTGTCTTCGAAGCAGAAGCTGACGCCCGCGGAGGCGTCGCGACTGCGCGCGTTCATCTACAACGAAGCAAGCGAAGACTGGGACCCGGTGTTCCTGCCCGCTGGCAGTGCGCCGTTGCGCTACGACACCAGGTCGCGCAGCGCGACATTCGACACGCAGGTGTTCGGCGTGTTCGCGCTGGCGGTCACGCCGGAAGGCTGGACGCCGCTGAAGGCGGTGACGCATCGCTACCACCAGCCGGTGAATCCACGACCGCTGGGTCCATGGAACCCGCGCGCGGCGGCGCAGTAGCGCACTGCGGCGAGACGGGCGATGACCTACCCGCTGCTGCTCTGGGCGCACGTGCTCGTGATGGGCTACTGGCTCGGCAGTGAGCTCGTCATCAACGCGCTCACCCACTACGTGACGCGTGCCACCTCGCTGTCGGGCACCGAGCGGATGAAGCTCTGGGATTTCCTGCTCGACGTCGACCAGCACGTGCGCAACGCGATGATCATGTCCGTGCCGCTCGGCTTCTCGCTCGCTGCGCTGATGGGTCTCGTGCCGCTCGAAGGCGTCGGGCTCTGGGTCCTGTGGATCCTGTCGGTCGCGTGGTTCTGGTTCATGTGGCTGGTGCACTGGCGCCGCAAGACACCGCAGGCGGCGACGCTGGCACGCTGGGACTGGTGGATCCGCTACGCACTGATTGCGTTCTTTGCGGGCAGCGCGATCCTGTCGCTGGCCAGCGGCTGGCCCTACGCCGCGAACTGGCTGGCGCTGAAGGTGCTGCTGTTTGCCGGCACCATGATCTGCGGCGTCGCCGTCCGTCACTACATTCGCGAGGCCTACCGGTCCGCGATTCCCGCGATCGCCGCCGACCGCGCCAGCGCCGCCGACAACGAGAAATTCCGCATGCTGATGCGCAAGGCCACCTGGGCACTCGCAGTGCTCTGGGTCCTGCTGTTTACGATCGGCGGCCTCGGCGCGCTGAAGCCGTTCTGAGCCTCAGCCTGCGCGCGTCGCCTTGCGCTCCGCGCGGCTCGCCACCATTGGAACCGGCTCCAGCACCCAGTTACCGGTCTCGCGCCGGCGTGGTGACGGAATCGCGAATGCCGTGTCCTTGCCGTTGCGCCGCGTGAACTCGTCCCAGTCGATGCGCCAGCCCCGATCGTCGAACTTCGCCAGCCATTCGCGATAGGCCACCACCGCCTTGTCGGCCGGCATCAGTACTTCCTTCGTGTTGCTGATCGGCGTGCGCGGCGGATACACGTCTCCCAGGATCTCGATGTCCTGCTGCGCGATGATCTTGTTGCGCGCGTGGATCGGCCCGTCGTTGATCTCCGTGATCATCGTCGCCGGCCCGTGCGTGCCGCTGCCGGCATACAGGTCGCCGCCCTGGGTGCGCGCCTGATCCCAGGTCTTGTCCTCCAGCTTCGGCGAGCTGAAGCGGTGCAGGAACCACATGCCCCAGCCCTGTGCGTAGTCGGTGACTTCGTAGTCGCGCACGGCATACGTTTCGCGGTTGATGCCCTTGAAGCCGTGGGTGGGATGCACGAACTCGTTGTGCGCCGGGTCCAGCCCGTTCTCGATCGAGCGCTCGTAGTAGTAGTCGACCTCGAGCACCAGCACCGAGTTGGCGCGCCACTTCGGGTCCTCGTATTTCGGGATCTCGAGCATCGGCGGGCGCTCGCTCTCCGGCAGGTCGCCGAGGAAGGCGAACACGATGCCGTACTTCTCGGTGGTGGGATACGAGTCGACCTTGGCGCGCCCCGGTGGCTTCGTGCCGTAGCCGATCGAGGGGATGTTCCGGCACGCGCCATCGCTGCCGAACTCCCAGCCGTGATACGGACAGACGACGCAATCGTCGACGATGCGCGGCGCCTTGCCGAGCTGCCAGGCACCGCCCAGCGAACCGCCGCGATGCACGCAGGTGTCGCTCAGGACATGCGCGCGACCCTTGCTGTCGCGATAGATGGCGAAGTTCAGGCCCAGCACCTTGGTGCGCTCGGGGCGATCCGGGCCGAGATCCTCGCTTCGAATCATGGGATACCAGAAATTGATGTACATGCCCGTTCTCCCGTCGCCGTGGTCGCGCTCCTGATCCTGCGCAGGCTCGCTGCAGTCACCATCGACGTCAGTACGCGGAATTACCTAGATCGTCACCGCGTTCCACTGGTCGGACTGAAGCCGGTGCCTGCACGGTGCGTGCGCGTTAGAGTGTCCGTATGCGCAATCAAGACAAGACCCGCGTGCGGCGCAGCGGCGTTGCGATTCTGGCTGCCACCTCGGCGTGGACCGCCGCCGTGGGCGCGAGCGCGGCGGACACGCCGCGATTGCCCAACGATCCGCTCGATCCGATCGCCGATGCACGCGGCGCCAACGCCGGACCCCTCTCGGGTGCGTTGGTCGTCACGCGCGACGTCGCCGGCATCCGCCGCGCCTACGTCGATGGCACCGGCATGGTCATGGACGGGCCGCTCGCGCTCGATGCCGCCACGCTTGCGACGCAGCGCCAGCTCTGGTCCATGCCGGCCGGCATGCGCTGGCAGGTCTATCGCCTGACGCGCCCCTCGGTGCCGGACGCCATCCGCGTGCTCGTGATCGTGCCGGATCGCGATACGCCCGTGATCCGGGCCAGTTACGAACGTGAAGAGACGGGCCCCTACGCTCTCGGCTTTCCCATGCGCGATGTACCTGCGGTCGACGCGCGCATGGCAGCGCTGGGGTTCAAGCGCACGCTGCCGAAGGTCAATGTCTATCCGCTGCAGCTGCGTGACGGCACGCCGTACCCGGTGACGGAGTCGAGCTTCGAGATCGCGGACAATACCCGGCTCGTCCTGCTGAACCGCGGCGACGGCCTGCCGCAGAACGGCACGCTCGATGCCGCGACCGGGCTCGGCGGGCCAGGCTACTCGAGCCTGATCGTCGAAGACGTCGAGGCAATGAAGGCGTTCTTCACGGGCTTCCTCGATTACGAGGAGCGTACCAACCGCGAGTGGAGCAATTTCGCGCCAAGATTCCGCTACATCACCCTGCATGCCAAGGGTGTGCGCACCGGCAACCTGGGGTTGGTGGAGTACGCCGTGGGGGATCGCAAGGCCGGCACCGGCATTGCGCCGCGGCCACCGAATCGCGGTCTTGCGGGTTGGTCGATTCCGGTGCGGGACCTGGCCACCACGCTGAAAGGTGCGAAGGCGGCCAACGTAACCGTGGTCGCGGGCCCCACGGCTTACCAGGACCCCCGCTACGGATCAGTGCAGATTGCCAGCGTGCTCGCGCCAATCGGACTGCTGGTGGAGTTGTACCAGCAGTCCGCGGTGCGCCGCAGATAGCACCGATCGGGCGCTACATCGTCCCCATGCGCTAGCGCACCAGGACGCCGGCGTCC
>JANPDV010000086.1:0-6558 GCA_031431655.1 Gammaproteobacteria bacterium | reverse complement strand
GGACGACACGCGCGGCCTCGCGAACCGGTTTCGTGCCGGCGAACTCGACGTGAACAGCTGGCCGGGCTTTCATCCATCACAGCAGAAAGCCCTGCAGCAGGAGCTGGGTGCGCAGGTTCGCGTCGTGCCGCTGCAGAGCATTCGTTTCCTGCGCTTCAACCTGCGACGCGCGCCGTTCGACGACCTGCGCGTGCGACGCGCGCTGTCAATGCTGGTCGACCGGCAGGTGCTGGTGACGCGCGTGGTTGCCGGCGGAGAGCGCGCGTCCACGCGTGCCGTGCCGGAGGGAATCGCCGGGGCGTTGCGGCCGCCAGCGGGCGAACTCGAGGCAGGTACGCAGGCGGTTCGCCTGCGCCAGGGACGAGAGGCCCTGGTGGCAGCCCAGTTCCGCCAGCGCAAGCCGGAACCGATCCGGCTGCGGCTGCCCGCTGGCAACGGCGACGAGATCTGCATCGCGATCGCCGCGATGTGGACTGCGGCGGGTGCACCGACGCGGCTCGAACAAAGCGAGATCAAGTCGATGATCGCCGACCTGCGACGCGGCGACTTCGACGTCGCGTTGACGGGATCGCAGGACCCGCCGGCAGTCGAGCCCTACCTGGAGCGCTTCCGCAAGGGCTCGAGCTATAACACCGGTGGCTACGCCGGAGCGGAGTTCGAGCGCCTGCTGGACACCGCACTGCGCATCGCCGACCCACAGCGACGTGCTGCCGAACTGCTGCGCGCCGAGATCCGCCTGGCAGCGGATCATGCGATCGTGCCGCTGATCCAGGAGGTTGCCCGTAACCTGGTTTCCAACCGCGTCCGCGGCTGGGTCGACAACAGCCCTGACATTCACCTCAGCCGTTATCTGTCACGGGTGCAATAAGGCGCGCACTGGTCCGGTCCAGTTTCCAGGAGACTCCATGCGACGTTCCGGCCAACACCCGATCCTGCCCTCCCAGATCACGCCCGAAGCGCTTTTCCGGCAGCGACGTCGGGTGCTTGCCGCTCTGACGGCAGCGGCCGGCGCGGCCTGGCTCGGCAGCGACGCCGACGTGGCGCTGGGTCAGGCCGCGGCACCTGCCGCTGCGCCCGGCGGGTTGCGTAACGCGGGGGCGCGGCCGCGGATTCCGCCGAGCACGCGCAACGCACGCTTCACGCTGCCGGAGAAGCCGACCTCGTTCGAGGACGTGACCAGCTACAACAACTTCTATGAATTCGGCCTGGAGAAGTCCGATCCGAAGGAGTACTCGCAATCCTTCCGCTACTGGCCCTGGAATGTCGAGATTGCCGGGGAAACAGAACTGCCGGGTCGCTATGCGCTCGAAGACCTGCTGAAGCCGCACGCGCTGGAAGAGCGCCTCTATCGTTTCCGCTGCGTCGAGGCATGGTCGATGGTCGTGCCCTGGATGGGCATTCCGCTCGGCGACCTGCTCAGGCGCTTCAAGCCGAGCTCGAAAGCGAAGTTCGTCGAGTTCACCACTCTGCTCGACCCTGCCCAGATGCCGGGCCAGCGCTCGCGCGTGCTCGACTGGCCCTACGTCGAGGGTCTGCGCATCGACGAAGCGATGAACCCGCTGGCATTGCTGGTGGTCGGCGTCTACGGCCAGTGGCTGCCGAACCAGAACGGCGCACCGCTGCGTCTGATCGTTCCCTGGAAGTATGGTTTCAAGAGCATCAAGTCGATCGTCAGGATCCACTTCACCGAGCGGCAGCCGCGCAACTCTTGGAACATTTCGGCGCCCGAAGAGTACGGCTTCTACGCTAACGTGAATCCGGCGGTGGACCATCCGCGCTGGAGCCAGGCCAAGGAACGCCGCATCGGCGGTGGCCTGTTTGCGGCCCGCGTCGATACCCTGCCGTTCAATGGCTATGCCAGCGAAGTAGCGGCTCTGTACACCGGCATGAACCTTGCCCGGTACTTCTAGCGCCTGCTGACCGGCGTGACGATCGACCAGCGCTATCGTCGTGCCTACAAGCCGTTGATCTGGGCAGTCTGCCTGGCGCCGGCGGCATTGCTGGTGGCACGCGGCACCGGCTGGATGGCGCCGTCACTGGGCGCCGATCCTGCGCGCGAGATCCTCGAGGTGCTTGGCAAGACGGCGCTCAACCTGCTGCTGGTCACGCTCGTCGTGACGCCGCTGCGGTTCCTGCTGGGCAACCCGCATCTGCTGCGAGTGCGCCGGTTGCTGGGGCTGTTCGCGTTCGCCTATGCAGCGCTGCACCTGGTCAGCTACGTCTCGCTCGACCTGCGGCTGGACTTTCCCGCCCTCTGGGCCGACATCGTCAAGCGGCCCTACATCACGATCGGCATGCTTGCGATCCTGCTGCTGCTGCCACTGGCGATCACGTCGACGCAGGGCATGATGCGCCGCCTGGGCCGACGCTGGCAGACGCTGCACTATCTGATCTACCCCATCGCAATGCTCGGGGTGTGGCACTACTACTGGCAGGTCAAGGCCGACGTGCAGGAACCGCTGGTCTATGCCGCGATTCTCGCTGTGCTGCTTGGATTCCGGATCTGGCGCCGCCGTGCACGCGGTCGTGTTACATCGAGGTCCGCACCTGCCACAGTTCCGGAAAGAACTTGAGCTCGAGTGCCTTGGCGAGGTAACCCACGCCGCTGGTGCCGCCGGTGCCGGCCTTGTAGCCGATGATGCGTTCCACCGTCTTCATGTGATGGAACCGCCAGAGCTGGAACTTGTGGTCGAGATCGACGAGGCGCTCGGCCAGATCGTACAGGTCCCAGTCTTTCTCGGCATTGTGGTACACGCCGAGCCAGGCGCCTGCCACCGCCTTGCTTGCCACGTACGGCTCGCGGAAGTCCCGCGCCAGATACTCCTCGGGCACGCCATAGCCGCGGCGTGACAGCAGCCGCAGCACTTCGTCGTAGAGCGAGGGTGCCTCGAGTGCGCGGCTGAGCAGCGCATAGGAGTCCGCATCGCGCTTGTGCACCACGATCATGTCCGCATTCTTGTTGCCGAGCAGGAACTCCAGCAGCCGGTACTGCACCGACTGAAAGCCGGACGCGCGCCCGAGCGCATTCCGGAATGCCGAGTAGTCGGCCGGAGTCATCGTCGCGAGGACTTCCCAGGTTTCCAGCAACTGCTGCTGCACCCGTGCGATGCGCGCCAGCATCTTGAACGAGGGATCGAGATTGTCGCGCCGCACGCACTCCATCACGGCAGTCAACTCATGCAGGAACAGTTTCATCCACAGCTCGGAAGTCTGGTGCACCGTGATGAACAGCAGCTCATCGTGCTCGGTCGAGTTAGGCTGCTGCGCAGAGAGCAGCCGGTCAAGCTGGAGATAGTCGCCGTAGGACTGCGAGCTGCCGAGATCCCAGTGGATGCGCTCGTCGCTCAGATCGACGCGGCCACTGCGGTTGGGCGGATCGCGGCCGCTCATTCGAACACCCAGCGCGGCACCTGCTGCCAGCCGTGCCGCAGCTCGCGGTCCAGCACCCGCCACTCCGGGCAACGTCGCTCCACCGCATTCCAGAAATGCGCCGAATGGTTCATGTGCTCGCGGTGCGTGAGCTCGTGGATCATCAGGTAGCGGACCACCTCGGGGCGCTGGAATGCAAGACAGACATTCAGGCTGATGGTGCCCCGACTGGAGCAGGAACCCCAGCGGGACCGCTGACGACGGAGCGTCCAGCCGGAGTACGTCACGCCGAGCTCTGCCGCCAGGCTGGCCAGCCAGGCTCCCATGGCGGTGCGGGTGCGACCGGTGAGCCACCGCAGCAGCAGCCGCCTGCTCGCCGCAGAAGACTCGGGCGGCCCGCGCCACGCAAGCAATCCGGGCGTGAGCACGCGCACCGCAGCGGGCCCGGTGCCGGCCGCGTTATGGATCCGCCAGACCTCGCCAAATGCGCGCAGCTCGACTTGCGGCGGCGGAAACACGGCGTCGCCTGCCGCGGGCAGTTGGCGGGTCACGCGCTGGCGGGCACGCTCGATCCAGGCTCGATGCCGGGTGATGAAGCTCGCAATGGCGCCCGCGCCGGCGCGTGTCGGTGCGACCACCTCGACATGGCCGTTGCCGAACACCCGCACGCTGAGCCGCCGGGCGCGCGCGCTGCGACGCACGACCGGGAGTACCGCGGCCGAATCCAGTGGCTGCCCGGTGGCACCACGAGGTGGCTCGCGGCTGCCGCGCGCATCGAAGTCCAGCACCGCCTGTTGCGGCGCTGCGCCGTCAGAGCCGCGCCGCAAGCTCTGTGCCCTCCCGGATCGCACGCGCCGCATCGAGCTCAGCGGCGAGACGCGCACCGCCGATCAGGTGCGTCTCGACCTGCGCCGCCTGCAGTTCAGCGGCCAGGGTCGCCACCGATTCCTGACCGGCGCAGATGATGACGTGATCGACGGCAAGCGTCTCAGCGCCGGCCTCGGTCGTCAGATGCAGGCCGCTGTCGTCGATGCGCGTGTACTGCACGCCGGCGCGCATCTTGACGCCGCGATGCTCCAGCGAGCGACGATGGATCCAGCCGGTCGTGGCGCCGAGCGAGCGGCCAAATCGCCCCGGCGTGCGCTGCAGCAGCCAGACTTCGCGAACATGTCGCGGCAGCTGCGGTGTGACCAGGCCACCGGCAGCGCGCATGCTCAGGTCCACTCCCCATTCGGAGACGAATTCCGCTACCGCCTCGGCGTGGCTGGCGGCACGGGGGGCGGTGAGGAATGTCGCAACGTCGAAGCCGATGCCGCCGGCGCCCATTACCGCGACACGCTGGCCGGCTTCACGCCGGCCGGACAGCAGGTCCGGATAGCTGATTGCCTTGGGATGATCGATGCCGGTGATGGCGGGAACGCGGGCGCGCACGCCGCTGGCGAGCACCACCACGTCGAAACGCGACGCGCGCAGCTCGGCCGCATCTACTTCCTTTTGGAGCCACACGTCGACCTTCAGCCGCTCGAGACGCACGCGGAAGTAGCGCAGCGTCTCGAAGAACTCTTCCTTGCCGGGGACCTCGCGGGCATAGCGGAACTGGCCGCCGATCTCGGCATCACGTTCGAACAGCGTGACCGAGTGACCACGCTCGGCCGCCGCCGCCGCACAGGCGAGGCCCGCCGGTCCCGCGCCGACAACCGCGATGCGGCGTGGCGCAGTGACGGGCGTAAGGACCAGCTCGGTCTCATAGCCGGCGCGCGGATTGACGAGGCAACTGGCACGCTCGCCAACGAAGACGCGGTCCAGGCAGGACTGGTTGCAGGCGATGCAGGTGTTGATCTCGTCCGCGCGCCCGGCAGCGGCTTTCGCCACCCAGTGAGAATCGGCCAGCAGCGGCCGCGCCATCGAGATGAGGTCGGCCACGCCGCTGCTCAGCAGGCCCTCCGCAACCACCGGATCGTTGATGCGATTGGTGGCCACCACCGGCAGGCCGGTCGCCGCCTTGATCCGCGCCGTGACAAACGCAAACGCCGCACGTGGCACCATTCCGCCGATCGTCGGCACGCGCGCCTCGTGCCAGCCGATGCCGGTATCGATGCAGTTGATGCCGGCGGCTTCCAGTTGTCCCGCGAGCCAGACGATATCGTCGAGCGTCCCGCCAGCAGGCACAAGGTCCAGGCCCGACAGCCTGAACATGATCAGGAAATTCGGGCCGACCCGTGCGCGAATGCGCTGCACGATCTCGATGGCAAAGCGTGCGCGGCCCTCGCGCGAACCGCCCCATTCGTCGCTGCGCCGATTGGTCCGCTCAGCGAGGAACTGGTTGATCAGGTACCCCTCCGAGCCCATCACTTCCACGCCGTCGTACCCCGCGTCCTGCGCGAGCGCCGCACAGGTAACGAACGCATCGATCTGGGACTCGATCCCCGAGCTGCCGACTGCCCGCGGAGTGAAGCGGTTGATAGGGGCCTTGACGCGCGAGGGCGCAACTATCAGCGGATGCATGCCGTAGCGGCCCGCGTGCAGGATCTGCAGCAGGATGCGGGCGCCATCGATGTGCACGGCCTCCGTAACGCGACGGTGGCGGTCCACTTCGCCGACCGACGCGAGCTTGCCGGCGAACGGAGCCAGCCAGCCCGTGCGATTGGGCGCAATTCCGCCGGTGATGATCAGGCCGACACCGCCACGGGCGCGCTCGGCAAAGTAGGCTGCGAGTTTGGGGTAGTCCCGTGCCCGGTCCTCTAGGCCCGTGTGCATCGAGCCCATGACCACGCGGTTTCGAAGCGAGACGCCGCCAAGGCGCAGCGGCGACAAGAGATGCGGATAGGCTGTCACCTGCCGATGATAACCGCGCGTGCCCGCGCCGTGCGTGCTGACCTGCGATCGAATAGCATCGCGCGACCATGGCGATCTGGTTCAAGAGTGACAATACGGCCGGTGTCGCACCGCAGGTGATGGCGGCGCTCGCACGGGCCAACGAAGGGTTCTCCGCCGGATACGGCGACGACGACTTGACCCAGCGTCTGGACGCCGCGTTCAGCGCAGTGTTCGAGCGTGAAGTGCGCACCTATCCGGTCGCCACGGGGACCGCAGCGAACTCGCTGGCGCTCGCCTGCCTGGTGCCACCCTGGGGCAGCATCCTGGCGCATGAGGAAGCGCACATCGTACGCGACGAAGCCACGGCGCCGG
>JANPDV010000085.1:0-2278 GCA_031431655.1 Gammaproteobacteria bacterium | reverse complement strand
GTTCTGCAGCTTGTTGGCGATCGCGTCGTACATCGCGAGGATCTTGTTCTTGCCGTTGACGTCGTTCTTGACCTCGTTGCGGCTGTACCAGATGCCGGTGTCGAGGATCGCCACCGTCACGCCGCTGCCGTCGAATCCCTGCGCGGCGAGGCCCTCGACGTTCAGCTGCTGCCGGGCGTACTGATTGGGCACCGTTCCGCCCTGGGTCTTCACCGCGGCATCCGCAGGCACGACCAGGCGCGGGTCGGCATCGAGGCGGCTCGCCTGTGCCGGCGTCAGCAGCGCGGCGACCGCATCGATGATGCCGAGCTCATGACTGACCTTGCCGCCCGCCGCGGTCACCCTGGCGCGCGCCTCGGCGAGGCTCGCAGCCTGCACGATGTAGCTCGACGGCTTTGCCGCCTCGGCCGCGGCCGAGGCCGTTGCCGCAGCCGGCGCGGCTGTCGGCGCCGTGCCCGCGGCACTGAGGCCACTCGCCAGGCCGAGCGACAACGCCGCCGCCGCACCGAGGATGCCGAGAGTCTTCGTGGGAGTACTCATGTGTCTGCTCTTGCCGGTGGGCGTCATGTGTCCCTGGCGACATTGGACACGGGCGGGGCCCGACGAGCCCCCCGGCGCTGCTTCACCGGAGCGGTCGTGTTTCGTAAAGTGCGTCACATAACGCGGCGGTCAAATCGGCGCTCGACGAGTTGCTTCCCAGCTGATCCCTGCCGAAAGGGCCCTCCGGCTGGGGCACGAGGCTGGTTTCATCGAACTCGCGCAGCCAGCCTTTCAGGCGGCCGCAAGCGCGTGGCCCGGGAGGGCGACCCGCCGCCTTCTCAACCTGCAGCTGCCACCGGCGGGTTGTCCGCGAGCGGCAGTAGTCTCTCGATCGCCGGACTCAGCTCGTCGACGATCGCGGGCTTGTAGATAAAGGCATTGACTCCAGCGGCTACCGACTCCGCACTCAGGCCATCCATCACCGCACCCGACATCAGGATTATCGGCAGGTCTGCCCGCAGCATGCGGACCGCGCGCGCCACCTCGACGCCCGACATGGCGGGCATCTTGTGATCGGTGACGACCAGATCAAATCGCGAAGGATCGGCGCCCACGCTGCTGATGGCCGCTCGTGCATCGGCGAATGTGCTGACGACATAGCCGTCATCCTCCAGCAGCCGTTGCGCCAGCGGCAGCAGCCAGGCCTGGTCGTCGAGAAGAAGAACGTGCGCCTTGCGCCGAGTCTGGGTGATCGCGGACGCGGGTGTCTTCGGCGCCACGACGCGCTGTTGCGTGGCGGGCAGGTACACCTTGAAGGTGCTGCCCTTGCCAGGCTCGCTTTGTACGGTAATCGCTCCTCCGTGCGCATGCACGATCCCATGCACCACCGACAAACCCAGGCCCGTGCCTTCACCGGCGGGCTTGGTGGTGAAGAAGGGTTCGAAGATACGGCCTGCGACTGCAGCATCCATGCCTGCGCCCTGGTCGCTCACGGTGAGCCGCGCATATTCGCCGGGTGCCAGGTCCGGACCTGCGCGTCCGGGCTCCGGTAACGTGACGCCGGCGATGCTCACGATGACCGTTCCTGGTCGATCCGCCATGGCGTGCGCGGCGTTGATGCACAGGTTGACAACAACCTGCTGCAGCTGCATCGGGTCTGCGAGCACGTTAGGCGTGTCGGGCGAGCATTGGCAATCGAGATGCAGCGTGGAGGCCAGACTCGCGCGCAGCAGACCGACAGCCTCACAGACGACGGGTGCGAACGCCGTAGCGTGACGTTCGCTGGGTTGCTGCCGGCTGAAGGTGAGTATCTGCTGGATCAGGTGCCGTGCGTGCAGACCCGCGCTGCGAATGGTACGCAGGTTCTCCAACTCGCCGGCACTGGCGCCCGCGTCGCGCAGTGCCAGTTCTGCGTGGCCCAGTATCACGGTGAGCAGGTTGTTGAACTCATGGGCGATTCCGCCGGCGAGCGTGCCAATGCTCTCGAGCTTCTGCATTTCGCGCATTTTCTGCGCGAGCCGTTCGCTCTCGACGCGGGCCTGGCGACTTTCGGTGATATCGAGGACGAATCCATCGATGAACAGCAGTTTTCCCTCGGCGTCGTAGGCCCCCGAAGCGCGCTCGGAAACCCAGCGCTCACGCCCCTGCCGGTCGATGATGCGGTACTCGTTGTGGCAGGGCGTGCGAGCCTCGAGCGAAGACTGACACTTGGCCCACAGCCAGTCGCGATCATCCGGATGCACGAGCGATGCGTAGGCGACCGCCCGATTGTCCTGCAGTTCCTCCGGCTGGTAGCCGG
>JANPDV010000084.1:0-14475 GCA_031431655.1 Gammaproteobacteria bacterium | reverse complement strand
CGCCGCCTCCCGGGTCGAGTTGGCGTCCGGGGTGCTTCGATTTCTCGACCCACCGGGGGTTCGCTTGTGTGTTTCGCCGCTGCGCGCGAAGCGGCTTCCGGGGCTAGAACTCGAACGCGGCAGTGATGCCGATCTGCCGGCCGTTCGGGTAGTGCACCTGGTACGCGCGGCGGAAGTTGGCGGTATCCGGATCGAAGAACCGTACCACCGAATCCGGTGTGCGTTCGTTGCCGACGTTGCGGCCCCAGGCCGTGATAGTGAGTTTTTCCCGTTGCAGCCCGAAGCGTACATCGTGGCGCAGCGCATCACCCGTTGACGCGTGGTTGTACACCTCGGCGAAGCGCTCGCTCTGGAACGAACTGTCTGCGCGGGCGAAGAAGCTCCAGGTCTCGTTCAGTGGCCGGCGGTAGGCAAGGCCGAAGTTCGCGGTCTGCTCCGGCGCATTCGCCGTACGGAAGCCCGCGACCGAAACCGTCGCGACCGAAGCCGCACCGGCGCAACCCGGGCCGGTCTGCGTCACCGAAGTGAAGCCGAACAGCTGCGCGTAGGTCGCGTCGCAGAACTTGTCGAACTTGGCGCTGGTGTAGCCATAGCCGAAGTTGGCGTCCCAGTTCTGGTTGAACCTCCAGCGCCAGTTGAGCTCGAGGCCTTTGACAGTGGTCTCGCCGGCATTGAGGGTCAGCGATACGTTGATGCCCTGGTTGGTGACGGCGTTGATTGCCGTCTGGCTGAGCGTGACCTGCTGGCTGGTCCAGTCGACCAGGAAGGCCGCGACGTCGAGCGACATCCGGCCGTCGAAGAACCGCATCTTCGAGCCGATCTCGTAGTTGAGCGCTTTTTCTTCCTTGACGCCGAGCGGCGCAATGCCTGCGAGTCGCTGTGCTTCGCTCAGTGCGAGGTTCGTGCTGCACAATCCGGTGTTGAAGTCCCCGGGCTTGTTGCCACGCGAAACGTTGGCGTAGACATTCACGTCGTCCGTGATGTCGAAACGCACCGTGACGCGTGGCGTGAAGCTCTTGTACTCCGCCTCGAGCTGCGTGGCGCAGAATGTGCCGCGCCCGAGGGGGTTCGCGCCAACGACCTGCTGCACAGTGTTGTTGGTGGTCAGCACGTCCTTCTGGTAGCGGCCCTCCAGGGTCAGGTGCCACCGATCCGTCGGGTCGTAGCTGATCGACCCGAATACGGCTTCGTTGTCCACCAGGGCAGGCGAAACCGGCTGGGACACTTCGCGCAGCGTGCCAGGCGCACCCGTGTTCGTCGCCAGCGGCGCCATCGCACCGGTCGGCGACAGGGCGTTGTAGCGCGGCCCGCCGTTGAAGCCGGTCGTCACCGAATCGTAGTGATACAGCCCGAGGAGCCACTGCACCCGGCTCTCATTGTCCGACGCGAAACGCAGCTCCTGCGAGCGATAGGTGCGCAGGTTGACGAGCCGGGTGATGTTGCCCGGGTTCTGCACCGTCATCGTCGGGCCCGGGACCTGGCTGAAGTTCGTGTTCGTGACCGTGGTGACCAGGCCACTGCCGGTCGGGCTGGTAAAGCTCGACGCGGTCGCCGGGTTGATCAGGTAGTCATCGACGATCCAGTCCTCGTCCTGGTGGTTCCAGCTGACCAGCGCCGTGAGCTTGCCGGGACCCACCTTCCAGTTGCCTTCGAGGCTGAACAGGTTCGTATCCTGCTCGACGCCGGGCCGACCCTGGCGGGCGATATCCGCAAAGTCGACGCGGACGCCGCCTTCGGTCGGAATCGTTGGAATCCGGCCGCAGAAACTGCCGCCGCGCGCCGCCGCGCCGTTGTCGAAGCAGTTGAGGGGCTGGTAGATGATGTTGTTGTACAGGCCGTCCGTGTTCTGCGACGCGAAACCCCGCAGGATGAAGTCGAGGTCTTCCGTCGGTTGCCAGGTCACCGCGCCCGAAACGCGCTTCGTGCTCTCCGCGCCCAGCGGCACCTTGCTGCCGTCCGTGCTTACGCCCTCGTACTGGCCGTCATAGTCGTAGTAGCGTGCGCCGATCTTGAAGCCGAACTTCTCGCCGATGGGGCCGCTGATGCGGCCAACCGCTTCGACATAGCCATCATCACCGCCGCTGAGCGAGAACTTGCGCTCGAGTTCGCGCGACGGCTTCTTGGTGCGGTAGCTGATGACGCCGGCCAGCGATCCGCGACCGTAGCTTGCCGCCTGTGGCCCCTTGAGGATCTCGACCTGCTCGAGGTCGTCGAGGTCCGCGCTCATGTTGCCCGCGATGTAGATTCCATCGACGACGAATGAGACGGTCCGGTCGCCCAGCACCTGCGACATACCGCGGATCACCGGTCGGTCGAACACGCGCCCGTAAGACTGGTTGAACGACAGGTTTGGCGTCAGCTTGGCGATGTCGTAGACGCTTTCGATGCCACGCTCTTCGATCGTGGTCGCTGAGAACGCGGTGATTGAGATTGGGACGTCCTGCAGGTTTTCTTCGCGCTTGCGCGCCGTTACGACCACTTCGTCGAGCGCCAGCGACGCGTCAGCCGTCGACGCGGACGTGCCTTGCGCGAGTGCGACTGTGGAAGAAACGAGCAATGCGCCGCCGACCGCGAGCGCAGAGCGCAGCAAAGTCTTTGGCCGAACCAGGCTGATCATTTTGGAACCCCCGTTACGGGCCCGGGTGACCCGGGCCCTGCGGCGGACTATACACCCGTGGTTTGGTCGCGAAATCCACGATGCTTTTGCGCAACAATCGCTATTCAGCGATAGGGTTTATAGGATTTTTCTTCCACGATTCGCGATCCTAACGCTGCGTTAATGCGTCGCTTGAGGGCCGCGCGCGCATCGTTCGTGAAATAGACCGCTCGGGCGATGGCAATGAAATCGGCATCGAACTGTTGCACCAGTTCCAAATCGCGGATGCGATCTTCGATGTCCCAGAGTGACTCGTTGACCCGCTGCAGGTCATTTTCGTCCGCCATCACCGCGGCCGCCGCGGCACTGCCGGGTGGTACCGCCTGTTGCCAGGTCTGTTCCAGCAGCGCGAGTTCGACGCGCACGTTGGCGACTTTGGCGGCATCGCTCATCCGCGCACTCTTGATCCGCAAGATCGTGATCTTGTCGAGCAGTTCGCCAGGCGAGATGGGGACGAGGATGTCGGTCACGCGCGCGATGCTAGCAGGCCATCCAGCCGCGCGCAGACCGTGGCCCGGTCGACCAGGTCCATCACGCCGGGCTGCTCGATCTTGCGTGTCCAGGGCAACTGGCCGGCGGGCCTGCCGGCGAATACCTCGGCGGCACGCGGATACGCGTCGACGCAGTGCGCGAGCGAGAGATACGGGCCGCTGCGCGCCGGGTTGGTGGCGGCGTACAGGCCAATCACGGGTGTCCCGACCATGGTGGCCATGTGCGCCGGGCCCGAGTCGGGCGTCAGCAGCGCGGTCGCGTGCGCCAGCAGGGCAAGCAGCTGCGGCAGGGTGTCCTTGCCGATCTGGTTGGTGACCTGGACGCCGGCGCGCTTCTCGATCGCTGCGCCCATGGCACGCTCGAGTCCGGTGGGCCCGCCGCAAAGGATGATTCGCATGCCGTGCCGGCGGACGGCGTGTTCCGCGACGGTGGCGTAGCCGTCGACGCTCCAGTTGCGCAGCACATGACTGGAACAGGGGCTGATCAGCAGGGTTCCCGGCGACTCGGCACCCGACTGCGGGATCAGTTCGCGCGCGTAGGCCTGCGCTTCCTGCGGCAGGGGCAGGTCCCAGCGCAGCACGTGATCGGTCACGCCCAGCGCGGTGGCGAAGCCGAGAAACGAATCAAGGACATGCTGGTGTGTGGCCGGCGCGATGCTCTGGTTGGTGAACAGCCACTGCAGTTCGCGTGCGCGGGCGCGGTCGAAGCCGAGCTTGACGGGCGCGCGCACCAGCGCGGCAATGGCGCTGGCGCGCAGCGCCAGCTGCAGGTGCAGCAGCACGTCGAATTCGCGCGTTGCGAGCGTGCGCCGCAGATCGAGGAGCCCGTTGAGGCCGGCACGCTTGTCGACGGTGATAAACTCGACCCCGGGCAGCAGCGACATCAGGCGATGTTCGACGCGCCCGATGATCCAGGTGAACTTGCAGCCCGGCCAGGCGCGCTGCAGCGTGCGCAGCAGCGGTACGACGTGGCATACGTCACCGATCGCGGACAGGCGCAGCAGGCAGACGTGGGAGGGTGACATCGGATGCAGGACGTCTCGAGTCCCGGTGTCGACCCGGGCGCGGGGTTGGGTGCGGGATTTGGCGCCGAGGTGCGGCGCACGGTCGAGCCGCAGGGCGCGATGCTATATGACGCCTCGCGCACCGGCAATTTCACCGCGCAATGGTTCGATGGCGGCTACTGGCGCGCGCGCGGCCAGGTCGACGGCGAAGCGCGTGGCCGCGGCAACGCGCTGCTCGTCCGCCACGAAGGTCGCGGGCTTGCGTTGCGTCACTATCGTCGCGGCGGCCTTCCCGGCAAGTTGCTCAGCGACCAGTACTTCTACCTCGGCGGCGAGCGGACGCGGCCGATGCGCGAATGGCGGCTGCTGTACGCGCTGCATCGCGCGGGTCTGCCGGTTCCTGCGCCGCTGGCGGCCCGTTATCGGCGCAGCGGCCTTGCCTACACGGGCGACCTGCTCACCGAGCGGATCGATGGCGCGCGCACGCTCGGTGCGCGCCTCGCTGAGGGGCCGTTGCCGATCTCGGACTGGGTTGCGGTGGGGCGCTGCGTGCGCCGCTTCCACGACGCGGGCGTGTATCACGCCGACCTGAACGCGCACAATGTGCTGTTCGATCGCGAGGGCGCTGTGTACCTGCTGGATTTCGACCGCGGCGCGTTGCGCCAGGCTGGCCTGTGGATGGACGCCAACCTGGTGCGCCTGCGCCGCTCACTGTTGAAGATCACCGATCCGCTGCCGCCCGGGCACTTCACCGAAACGGACTGGCATAGCCTGCTCGCGGCCTATGCGGACGTGCCGCGCGACGCCAGGTCTTGAGATTCCTCTACATCCTGCTGGCGTACCTGCTCGCGCCGGTGCTCTGCGGCGTGATGCTGTGGCGCGGCCTGCATGACCGCAGCTATTGGGAGCACTTCGGCGAGCGCTTCGGCTTCGGCACGCGCCTGGCAGGGAACTCCAGCATCTGGGTTCACGCCGTGTCGGTCGGCGAGGTGCAGGCCGCGTCTGCGCTGGTGCGGGCGCTGCTGCGACGCTACCCGGGCCTGCCGCTGGTGCTGACGACGGTGACGCCCACGGGCGCCGCCCGGGCGCGGGCGTTGTTCGGCGACAGCATCGAGGTGCGTTACGTGCCCTATGACCTGCCGGGCAGCGTGCGGCGCTTCTTCGATCGCACCCGACCACTGGTGGCCGTGATCCTGGAGACCGAACTGTGGCCCAACCTGTACCACGAATGCGGCCGACGCCGCGTGCCGCTGGTGCTGGCGAGCGCGCGAATCTCGCCGCGTTCGGTAGGCCGCTATCGGCGCCTCGCCGGCCTGTTCCGCGAGACGCTGTCGCATGGCATCGTCATCGCCGCGCAGAGCGAGGGCGACGCTGAGCGGTTCCGCTCGATCGGCGCAAACCCGAACAAGACGCACGTCACCGGCAACATCAAGTTCGACTTTGAATTGCCCGCCGACATCCTGACGCGCGGTGCGGCGCTGCGGCAGCGCTATGCCGCGGGGCGGCGCATCTGGGTGGCGGGCAGCACGCATGAGGGCGAGGAGAGCGCCGCGCTGCAGGCGCACCGCGGCGCACTGGCAGCGGGCCTGGACAGCGTGCTGGCCCTGGCCCCACGGCATCCCGGGCGCTTCGATGCGGTCGCGGACTGGTTGCGCGCGCAGGGGGCGCAGGCGGTCCGGCATTCGCGCAATGAACCGGGTACGCCGCAGACCGAGGTGGTGCTGATCGACACGCTCGGCGAACTGGTCGACTTCTACGCGGCCGGTGAGCTCGCGTTCGTGGGTGGGAGCCTGGTGCCGATAGGTGGCCACAACCTGCTGGAACCGGCGGCACTCGGCATCCCGGTGCTGACCGGGCCGCACGTGTTCAATGCCGAGGACGTCGCCCAGCGGCTGATCGAAGAGGGTGCAGCCGAGGTGGTGCCGGACGCGGCCGGCCTGGGCAAAGCCGTGATCCTGCTGCTCGCCGATGACGCCGCCCGGCGCGCGCGCGGCGCGGCAGCGCGGCTCTCGGTGGTCCGCAACCGGGGCGCGCTGGACAGGCTGCTCGCGCTGCTCGATCCGGTGATCGAAAGCGCCGGCCGCGACCGCTAGCCGCGGCCGCCATGCGGCGCCGGCGGCTACCGCGCCGGTGTCGTTGCGGCCGGCTTCTGCGGCCAGGTGGCCTGCGGGATGTCGAGCCAGCCGTTCACCTCAGCCAGGCCTTTCTGGTCGAGCGAGCCCGCCGCCAGTCGCAGGTTGAGCACGTTGACGATGTAGTCGTACTTGCTGCGCGCGTAGTTGGTTTGCGCGGCCGCCAGGGCGCGGCGCGCGTCCAGCACGTCGACCGCGGTGCGCGTGCCCACTTCGTAGCCAGCCTCGGTGGCCTTGAGCGCAGTCTGGTTTGACTCCACCGCCTGTCGAAGTGCGTTGACCCGCGAGATTTCGCTGCTGACGCCGAGATACGCGTCGCGGGCCAGGCGCTCCGTCTGCCGTGAGGTGCGCGTCAGCCGCTCGCGGGCTGCCTGCCACTGGAACTCGGACTGACGCACGCGCGACTGGGTGGCGCCGCCGCTGAAGATCGGCACGTTCACCTGCACGGTGACGGAATCGTTGTCCTGGTCACCGGTGCCGCTGCTGATCGCGCCGGCCGGCGTACGCAAACGGGTCTCAGTGTCCTGCCGCGTGTTGCCGCGGCCGGCCAGCAGGTCGACCGTCGGCAGGTGCCCACCGAAGGCGGAGCGGACATTGTCGCGCGCGATGTCCGCCGCGAGACGGCTGGAGATCAGCGCAAGGTTCTGGCTCATCGACAGCTCGACCCACTTGTTCTCGTCGTTGGGCTCCGGGACTTTCAAGGGAATCTGGTCGCTGGGCTTGTTGAGCGAGGTGTACTTCTCGCCGGTGATTTCGCGCAACGCTTCTTCGGCCGAGGCTAGCGCCCGCTTCGATGCAATCGTCGAGGCGAGCGCGCTATCGCGTGCCGCGCGCGCTTCCTGCACGTCGGTGATGGCGATGAGGCCGACCTCAAAACGCTTGTCGGCCTGCTCCAGCTGGCGGGCGATGGCCTCGAGCGCGGATTCCTGCGCGTCGATGCTGTCGCGGGCCGCCAGCACGTTGAAATAGCGCTCGGCGACGCGCGAGATCAGGTCCTGCGATGCGGCCTGGTAGTCGGCCTCGGCCTGGGCAACCTGCCGGTCCGCCCGCTTGAGCGCCACCCAGTTGGCCCACGAGAACACGCTCTGGCGCAGGTCGACCGACCAGCGCTTCGTGGTGACGTCGCCGTCGCCGCTGCGGTCCGACGGCGTCAGCACGCCGTTGAGCACGAACTGACTGCGTGACAGTCCGTCGCTGCCGTCCTTGTCGCGCGACCAGCTGCCCGACACCTGCGGCAGCAACGCCGCCAACGCCTGCGGCTTGGATTCCAGCGCGGCCTTGCGCAGCGCATCCGCCTCTCGGAGCTGCGGATCGCTTGCCAGCGCGCGTGAGTAGACCTGCAGCAGGTCTTCGGCCTGCAAGGTGCCTGAAGCCAGAACGCAACCCAGCGCAAGAGCAGCAGCGCGCGACATATTTTTATCCCTTGGAATCAATGACTTGTAACAATGAGAACACGGTTATCCGTGAGCACATGACCACGCGTCGAAGCGGTCGCGATCAGGCCCGCACAGGGTGCCTAGTATGGACGCAGCGAGGGGTCGATGCGTTCGCCCCAGGCCAGGATGCCGCCTGTCAGATTCGCAACGGAGGGGTAGCCCTGCTGCACCAGAAACTGCGCTACGGAACGGCTGCGGCCGCCGGAGCGGCAGATCACGACCACGTCGCGCGTCCGGTCGATCTCTCCCAGCCGGTCCGGAATCGCGCCCATCGGAATATCGACAGTGCCCGCGACGCGCGACAGCGCCAGCTCCCAGGGATCGCGGACGTCGACCACTACCGGCTTCCGGTCCGCCGCCAGACTCTCCCGGAGCTGCTCAGGGGAAATTTCCTCGACCAAGGGCTGCCTCCCGCCTAGAACCTGAAAGACTCGGGGCCCACGGCACCTTGCAGGGGCGCCAGTTGCGTCTCGAACAGGGCCGTGGTGCTGAATCGGGCTTCGCTGACCCGCTGCACCAGGCGCGCTTCCATCACCGGCGGCTGGCCAACCACGACGAACAGGCGGCCGCCGACATTCAGTTGCTGCTGGAAGCGCTCGTCGGCCTGCGGCAGCGAGCCAGTGAGCACGACGACGTCGTACCGGCTCGCCTGCAGTTCGCCAGGCGCGTAGACGTCGGCGTGACGCACCAGCGCATTGACCGCGCCGAACTGCTGCAGGCGCCCGGCGGCAGCGGCGGCGAGATCGGCGCGGATCTCGAGGCTGGAGACCTGGGACGCCTGCAGCGAAATGCAGGCGGTGAGGAATCCAGAGCCGGTGCCGATCTCGAGCACGCGCTCGGCCGGGCGAGTGTCCACGGCCTGCAGAATGCGGCCCACCATCTTGGGGGACAGCATGCGCACACCGCCCCCCAGTGGAATCTCGGTGTCGGCGAAAGCCAGTGACTGCAGCGCCTGCGGCACGAACTGCTCGCGCGGTACGCGCTCGAACAGGCGCAGCACGCGCTCATCGAGCACTTCCCAGGCGCGCACCTGCTGGTGAATCATCTGCTGGCGCGCGGCTTCGGTGCGCACGCCGCTATCGGAATCCTGGGCAACGACCGCTGGCATGACTCCCTGCTCCTGATTGAACTTAACTTGTGCTGGCCGGGGGCCGGCAAATTACGTGTTTTCCGTCTCGCTGCCAAGCGCGAACGAAGCACTATGGTCAATCTGCGCGGGCCGTGCTTTGGGGCTCGGCTATGCTGCCCCATGAAACAGGATTGGCGCGCCCGATCAACAATAATAATGCTGCCGCCGTGCATGGACCTGCTTTCGCGGGCCGACGGCTGCTAGAGGGTTCGGTTCGAAATGTCACCGCTGGTGTTGCTCTGCCTGGTTCTCGCGATCGTCGCGATCGTGCTGCTGGTGATGTACTTCATGCAGCGGCGCGAACTGACCGGGCTGGGCCACGTTACCAGCCAGATCGAATCGATGCTGTCGCGGCCCGGGCCGCCCTCCGGCCGGGTGTACGTCGACGAGTCCGAACCGCGGCTGATGGACCTGTCGCAGAACGTCAACCAGCTGATTTCGCGCGCGGGCCAGCTCGCGGAGCGCTACAAGGCCAGCCCGAAACTCTTCACGCTGCTCGCTGACCACAGCCACGAGAGTGTGCTGGTCCATCGCAAGGTGATCCTGTTCGCCAACCAGCAGTTCGCCTCGCTGCTCGGCATCGAGCGGGAGAAGCTGCTGGGGCGGAATCTCGCGGACCTGGTAGCCCCCGAGTTCTCCGATCTGGTCGCGGACGTCATCGCCAAACAACTCGAGGAGCAACCGACCGCGGAGCGCTTCGAGGTGGAGATCGTGGGCTTCCAGGCGCAGGTGAGCCGGCTCGAGCTGTCGGTGCGGCGCATCGACTACGAGGGCGCGCCGGCGCTGCTGATCACCGGCGTGGAGATGATCCAGACCTCGCAGGTGAAGGCGCTGGCGGAGCCGACTTACGCGCAGGAGCTCGCTGAGTCGGGCCTGCACAGCCAGCTCGACCTGCAATCGATCGAGGGTCACCGCGCCAGCGCGGCCGCGCGAGTGCCTTCGATGGCACTGGACTCGCTCGGCGAGGCCATCATCACCACCGACGTAGACGGCCAGATCGACTACCTCAATCCGGCGGCCGAACGCCTGACGGGCAGCACGCTGGGCCAGGCGCGCGGCAAGGCGCTGGGCGACATCATCGTACTGGTGGATCCGAACGACGCGCGGGCGCTGACCGATCCAGTCAGCCAGGCGCTGGCTACCGGCGCGCCGGTGAGCCTGAGTCGCCGCGCCATCATGATCTCGCGCAGCGAGGGCGACGATCGCGCAATCGAACTCTCCGTCTCCGCGATGCGCGGTCCGGGCGGCGAAGTGGCGGGCGCAGCGGTGCTGATTCATGACGTCACCGAGCTGCGGGGTGTGTCGCGCCAGCTCAGCTACCAGGCGACGCACGACGCACTCACCGGGCTGATCAACCGGCGCGAGTTCGAGCGGCGGCTGGAGGAGGCGGTGCTGACCGCGCGCCGTGGCGAGAGCACGCATGTACTTTGCTTCGTCGACCTGGACCGCTTCAAGGCGGTCAACGACACCAGCGGCCACCTGGCCGGTGACGCGCTGCTGCGTGACGTGGCGCGCCAGTTGCGCGAGGCCGTACGCGATTCCGACACCGTCGCGCGGCTCGGTGGCGATGAGTTCGGGCTGCTGCTGGTTGGCTGTCCGCTGGACAAGGCGCGGCAGATCGCCAACGACTTGTGCCGCCGGGTCAGCGAGTTCCGCTTTGTCTGGAAGGATCGCGTGTTCCAGATCGGCGCGAGCGTCGGGCTGGTGGAGCTGGCGCGTGAGAGTGGTTCGCCGGATGACTCGCTGGCTGCTGCCGACAGCGCCTGCTACATGGCAAAGCGGCAGGGCACGGGTCAGGTCATCGTGTATTCGGCGCGCGACGAAGCGTTGGCGCGAACCACGGGCGACATCCACTGGTTGCAGAAGCTGCAGTCGGCGCTGAAGGATCAGCGCTTCGAACTGTATCTGCAGCCGATCGTGCCGGCACTGGCCGCGTCCAGCGGCGACGGGCCGTCAATGGAAGTGTTCGTCCGCATGCGTGACGAGGCCGGACGCGAGATCGCGGCCGCGGACTTCATCCGTGCGGCGGAGCGCTACCGACTGATGGGGCTGATAGACCGCTGGGTCATCGAAAAGACCCTGGATGCCATCGCGACCCGCGCAATCGACCCCGGCGGCGGCGGCCGCTGCGTGTCGATCAACGTGTCGGGCCAGACGCTGGGTGACACTCAGTTCCTGGAGTTCGTGGTGGACTGCCTGGATCGCTCCGGTGTCCCGCCGAGCCAGGTCTGCTTTGAAATGACCGAGACCGCGGTCGTGGCCAACCTGGACCACGCAAGGCGCTTTGTCGGCGTGCTTCATGGCATGGGCTGCCGCTTCGCGCTCGACGACTTTGGCTCAGGGTTGGGGTCATTCTCGAACCTTCGCAACCTGCCGATGGACTACGTGAAGATCGACGGCAGCTTCACCCGCAATCTCGGCACCGACACGGTGAACCAGGCCATGGTCACCGCGATGATCAAGCTGGCCCGCACGCTGAACTTCAAGGTGATCGCCGAGCAGGTCGAGGATGGCGCCGCGCTCGACACGGCGCGCCGCATGGGCATCGACTTCGTGCAGGGCTACATCATCGCGCGGCCGCAGAAGCTGATGCTGCCGGCCGTGGCGGCGTAAGCACCTCAAAACCGATCCACAGGCCCTCGGCCACCGATAGCTGCAGCGGCCGGTCCGGCGTGAAGCCGGAGTCGATCTCGAGCGCAGCGTCGACTGCGTCGCCCAGCGCGCCGCCGCCTGCCAGTGTTTCCAGCCAGCGATGCTCGGCTTGCGAGCAGAGCCGCGCCTGTTCCAGGTCCTGCCGGCGACCGATCACCACGCACTCGCCGCCGCGGTCCAGGTCGATGGTGCCGTCAGGATCCGTGTCGCCGCGGTTCGCCTTCCAGATTGTGAACACGGGCCAGCGCGAGCGCAGCAGCCGCAGGGCCGGATGTGCGATGAACGAGAGCCGGGCGTAGTGCTCTGGCGCCACGCGCTGCAGTGCCCCCAGGTCGAGATGCGTCGCCGGGTCCGGAGCCACTTGCGTTTGCTGCCAGGCCCACTCCAGTTGCGCCACGTCCGGCAGCCAGTGCAGCCGCGGGTCGTCGGCGAAGTCCGCGTGCAACGCGGCCACGAAGCCGGCGCCTGCATGGTGCAGGTCACCGCGCGTCGACGGGAAGCGTGGCTGTGCGGCCCGCGCCTGCTGCGCAAAGAATTCCGCGCCGACCAGTCGGCGTGTCGCGGGGAAGGCCAGTTGCAGCGCGTTCAGGTAGTTGGCCTGCACGTTGTGGCGGTAGACCTGCAGGCGTTCGGCCACGGAGAACGCGCCCGACGCGATGTCGTGCTGCAGCAGCGCCGTGCGCGCCGCCACGTCGGTGTCGGCGCCAAGCAGCGCCGCCGCGAAATCCCGCTGCAGCTCAGCCAGCGATCGCATCGGCGTGCTGCGCCTCCGCCAGCAGTCGCGACAGCTCGGGCAGGTCCGCGTCCCACTCGATCAGCGTGGGCACGGGCCCGAAGCGCCGCAGGGCGTGCGCGTACAGGGCCCACACTTCGTCGCAGACCGGGGTCGAATGCGTGTCGATCCGCAGCTCCCGCGTGTCGATGGTCTTCACGGTGTGGCCGGCCAGATGGATCTCGCCGACGCGCTCCGCGGGGATCGCGTCGAGATAGTCGAGCGGATCGAAGCCATGGTTGCGTGCGTTGACGAAGATGTTGTTGACGTCGACCAGCAGCAGGCAGTCCGAGGTACGGGATACCTCGACGAGGAATTCCCACTCGGCATGGGTCTCGTTCGTGAAGCGCAGGTAGCTCGAGACGTTCTCGACCAGCACCTGGCGGCCGATACGTTCCTGGAACTCGACAATGCGGCTGGCGATGTGGCGCAGCGCGCCAATTTCATAGGGCATCGGCAGCAGGTCATTCAGGTGCCGGCCGCCGATTGCGCCCCAGCAAAGGTGCTCCGACACGATTGCCGGGTCGACCCGGTCGATCAGGCGCTTCAGCGCCGCGACATGTTCCAGGTCGAGCGGATCGGCCGAGCCCAGCGACAGGCCGACGCCGTGCAGCGCCAGCGGATAGTCCTCGCGCAACTGCTCGAGGATCCGCGGCTGCATGCCACCGGCCGCGAAATAGTTCTCGCTGTGCGCCTCGAGCCAGGCGATCGGCGGCCGCTGCTCGAGGATCTGCGCGTGGTGCGGCGCCCGCAGTCCGATGCCGGCGCGCGCCGGGACTGCGCCTCGCGAAGGGTTCGTGCCTGGGGCCGGCGTCATGCGACGGGACCTCGCGGCCGAACCCGTTCCCTTGGCGCTACTTGCCGACCGTCAGGCTGCCGCCGACGAGCTTCTCGCAGGTGCCCTTGGGGACCTTGACCCATTCCTGCTTGTCGGCATCTTTCTTTGCCTGACCCGCGCAACCGTGCGCGCTGGTGCCGCAGTCGTTCTTGCCGGCCTTGGCGACACCAAAGCACTTCTCGGTGGGGGCAGGCGCGGGCGCCTGGGCGCTGGCCAGCGGGGCGGCCAGCAGGCTGGTCAGGGCGGCGGCGATCATCATGGTGCTCGACTTCATGCAGGGTCTCCTGTGCAGACATGGGATGCGTTCGGGTTGCAACCCTTACGGCAGCCCCAGCCTACTGCGCGCGCCGCTGGAAAAGCGAGTCCAGGGCAGATCGGCCGGGGCCAAAAATCAGCACCACGACCAGCATGAGGGCCCAGAGCATGTGGTCGCCCAGCGCGGCCTCGAAGCCCTCCTGCAGCAGCACGTGGCGGTAGGAGATCACTGCCATCGCATTGACGGCGAACAAGCCCAGCGCACTGGCGCGACTGAACAGGCCGAACACCAGGAGCACAGGAAAGAACAGCTCGCCGAAGGTGCCGGCCACGGCCGCAACCTCCGGACTCAGCAGTGGCACGTGGTACTCATCACGGAACAGGTCCAGCGTCGTCTGCCAGCCTGAGTACTTGAGCCAGCCGGACTTCAGGAACTGCCATGAGACGTACAGCCGCAGCGCAAGCAGCAGCGGCGAACCCAGACGTTGGAGAAGTTGGCCAAGGCCGAGGTCGGCACGGACCAGGGTATCCAGGGCATTCATCGGGTGCGCTCCGTCGAGTGGTCAGGGGCGGTGGGTCGCGCAGGTCGCGCGCCCACCGCCCCCTGACCGCGCGATTTACTTGGCCATTCCCGGCGAACCGCCGACGAGCTTTTCGCAAGTGCCCTTCGGCAGCTTGACCCATTCCTTCTTGTCGCCGTCCTTCTTGGCCTGGCCCGCGCAGGAGTGCGCCGCACCGGCGCAATCATTCTTGCCGGCCTTCGCGACGCCGTAACACTTCTCGGTGCTGTCCATCGCGTCGGCGGCCGTCGCCACGTTGAATGCAAACAGGCCGGTCAGCGCTGCAGCCACGATTGCCGTAGTCGTTGTCGTCTTCATGTTGTTGCTCCGCGTGAGCCGGGTTGGGGTTGGTAGTTGCGATGCGAAAGGGCTCACTGATGGATGAGACCGGGGCGTGTGCGCGGTTATTTCGGCGTCGGTGGATGTCGGTGGTGAAGAGTCGCGAAGGGAGCGATCTGCGTGCGAGGGCTTTGGCGCGCGGCATGCCGGGCCGGATGGCCCGGCTTGAGGCCGCAGGGATGCGTCTTCCCGCCGTCCCCGCGCGTCTCAC
>JANPDV010000083.1:0-9472 GCA_031431655.1 Gammaproteobacteria bacterium | reverse complement strand
GCCCAGCGTGCGCGCGCGCTGGGCCCGCGCCTGCCGCAGCAGATTGAAGGCCTCGGCGGGCGCGGCACGGCCCGGCGCAGCCGCCGCCGCCGCCGGGCCGGACTTGCGTTGCCGGTGATCAGCACGGTTCGCGAGCGCAGTCAGCAACTGTCGCGCGTTCTGGAAATCACCGCGCCACAGCAGCGCGATGCCCTGGCACGCTTGCCCGTAGGCGTCGTCGGCAGTGATGCGGTCATCGACGACGAGCACCCGCGTGGGTGGCGGTGCGCCGCGCTCGGAATGCCAGCGCGCCTCGCGTGCGGTGCCGTCCTCGCTCCAGCTTACGACCGGGTACCCAGGCGTGCTGCTGGCCCGTGCACCGATCTGCGTCCCCTGCACAACTGGGGTCGCGTTCAGAATCGTTCGTCCTGGCGCAGATAGCGCCACTGGCCCATCGGCAGTCGGCCCAGCGGCACGCTGCCGCTGCGCACGCGCTTGAGGCCGGTCACCGCCAGGCCGACCATCTCGCACATGCGACGGATCTGTCGCTTGCGGCCTTCGCGCAGCACGAAGCGCAACTGATCCTCGTTCTGCCACGACACTTTGGCGGGCCTGAGCTTGACGCCATCGAGCGTCAGGCCGTGCTGCAGCCGCTTCATTCCCTCATCCGACAAGGTCCCCGCGACGCGCACCAGGTACTCCTTTTCGACCGAGGAGTCCTGGCCTATCAGGTGCTTGGCGACGCGCCCATCCTGCGTGAACACCAGCAGCCCGGTCGAGTCGATATCCAGGCGCCCGGCCGGCGCGAGTCCGCGCAGGTGCCCGTGCTGGAACTTGAGCGGTGAGGGATCCTCGGCCCAGCGGTTCTCCGGCCGGATCAGCACAACAGCTGGCTCGTAACCGTCTTCGGCCTGCCCGGAGACGTAGCCGATAGGCTTATGCAGCAGGATCGTCACCTGCCCGCTCTGGTGCTCGCGCGCCGCCGGATCGATTTCGATCTGCGCCTGTGGCGACACCCGGACGCCGAGCGTGTCGACGACCTTGCCGTCGACCCTCACCCAACCGTTGACGATCCACTCGTCAGCCTCGCGTCGCGAGCACAGGCCGAGTTCACCCATGCGCTTGGAGAGACGTGGGTTGTCAGCATTCTCGTGGCGCGCGGCGGGCGAGGCGGGCGGCTGCGACCGCGCGGGCCGGGTGAATGGGTGGGGCGGCTTGGCAGTGCGTCGGGTCATTTTGGCCGGAGGCCCATGGCGCTAGGCGAGGCCGCGCTTGCGGTCAAACAGCAGTTCAAACGGCTCCGCCCAGAAGGGCATGTCATCGCTCACTTCGAGCCCGAAGGGTTTCAGCAGCGCGCCCCAGTACATCGCATGCAACGGCTTCCAGACTGCCGGATCGCGAACCGGCGAGCCGTCGATCGCCGTGTCAGCCGCCGTGACCTTGCCGAACAACACGCGGCGCACGTCGGTGATTCGCACCAGCAGCGTCGGCGCGCCGTCGATGTCGATCAGCACGAGGTTGTCGCCAGCGCGCGGCGTCGGCTGCGAGGTCCGCTCGACGATCCACGGCAGCGTGAACGTTCCCGTCTTGTCACGCATTCGAATCAGGTCGAAGATCTGTCGGGTCGAATCGGCGTCCAGGCCAATCCACCGCACCTGGTACTCCTGGCCGGACAGGGACGGCACGGCCCGCTGGGCTGCTCCCCAGAACTCGGCCAATGCAGACTCTTTCGGAGGCAGGCAGCCTTCGGGCAGATACATCGTCGACACCTCGATGGGACCGCTAAAGCCCTGCCGGGATGGTAGCGGTTTGCGCAGGGCCGTTCACTCGGGACGGCGTTGCCGCTGGTGCCAGCGCATGAAGCTCATCGGCTCGCGCCACGGCAGCACCGGCGCAAACCACTCCGGAAAGCGGCTGTCGATGCGCGCACGCAGCGCGGCGGGTATCGATGTCAGCGCCGCATTGGCCAGGTCCCGGGTCGCCACTGAATTGCTGCGCAGCGTCAGCGCGCGAAAACGTGACCCGCTGGATTCTAGTTTCCAGACCGCGGGGTCCAGCGGATGCGGCGAGTCGACCCGCGTTTCGCGCGTGAAGCGGGCAGTGCCGCCGGAGACGAGCCACTCGGAGAAACTGCCGCCTGCAGTGAACATCGCCAGGGTTGCCGGCAGCGGATTCGGGCCCTCCGGGTAGTGCAGGGGTCGACGTGACGCGCGCTGACCCAGGCGTTCATCGGGAATCGCGCAGGCTGGCGAGCCTTGCTTCGGTGAGAGCGTAGAACAGCATCAGCAACAGACTCGAGCCGCAGAGGATCGCCGGCACCACGGCGACGGCAATGCGGATCGCGAGCAATGCGCTGTCGGGCTGGACCGCGAGCCCCGCGCCGCCGGCGATGTAACCCATGGCGCCCAGGAAGCCGCCGACGCTCGGCACCGGGCGCGTCGCGCTGGCGACGTCACGCGAGGGACTCGTGTGGCAGCGTTTCACCGGCCCGCTGGGCCTCGGGTCGGTGCTCGAGCACGGCGTGGAACCGGAGTACGACGCGCTGCATGTCGGTACCACCGATGCCACCTATGCGCGCGGCCAGTGGTGGATGTGGTGTTTCGGCGGCAATCGCGAACGGCGACAGACATTCGCCGGCGCGCTGCTCGACTACCTCAGCGACGATGACGTGTTCGTCTCGTGGGTCAATGGGCTCTACGAGGGCGACCGCTTCGGCATGTTCTTCACCACCACCGATCGCAAGGCCTCGCTGTTCCGCAGCTGGCTCACGTGGTCACGCAATGCGCTCGATTTGGACCCGCCGCGCGAGCTGCGCTGGGTCGACGGCACGCGCCCCTGGGACGCCAAGGGCATCATGACGCGCCACGTGCAGCGCAATCCGCTTGACGGCGGCGCAACCCGCGGCCGCTGGCTGATGATGTACACGGCCCTGCACGGCGATCCGACGCGCAACATGGAGCGCTCGATCGCCGCAGCTGTCTCCGACGACCTGATCGACCGGCGACACACTTACGACCAGCCGCTGTTCTCGATCGGCGCGAAGGGCGCATGGGACTCCGGTGGCGTGTCCGCACCGCAGCTCCTGAAGGTCGGCCGCGAGCTGCGCCTGTACTACTTCGGATTCCCGCCGCCGCGCGACGAAGCCACGCTGCCCAAGGGAGTCGGCCTCGCGATCAGTCGCAGCAGCGATCTGCGCGGCTTCGAGCGCTTCCGAGGTGTGCCCGCAGCCTGAGCGCCCGCCTCCACGATTGGCGGGTGATTCTGCTGCCGCGCAGCGCGTGATCATCCCCCGTTGCCGTTGACACTGGAACGGCGCTGTTGGCCGCGCTGATCGTCGCGCCAGTTCGCATCTACCGACGGCGTCATCTCCTCGGGCATGCTGCTCGGGCGGTGCCGTGACTCCGCCGCTGACGCGGGCCCGCATGGGCCAGGTCTTGCGCGATTGCAACATTCTGCTGCTGCGAGTCGCATGCCTGTGCCGAACGGTTCGGCGCGCGAGCCGTGGCGGCTCAGCGCCAACGCCACGGTGACAGCCTGTGTCCGGCACATTGACATGTGCCGCACATGTGAATAGGCTAAAAACATGGCAACCATGATTCAACTGAGGCACGTGCCGGACGCCTTGCACCGGCAGCTGAAGGCCCGCGCGGCACTGGCGGGGATGTCCTTGTCTGACTATCTCATTCGAGAAGTGCGCAAGGTCGCGGAGCAGCCGACGCTCGAGGAAATCCACAAGCGGATCGCGGCACGGGCATCGGTGACGCTGCGGACCAGTCCGGCGCAGGCCGTGCGGGAAGAGCGTGATTCTCGTTGATCGTACTTGACGCCTCGGCCGCTCTGGCCTGGCTGCTACACCAGCCTGCGAGCGAACGAATAGCAGCGCGCGTCGCCAGGGAAGATGCGCAACTCCACACGCCGCACCTGGTGGACCTCGAGATCGCACAGGTTCTTCGGCGCTACGTGGCGAGTTCCGAGGTTTCGTTGATCCGGGCCGATCAGGCATTGCAGGATCTGCGGGCACTGTCGATCGTGCGCTATCCCCACGACGTGCTGTTGCCAAGAATCTGGGAATTGCGATCGAGCCTGACGGCCTACGATGCCGCGTACGTGGCACTCGCCGAGGTTCTCGATGCTGCGCTCCTGACGTGTGATGGCAAGCTGGCCCGCAGTCACGGGCACGACGCAAGGATCGAACTGTTCGGGCCCTGAGGCGATCGGGCAGGCGTCACCTTGCCGTGCCATTCCCCATGATCTTGGTCGCCGGCGTGCAGCTCGCCGATGGCGCCGATGCGCCGGTGTTGCGTCATGTGTCGGCGCCAGGCACCGCGGAGCTGCATTCACTGGGCCAGCGCTTGCTGCGCGCGCTGGCCCGCTGTCGGAGTAAGGCGGCCTGACGGAGCGCGATGTCGGCCAGCAATCCGGGAACGCGCTTGCGCATCGGACACCTCGATCCCAAGAGCTTCCGTTGAATATGAACCGCCATATCGCGTGCACGGGATCCCGCGCTGCGGTACTGCGATGCGGGTGGCGTCGGCGCACGCTAGACTTCGCGACGTGGTCAACTCCAGCACCGTGCATGTCCGGGTAAGGATCGATTTCGATTCAGGCTATTCCATCGGCGCCGGCAAGGTTGCGCTGCTCGAGCGGATCGGCGTCTGTGGCTCGCTGTCCCAGGCGGCCCGGCAGCTGGGCCTGAGCTACCGGCGGGCGTGGGACCTGCTGGATGACCTGAACCATGCCTTTGCCGAACCGGTGGCGACGACGGCCATCGGCGGCGCCCACGGCGGTGGTGCGCAGGTGACGAGCTTCGGCAGGGAACTGATTGCGCGTTATCGCAGGGTCGAGAACGCGGCGGCGATCGCCGCGAGCCGTCAGTTCGCGACGCTGCCGGTCTCGAAGCGGCCGCCGGCGGCGATGCCCGGCGGGACGCTGCGGCGACCTGTGGCGCGTGCACTGAAGAAGGCCTGACCGCAGTCGGAATCCGCGCGCGACACGAATCCCGAAGATCCGGCGCCAGACGACGGAGACCTGGAGGCCCCCCCCACCAGACCCCGCTGCGATATCCACCGGCACGTGGCGGCGCGCCGATCCCGTTGCGCCTGTCGCGATATTCGGTGGTATATAACGCCAGCGGCGTTCCCCCCGCCATGACAGGGAGAGCTCTGGTGCGAAGGATACCCCCCTTTTCCGTTGGCGCATTGCTGGTGGCTTCTGCGCCGGCACTGGCCCAGGAGGTCGCGGGCGGGCGCGCGGCGGTGGGGGGCCGGGTGCTCGATGAAGTGACGGTCACGGCCCGGCGCCGCGAAGAGAGCCTGCAGTCGGTGCCGGCAGCGCTGTCAGTGGTCGGTGGCGACTTGCTGGACGGCACCTATACGGTGAACCCGCAGCAGCTGAGCCTGCTGGTGCCGGCGCTCTACTACAACTCGGCGAATCCGCGGAACACGGCCTACACGATCCGGGGCCTGGGCTCGAACACGCTGTCGATCAGCGCGGCGAACGACGGGATTGAACCGGGCGTGGGCTTCTACGTCGACGAGGTCTATCACGGGCGGCCGGCGACCGCATCCTTCGACTTCACGGACATCGAGCGGGTGGAGGTGCTGCGCGGGCCGCAGGGCACGCTGTACGGCAAGAACACGACGGCGGGCGCCATCCACGTCATCAGTCGGGCGCCGAGCCTCGAGCCGGCGGCGAGCGGCGAGGTCTCGGTCGGCGACTTCGCTTTCCTGCAGGCGAAGGGTTCGGTGACGGGGCCTCTCGCGGAGAGGGTCGCGGGGCGGTTGTCGGCGCAGCTGACGCGCCGCGACGGCGTGATCAACAACGTTCGCACGGGCAAGGACCTGAACGGACTGAACAACGTGGCGGTGCGCGGGCAGTTGTTGTTCCAGCCCTCGGCGGATCTCAAGCTGCGGCTGATCGCGGACCTGTCGGACCTGGACTCGGACTGCTGCACGCAGGTCTACCTGCGCGTCGGCCAGAGTCGGCGCAGCGCGTCGCGGCAGTTTCCGGCGCTGGCGGCGGGGCTCGGGTATGCGCCGCCGAGCCTGAACGTCTTCGACCGTTTGTCGGACATCGACGCGGACCTGCGGATCAACACGCAGGACGGCGGCATCGCGCTGATCGCGGACTGGACGCTCGCGCCCGGTACGCTGACCTCGGTGACGGCGTGGCGCTACTGGGACTGGGATGTCGCGAACGACCGTGACTACACGGGCATCCCGATCCAGAGCGTGCAGCGCATCCCGTCGCGGCAGGATCAATACAGCCAGGAGCTGCGGCTCGCCTCCGCCGGCGACGGGCCGCTGAGCTACGTAGGCGGGCTGTACTACTTCTTGCAGAAGATCTCGGGCAAGCCGACCAGCATCTACGGCGCACAGGCGGCCTACTGGCTGCTGAACCCGGCGAACTTCGCGGTGCCGATTCCGCGCAACCTGCTGGACGGCTACGGCCAGTTCGGCGACTCGCGCTTCGAGATGGACAGCTACGCGGCCTTCGGCGAGCTCGGCTGGCGTGCGACCGACCGGCTGACCGCGACGCTCGGGGTGCGCTACACGTACGAGGACAAGCAAGGCACGTATGCGACGCAGGTCTCGGGTGGCGCAGACCTGACGCGACTGAGCCCGGCGGTGGCGGCGGAACTCAACCGCGCCAGGCTGTCGATCTTCCGGCCGCAGAGCTACACAGCCGCGGACAGTGGCGGCAGTCTCTCGGGTCGCGCGAACCTCGCCTGGCAGCTGACCAACGGACTGCTCGCATACGCGAGCTATGCGCAAGGGTTCAAGTCGGGCGGGCTCAACATGTCGGGCCTGCCGCTCGATGCGGCGAACCAGCCGGCGCTCGCGACGGCCGTCATCGAGGACGAGCGCAACGGCACCGCGGAACTCGGGCTCAAGGCGACGCTGCTCGGCGGGCGTGCGACCCTGAACCTGGCGGCGTACCGGACGGTGGTGAAGGACTATCAGGCGAACATCGTCTCGAGCGTGGAGACGGCGGCGCTGCGCTCCTATCCGTCGAACGTGCCGGAGGTACGGGTGCAGGGCGCGGAGGCGGACTTCGCGGCGTTGCTGGTGCCGGGGCTGACGCTGCGTTTCGCGGCGGCGTTTGCGCGCGGCGAGAACACGGACTATCCGGCGGGTCCCTGCCCGCTCGAGGTGCAGACGGCCGCGACGGTGGCCTGCAACCTCACGGGCGCGCGCCTCGCGGGCCTGTCGCGCTGGTCGGGTTCGCTGGGTCTCGACTATCGCAAGCGGGCGGGCCCGGGCGAGGTTGTGCTACACGTGGAGACGAGTGCGCGCAGCGGCTACTTCGGCGATACCTCAGTGTCGCAATACACGTGGATCGAGGGGTACGAGCTCACCAATGCGAGCGTCGGTTATCGTTTTCGCAACGGCTGGGACGTGGACCTGTTCGCGCGCAACCTGTTCGACACCGAGTACATCACCGCGCTGACGATCCAGACCGGCAACTCGGGGCTGATCCTCGGCCAGCCCGGCGATCCGCGGATCTTCGGCGTGTCGGTGCGGGTGCGGTACTGACCGCGGTCGACGGTCTGCCGGTTCGCGCGCGGCCCGCCTGCCATTGACGCGGCGTGTGCGAGGTTGACGCAGGGCGGGTCTCGGATGGGCTGTCGACCGGCGTTCAACTCTGACCAGCGACCGGAGCCCAAAGTTGCCGACCCCGGCACGGTGCGACGCTGCCGATTCGCCGTGCCTCCGGGGCGCACAGCCTGGTCAGGGTTTGACGCAGGTCCGGCCTGACATCGGGTCGAGCGTCGGCGCATGCCTGCACGTCAAGGCCGCAGCCACCGTGACGGCCGCCGGCCTCTGGGAAGGAATGAACGCCATTCCGATCCGGATGCTGTGGGAAAAGCAATGAACCTGTTGATTCGGCGAGGGACGCCTGCTCTGGATGAACCGGGGTAGTGCGATGGCGCGAGCACATGCATCGGAGGCCGACCACGTGGCCTTCGGCTCGAGAGCCAGACCTTTTCCGCTTCTCCCGCCAATCCGCGTTCCCAAGCGGTCTGCGGCGGTCTCGAAAATTATCGCCCCATGCCGAGCGATAACGGGATTCGCAGCGCCCGTGCAACTGTACGTATCTCGCGTCCGGGTTGCGTGACCAGGACTCAGTGGCAGCTGAAGGAGCGAGTTGCAAGTGACGTCCGCAGGCCCGGTCTGCCGTCAGTTGTCCTGTTGCAAGCGGAGATTCTCATGCGAATTCAATTGAAAGCCTGCCCAATCGGTGGATTCGCTGCCGGGCTGCTCCGATGTCGATGCCGCTAAACAAAAGGACATGGAAGGAATGATCGCGGCAGCCAAGACCGCGCCGGATCACGAGATGCTAGCGAAGCACTACGACTCCGCCGCGCAGCAACTCGATCGTGACGCCACCCGACACGATGGGCTCGCGAGAAGTCATGCGGTCTTCGGCAGTGGCAAGGCGTCCGGCCAGGGTCTGGCGCAGCACTGCAAGGCCGTCCCCTAGCCGCAATGGCACCTACTCGACGCGCAGCCAGTCGGGCAGAGCGTGGCTTTTTTGTCGTGCAACATGTCGAGGTATCTTGAGCCAAGGATAGGATCCGGGGCGACGTTTTCGGGCGCACCTCTGATTCCTTCTCGACCATGGCGGGGTGTAAGACAGCGCAGCGCGTCCATGCCCAGCGCCGTCTTGACGCGGCGCAGATCCGGCTCGATGTTCCTGCGCCGCCGGCACAGCTGCTCCAAGACTCCTCATGCCCATGGCGCGCGGGTCGACGCGACTGGTCACCAGAACGTGGCCGCCGACTTCACCTCGCGCAAGCCGAGGCGCTGGCCGTACAACGCATCGGCAAGCAGCATATCGCCCGCGCTCGCACGCTGTGCGGACGTAGACCTCCGGCGGCCAGCGCCCGACGCATTGACGTCGAGAGCCTCACCGAGGGCGCATACAGCCGTTCCCGGCGCACGGGCGGATGCACCTCGGTCAGCTCCAACAGCGCGGGACCGGGCGGTACGCTGCAGCCCGAGTCAGCGCCGTTGCTGCTAGGCCGTCGTGGCGACGAACACGCCCTCGCGCGGCGCCAGGTCCACCGCGAGCAGCTCGGCGTGAATCGTGCACTGGTGAGCGCTGCGGCGGCAGGACACCACGACCCCGACCGCGTCCACGTCGGCGTTCGTGACGCGTATGACGGCCGAGAGCGGCACCGCGACCGGCGCGACCAATCGCAGGCCTGTCGGCGACAGATCGCGCAGGGTCGCCCGCAGCGGCGTGGCGCGCCAGGCGGGGGTCAGGATCACGAGGTGGTCCTGCGGCGCGCGGCAGCTCGCGCGGCGGCCGAAGGATTCACGCGGTGCGCTGGCCGAGCGCGGCGGCGGAAACAGCGGGGCATCGCAGCGCGCGCAGCGCGCCGCGGGCCGATGCGGGCCGGGCGCAGGATGGGCGCAGAAGGCGCACAGATTCTTCTGCGGCCGAACGATCGGGGCGGCGGCCGCCGCCCCGGGGCGCGTCGCGGCCC
>JANPDV010000082.1:0-1763 GCA_031431655.1 Gammaproteobacteria bacterium | reverse complement strand
CTCGACGCTCTGGCAGATGCGCTCGTCGTTCCTGGAGGTTTCGACCGGTGGCATGAGCGGTCTGGTCCGCCTGAAGGGCGGCATGAGCCGCTTCACCGATGGCATGGCGGCGATGCTCAAGGAGCCGGTGCAGACCGGCACGCGCGTCGCGCGGATCGCGGCCGACGGCGACGGCGTCGTCGTCGTCGATTCGAAGAAGCGTCGCTACCGCGCGAAGCACGTGATCTGCACCGTGCCGCTGACCATGCTGCGCAGCATCGCGCTCGAGCCGGGCCTGCCGGTGCTGCAGGCCGCGGCGGTGCGCGAGATCCCCTACTCGCACGGCCTGAGCATTTTCTTCCACGTCGACAAGCCGTACTGGGAGGAAGACGGCCTGCCCCCGTCGCTGCGCACGACGACCAGCGTGGGCAATGCCTTCCGCATCCGCTACGACGGTGGCCATTACCTGTGGAACTACAAGTCCGGCCCCCGCACCGCCCCGTCCCGCGGCCTGAGCGACGCGCCGATCCGTGCGCGTGCGCAGGCGGAGCTGATCGAGGCCCGGCCCAGCCTCAAGGGGCGCATTACGCCCCTCGCGGTGGTCGACTTCGATCGCTACGAGTGGACCCGGGGACACCTGGCATATCGGGCGCCGGGGCAGATCACGCGATTCGGCAAGGTGGTGGGCGAGGCGCATGGCCGCGTGCATTTTGCGGGCGAACACACCGCCGTCACCGCCTCCGGCATGGAAGGCGCGATGGAGTCCGGCGAGCGCGCGGCGTTCGAGGTGCTGACCGGCGACGCGAGCGCCTGATCGCTCGTCGCACGAACTGTTCGCCCTCGTTCGGGCTGAGCGATTGGTCCTGGAAGTGCCGTCTCCCGCCGGCAGGTCCGCAGGCATCGGCGTCCGCGTGTCGCCGGGTGCGCCCTTGGTATGCGAGTTGCGATGCCATATTGATGATGGAAGCGGAGTCCTGCGCGCAGAGCAGCGGCAGCGCGCGTCGTCAGGAAGGCGCCGCGCAGATGCACCGCGATGACGCGGTCCCATCGCGCAACCGGAATCTCCTGCACCGGCCCCGCCGCGGCGCTGCCCGTCGACGAGGTGTCGCCCGAGCGCCCGCTGCGCCAGTGGATGCTGTCGCTGCCGACGGCGCTGCGCTTCCTGCCGGCGACCCGTCCCGCCGTGCTGTCTGCGGTGCTAAGCGTGGTGTGTCGCACGATCTCTGGTCATCGGCTGACCGGGCGGGTCTGACACGGCGCACTGGTCACACCGGTGCCGTCAGGCTGATGCAGCGCTGCGGCTCGGCGCTGAACCTGAACGTGCACCTGCAGATGTTCGATCCGGCTTTGGACGAGAATGTCCGCGAGGCGAAGGGTTATCCGTACCGTATTCCTGCATCGAACGGACAGGAGCTGCCGCTCAGACCGAAGTCATTAGCGCGGTGGCAGCGTACCCGACCTAGCTAACCGGTATGAACCAACGAGTAGGCCCTGTTCGCCGCGCCGATTGTGGCGGCCCGCCGATGCTCAAACCTCTCGATAGCCAGCCGGCCATACGCGGCTCTGCAAGCCAGCGGCTTGCGGCTCGGCAGCGCTGGCGCCGATAACCTCAGAGGCAGCAGAGAAGAAACGCGCGTGTACCGTGCTCCCGCCATCTGCGGCTGTCCCCGACTAGCGGGCGGCACAAGCAATTAGCGCGATAGCGGGCACCCGCACGCCCTAACCCAGCGCACGCCTGCTGGATGCTACAGCGGTGCCGGGCGGCCCCGATACACGACGGTTAC
>JANPDV010000081.1:0-14319 GCA_031431655.1 Gammaproteobacteria bacterium | reverse complement strand
GCGCGGATCATGTTCCCGGCGCTGGTGGAGACCGAGATGATCTTGCCGAACCTCTGCTTCACCATGTGCGGTGCGGCGGCCTTGGACATGTACCAGACGCCCTTGTAGTTGGTGTCGATGATGGTGTGCAGCGCCTCGTCCGGCGTTTCGTAGAACGGCACCATCTTCGCGTTGCCGGCGCCACCGCTGCGGAAGTCCCGCGGGCTGCGGCCCGCGTTGTTGATCAGGACATCGATGCGGCCGAAGCCCTCGAGGGTCGCATCGACCATGCGCGCGCAGTCCGGCTGCCTGCTGACGTCGCCGGCGACCGTCACGCAGCGGCCCTTGCCGTATCGGTTCTCGATTTCATAGGCGACTGCCTTGAGAGCCTCTGCGCCGCGCGCCGTCAACGCCACCTTCGCGCCGCTCTTCAGCAGTTCCTCGGCGATGAACCAGCCGAACCCGCGGCTGCCGCCCGTGATCAGGACCACGCGGTCCTTGAGCGATGGATGGCGCAGCTGCCTGAGTGTCGCCTCGGGCCAGGAACTCCTGTATGGCTCCGCAGCCATCGTCTGTCCCGCAGCGGCGACAACCGTCACGGCGCCAGCGGCGCGCAGGAACTGCGCTCGATCCAATCTGGATGTCATCGCCTGTCTCCCCGTGCTGAGGGGCTCGCCGGTCGAGGACGGCCTGGCCTCAGCGGTTGTAGACGACCGGCAAGTCGTTCTGATCGTAGCCGAACATCAGCTTCTCGTCGCCGGCCGCGCGGAGCTTGTGCGTCACGCCGCCGCCGTACTTCACGATCAATTCGCCACGGCGCGCGTCGCAGTCCCAGCTCACCGGCCCTGCCTGCGGCTTTTCCTTCACGTTCGCGACTCCCCCGGCCCTGGCGTCGAACGTCACGGAGCCATGAAGGTTGTCGTCATCGAGGCGCCATCTGCCCACGACGACGCGGCACGCCGGATCCTCCATGAAATAGGGCTCGCCGCCATCAGTGGCCTCGGGGGGCGGCTGCGCGACCGGCGGCGCGGTGGGTTGCGCGGCCGGCTGCGTCGAGGGCGGGGCGACTGGCGGCGGCGTGCGCGCCACGCTGGCGAAGTAGAAGTTCTGCCCCGTCAGCGATGAAGACTCCCACGGCGTCTGCCGCTCGGCAGTCACGCGCCGCACGGCATCGCGCGTCTGCTTGAACATCAGCTCCGCAGGCTCACCGCTCTCGCGCATCGCACGCGACAGCGCCTCGGTATACGGGCTGTTGCTCCCCACCCCATCGGCCGCGACCTCGCCCGGCGCGGTGGAATAGGCGATCAGCACGCCCGCCGGCGCATCCATCTTGGCGAGTCCGGTGCCCGCGGAACGGAAGCTGCGCGCGAACGGATTGTTGCGACAGGCATCGAGGATCACGAAATTGAGGCGGTTGCGCGCATAACGCATCTGCTCGAGCACCCAGTCGGCGCTCACCGCTTCGATCTCGACATCGGCGTCGCGATCGATGTTCGCGCCCACGGGGATCAGGTAGTTGCGCCCGCCGAGCTGCACGCCATGTCCCGCGTAGTAGAACAGGCCGACCGAATCCGCGCCGCCCTGCTCCAGCGCGGCGCCGAACTCCTGGATGGCACGTTTCATCGCCTTCTGGTCGCCGTCCTTCTGAAGTCGGACCTCAAAGCCGAGCTCGGTGAGTGTCGTCGCGATCAGCGCCGCATCGTTCGCCGGGTTGATGAGCGGGGAGGACGCGTAGGTGCTGTTGCCCACCACCAGCGCGATGCGCCGGCCCTGGCCGTGTTGTTCAGGGACAGCGCCTTGTTCGGGCTGCAGGCTGCGTGTGGCCGGCGGCGGCTGCTTGTCGGTGCAGCCTGCCGCTATGCCCAGGCAGCACAGCAACAGGATGCATGGCCAGTCGCGAATCCGGGACGCTGGTGACATGGCAGGCAGTGTAGCGCCGCCAGGCGCCTGCATGTCGTGTTGCCGTGGCTGTGCATGGCATTGCGCCGAACCCCTTCGAAGCTATGGTGTTACCCAGGTGAGTGGTACGGCACCCTGATTGAAAACGTCGGGCTTTTCGCAGGTCGCTTCGCACAGCTCGCGGACACCCAACGGATAGCGGTACCTGCGCAGGATCCGCTTCACCAGTACCCGCGGTTGCGCGTGGCAGTTCACCCTTCAGCAGCTTCTGCAGGAACTCGACCGCGAGGTTGCGTTGGGGCATGCCGCGCACCTCGGCGAGGAATTCCTCAGAGAGGATCGAGATGTCCGGCCTGGCGCGGCGCTCGAGAGCCCTGATGAGGAACCATTGCCTGTATTCCGCCGCGTCCATGTTGTTGCGGAGTCTGTCGGCAGTGAGCCACAGCTTGGCTTCGAAGCCGAGATTGGCTGTGGATTTCGCAGTCGCGGCTTTGGACTTCGTGCGGGCCATGAACGCACGGCCGATCTACGCCGCCAGCCGTGTGACTTTGGGCTTGGGCTTCTGCCTCGCCTTCCACAAGTCGAAGCCGGCCTGCATCTGGATCCACATCTCGGCCGTCGTGCCCAGCGCCGCTTCCAGTCGCAACGCCATCTCGGCACTCACACCGGCGCGACCATTCAGCAAGGCCGACAGCGCCTGGCGCGTCACTCCCAGGCGCCTGGCAGCTTCAGAGACCGCGAGACCCTCGGGCAGATACTCCCGAAGGACCTCGCCGGGGTGCGCCGGACTGTGCATACGCGTCATACAGTCACCTCTAATGATAATCCAGGTAGTCGACGAGTTCAGCGTCACCATCCTGAAATCGATAAATCAATCGCCAGTTCCCTTTCACGGTGACTGAAAAGCAGCCGCGCAGCTCGCCTTTAAGCGGGTGCCATCGCCAGCCTGGAGCATTCATGTCTTCCGGTCGCTTGGCAAATTCCAAGGCTGTCAGCTGACGGCGAAGCCGTTCGGCATGCGCGGGCTGAATGCCCGCCTTGCTTCCCCTGGTGAAGAACGCTTCGAGTCCCTTGTGCCGGAAGCATGCGGATCATGCTCGAATGTAATGCGTAACGTTACGCTTTACAAGGGTCCAGGAGCCAACTTCGCATGGGATGCTTGCCGGCGCCCCCTCGGCTCGCAATCCGGGAAGCTGCTCTTCGATCAGCCTGTGTTTAACAACGCTGCCCTACGGCTTGGTTGAGTGTTGGCAGCGCGACGGGGTCGGAATCGAACCAACGACACGCGAATTTTCGATCCTGATGCGACAGAGCCCATGAGCTTCCGCCGGCTATGACGGCAAACCAAACCTGGGTATGGAAGATCAGCTAGGGGTTTCGTCTACCATCTGCTGAGCCGTAGGCGACAGCACCAACCGCGTGGTGATTTTCGACTCAGCCCTGACGCTAGCGACGTTATGGGTGAAGCAGGAACTGGCGGGCGGCAAGAGCTCTGGCGGAAATACCGTAGGCCAGTTCGTCGATGCCAAGCTGTTCGCCTTCCAGGACCTGACCGACGTCGGACGGGCAAAGTGATGCGACCTGCCGGCGGTGCTCGCAGCCGTCACCGGTCCGCGGACCGGCACCTGCAGTGAGCCGCGTCGTATGTCGAGGGGGATCGGGTTCAGCCGATATCGCTCTCGCCCAGTTCGGCGCCACAAAGCCCGGGGGCGACTCCGGCAGCGCACGCGGCGCCTCGCCATCCCGCTCTGAGTTGGCCAAAGTCCAGTCTGAGATCGTGCGGAAGCCGGGGCAGGTCTACCTGCCGCAGCGGGACTTGGATGGATATCGCCGCTAGACTTGGCCTTACCCCGTAGATCAGGGCCTCATTGCCGTGACACGCCGCCACATGCGACAAATGACTGACGAGTTGCCGCGAGCCGTGGGCCGCACTGCCCAGATGTCTCGATAGCCTCCAGTGCAGCCCGTCTCGCTGGCGATCTATCTGGTCGCAGGATGGTCCGGTTACTACGTCATGGCGCTCGAACTACTGGGCGCTCGCGCGCTTTCCCCCTACTTCGGTTCCGGCATCTATGTCTGGGGCGCCGTCATCACGGTATTCATGCTGTCCCTGTCGATCGGATACCTGCTGGGTGGGCGACTGTCGCTGAAACGCGCAAGCGCGCGGGTGCTCGGGTTCCTGCTGATCGCCGCCGTGGCCGGCGCCATCCCGTGCGTGGCCTTCTCGGATCAACTTCTCGAGTTCGTTTTCACGAGGGTGGACGACCCTAGGTATGGAGCGCTGCTGGCCTCCATCGTGCTGTTCTTTGCGCCCATCACCCTCTGTGGCGCGATCTCGCCGTACGCGGTTCGACTGATCGTCGCGAATCTCGGATCCACGGGCCAGACTGCCGGTTTCGTGTTCTTCATCTCGACCCTGGGAAGCACGCTCGGTACGCTGATCACTTCCTTCTATCTGGTGCTGTTGTTCGAGGTGGATCAGATCCTGATAGGAATGTCGCTCATTTCGGTGCTGGTGGCGGCCAATGCCTTGCGGTTTGGCAGCGCGGGGGCGACGTCGTGAGGGTCGCCCTGCTGCTGATGGTGGCGGCGGCGACGGCGATCTGCGCATTCCCGGAAACCAGCGCGGCGAAAGAGATCTTTCGCAAGCGGTCCCTGTATCGGGACATCCTGGTCTATGAGTCGGATGGACAGCGGTGCATGAAATTCGGGATCCACTCTGCCGGAAGGCAATCCTGCATCTCGCTCTCGAACCCTGACCGCCTCGTGTTCGACTACACCCGAATGCTGCTTGGCGCGCTCTACATCAACCCGAATCCCCGGCGCATCCTGGTGATCGGCCTGGGAGGCGGCTCTGTGCCGGGTGCGCTGCAGGCATTGCTTCCCGGAGCGAGCATCGATTGCGTGGAAATCGATCCCGCAGTCGCGGAGGTCGCGGCGGCATTCTTCAGGTTCCAGCCGGCCAGGAACACGAAGGTGCACTTCCAGGACGGGAGGGTTTTCGTCAAACGTGCCGCGCAGAAGCAGGCCAAGTACGACCTGATTATCCTGGATGCTTTCGACCACGTGTATGTTCCGGAGCACCTTCTGACGAAGGAATTCCTTCGCGAAGTCCGGGCGCTTCTTTCCGCGCAAGGCGTCGTCGCGGCGAACACGTTCTCCTCGTCACGGCTGTACGACTCTGAATCGGCAACGTACTCGTCGGTGTTCGGGCAGTTCTTCAACCTCAAGTCCGACAATCGCGTAATCCTGGCGACCATGGGATCCTTGCCGACGCGTGACTCCCTTGGCAGGAATGCGGACACACTCGAGGCTCAGCTGCAGCGTCTCGGCACCGGCCGGGACTCACTGCTCCCGATGTTCTCGCTGGACGTGAAGTGGCCCGCCGGTACGAGGATCCTCACGGACCAGTATTCCCCGGCCAATCTGCTGAATGGTGCGCGCTGACGAAATGTCCGCCCCTGCAAAGCAACCGTCCCGACGGTTAGACTCGTCCGATGAAAACACTTCTATGCTGCATGGCCATGCTGGTCCTGGGTTTGGGCTCCGCGTCGGGCATCGCAGCCCCGCCACCGCCTGGCGATTCGCTCGTGCTGGTCGCGGGCGCAACCGGCCGTACCGGCGTGCATGCGGTCGAGCATGCGCTGAAGCTCGGCTATCGGGTGCGTGCGATGGCGCGCGATCCGGCGACGGCACGGGCGCGCTTCGGCGATCGGGTGCAGGTCGTCGCGGGCGACGTGCGCGATCCGGCTTCGCTGGCGGCTGCCGTGGAGGGTGCCACTTACGTGATCGGCGCGTTCGCCTCGAATGCGGGGCGCGATCCTTCATCCAGTCCCGAAGCCGTCGACTACAAGGGCACGCAGAGTCTCGTCGAGGCGGCCAAATCCGCCGGCGTGCGCCACTTCGTGCTGATCACGGCCATGGGCGTCACGCAGCCGGATCATCCGTTGAACCGCATGGCGCGCAACGTGCTGCTCTGGAAGGCGCTCGGCGAGAACAGCCTGCGATTCAGCAGCCTCGCCTATACGATCATCCGCCCGGGCGGCCTGCTCGACGGCGAGGGCGGCGCGCGGCTGCGCGTGTCGCAGGGCGACACGTTTCGCGACTGGCAGGCACCGCGCGGCATACGACCAGCGATGGATCGGCGCGACCTGGCCGAAGTCGCGGCGCGCGCGCTCGGCCGCCAGGAACTGTTCGGACGCACATTCGAAGTGACCGCCGACGCCGATCAGGGCACCCGCGACTGGGAACGCCTGTTCGCCGGGCTCAAGACCGACGCGCCGGCGCAGTCGATGCGCTGAACCGGCCGATGCAGATCGCCCATCGGAAGCGATGGCTGACCCGCAGGCCGAGAGCCCACTTCGTCTTTTTCGATCGGCCGGTTGTCAATCAGCCCGAGGCGACAGCGTCTCGGGGAACGGCACCCTCTTCGCGTCGCCGGCGCCGCCGCTGGCGAAATCCTGCGCGCTGCGGCCGGCGTTGTTGATCAGGACGTCGATGCGGCCGAACCCCTCGAGGGTCGCGTCGACCATGCGCGCGCAGTCCGGCTGCCTGCTGACGTCGCCGACGACCGTCACGCAGCGGCCGTTGCCGTATCGGTTCTGGATGTCATCGGCGACGGTCTTCAAGGCCTCTGCGCCGCGCGCCGTCAACGCCACCTTCGCGCCGCTCTTCAGCAGTTCCTCGACGATGAACCAGCCGAACCCGCGGCTGCCGCCCGTGATCAGGACCACTCGGTCCTTGAGCGACGGGTGGCGCAACTGCTGTAGTGTCGCGTCGGGCCAGGAGCTCTTGTATGGCTCCGCAGCCAGCGTCTGTCCCGTAGCGGCCACAACGGTCACGGCGCCAGCGGCGCGCAGGAACTGCGCTCGATCGAACGTGGACGTCATCGTCTGTCTCCCCGTGTTGACGTGCTCGCAAGCAGCGGTGCTTTCGCGACGGTGACCGTTCGATGTTTTCCTAGCGAGTGTAGACGACGGGCCGGTCGTTCGGTCGGCTGTGTCGTGGGCGGGGCGGCTCGCATCGCGCGCGTAACGCATCTGCTCGACTACCCAGTCGGCACTCACCGCGTCGATCTCGACGTCGGCATCGCGATCAGGGCCGCATCGTTCGCCGGGTTGATGAGCGGGGAGGACGCGTAGTTGCTGTTGCCCACTGTCGCGGCCATGATTGCACCGCGTTCCGTGAAGACTAGCGGTGGCTTGCGGCGGCCGCCGTGGGAGGATCTTGATGGCTTAGGTGAGGCGGCGCCTCGCTGCTCCATGGAGGGTGCCTGGATCGGGCGCGCGAGCCGCCGCGTTCGACCCATGGCGGGCGACCGGCTTCAACGGGCAACCGGCCGTCGCAGCCTCGGGAAGTCGTCCCACATCGATGCCGATTCAGTCCAAGGGAGCCCGCTCGCGAAGATACGCGGATGCACCTGTTCGAATCCCGCCCGGGATGGCGCTGGAATTTCCGCGACGCTGGTCAGTTTGCGGCCTTGCGCGCGCCAAAAGAGGTGGCCGGGCGTCTGTCCCATCAGCAGCCATGGCCACCAGCCGAAGATCGCCTGGTAAGCGCAGCTGCAGTCGACGCGGTCGCGCTTCGGTGAGGCCACCTCCGCCGCGTCGGCGAAGTAGTTGGAGAACGATCCGCCCGATTGCCGCGCGCCGGAGGATTCGAGTTGCCACACGCTGGCGTCGAGGGGATGCGGCCGGTCGGAGTAGTTTTCGCGCGTGGTCCAGAGCAGCGATCCGGCGCGCTGCCAGCGCAGCGAGAAAGGCGCCGTCGATGCACGGTCCGGTGCCCCGTCCAGGATTCGCCTCGGATCGGCTCCGACAACGAACCGCGGTGCCCGATCCGACAGCACCATGAAATGCGGCCCTTCGCGATAGTGCAATGGCTCCACACGGCGCCCGTTGAGGGGATTCTCGAACAACTGCAGCGGCTGGGGTTGGTCCCGCAGCCTGAAGTAATTGGCCTCGAAGACGCGAACCGCATAGCTGCCGTCCGTCTGCGGCAGCACTTCGCGGCGGATCAGCGTATCGCAGGCCAGCAGCGGGACGATAGGCCGGCCGGGAATCGCCGCGTCCAGGATCCCCGTGTACCAGTACCAGATCGTCTCAGGGCGCCGGCTGACGAAGATCTTGAGAAACGCATCCAGTTGACCGGCCGGACTCACGAGGTCGAGGTTGCCGCGGACCGAGGTCTCCCTGGCGACGGCAGAACACCCACCAATACCCGACGCGGCCGTGGCGACGCCCACTATCCGCCCCAAAGTCTGCCTTCGATTCATGGGGGTTCTCGGTGTCAGAGGTGGGTCGAGGATGACACGCTTTCGTCATCATGCGCGAGGCTCATGGCCACCATGAGATTCAAGCGCTTGTGCCACGCTCGCGGCTGACCGACGATGCCACCATCTGCAGAATCTCCTACGGCGCAACCATGAACCGCTACCCTCTCCACCCGGTGACGGCTGAGCAGGTCGAAATCTACCGGCGCGACGGCGTCGTGCTGATCCGCAACGTCGTGGATGCCGAGTGGATCAGCGTGATGCAGGGGGCCATCGCCGAGGTGATTGCCCAACCCGAGCAGTTCGGCCTGCTGGGACCGTCGCACGGCGCGATGACCTCGGCCTGCTTCATGTCGCGCAAGCCCGGCGCGTTTCGCGACTACGCCTTCAACTCGCCGATCGGCGAGGTCGTCGGTCGCGTGGTCGGTGCGGACACCATCCGCCTGTACCACGACCACCTGTTCGTCAAGCCACCACGCTCGCCGAAGATCATGCAGTGGCATTGCGACGAAACCGCCTGGCCGGTGCGCGGCGAGATGGCGCCGAACATCTGGACGGCGTTCTCGCCCGTCAACGCGGAAAACGGCCGCATCGAGTACGTCGCGGGCTTCCACCGTCACTGCGTCGAACGCGACCTGCACTTCGGATTTCGGCCCGACCAGGCGAATGGCGTCTGCCCGGACTTCGAGAAGGAGCGCAACAACCCCGCGTTCCCGTTACGCTTCGTCAGCTTCGACATGGAACCGGGTGACGCGGTGGTGTTCCACCCCTGCACGCCGCATTTCTCCAAGGGCAATGACTCGGCGACGCAGGCGCGGATCGGGCTGGCGGTGCGGATGTTCGGCGACGACGTGCGCTGGCACAACGCGGGCTACAAGATACCGATTCCCGACGTTCCCGAGCTGCCGCAAGGGCAGCCGCCCGACGGCGAACATTTCCCGGTGATCTGGCGCCGCGAGGTATCCGCCGCGGCCTGAGGGCGGCGGCACCAGGTGCAGGCGCCGAACCCATCGTCCGCGCCTCAGGCGCTCGCCGCGGCCTGCGCGCGCAGCGCGGCGAGCTTCTCTGCCGTCAGGTCGTAGCGCGAGATCGCGAAAATCGCGACCAGCTGGAACACCAGCGGCAGGATCGCCATGCAGATATAGATACCGAGGATTGCACTCGGCGGCTGCGCAACGATGCGGCCCTCGGTCGCCGCGACATAGCCTGCCGCGGCAAGGAAGAAGCCGATGATCGCGACGCCGAGCGCCCCCGCGGCCTGCTCGACGAACACGAACACGCCGGTGAACACGCCCGCGCGCCGCAGGCCCGTACGATAGTGATCGAACTCGATCGCATCCGGCAGCATCGCCTGCGTCAGCAGGAAGGTGCCGCCGCCCGCGAGGCCGATCGCGATCGCGCGCGCAAAAATCAGCGGCTTCGGCTCATCCGGAACGGCGAACCACCACGAGAAATGCGCGAGCCCATAGCAGAGGCCAGCGAGCATGAAGCCACGCTGCTTGCCGAAAGTGCGCGCGACTCGCAGCCAGAGTGGCTGCGAGCCGATTACCGACAAGGACTGCACCATCAGGAAGGTGCCGAGCCAGGCATCGGAGGCCTTCAGCACGTGCTTGGTGAAGTAGGCGAAAGTCGTCAACGTGAACGCTAGCGTTACGAAGTACAGGAACTTCGCCACCAGCAGCCAGACGAAGGGCCTGTTCTGCAGGGCCGAGCGCAGCTGTTCGATCAATCCCGGCGGCGGCTCGGCCGGCCGGGCAGTCCGCGGGGCATCGCGCAGCATCCAGACGCAGAGCAGCGTCGTCGCGGCGGCGACGCCTGCGATCACGAGCGCCATGCGCGCGTGGTCGGCGCGCGTGGCGCCCCAGGCGGCGAGCAGCATCGGGCCGACGCCGAGACCCAGTGTGGAGCCGGCCGATGAGAACAGCACCCGGAACGACATCAACTGCGTGCGACCGTGATAGCTGTCGGTGATCTCGGCAGGCATCGCGAGATACGGGATCATCAGCATCGAATACGTCGTCGCGAACGCGAGCATCGTGACGGCCATGTAGACGACGAGACCGTTGCCCGCCGGCAGCGGCGCGGCGAATGCCGCAACCACAACGACCGCGCTGAGCAAACCGCCGACCAGGATCCAGGGCAACCGGCGTCCCCAGCGCGTGTCGAAGCGATCGCTGAACGCGCCGATCATCGGGTCGTTGACCGCATCCCAGACCTTGGCCAGCGCGAATACCGAAGACGCCAGGGCGGCCGCCATGCCGAGCGTGTCGGTCATGAAGCGCAGCAGCAGCACGTTGGCCGTCACACTCAGCGCGCTGCCCGGCAGCGAGCCGAGACCCCAGCCGATCCGAAGGCGCAGCGACGGTTCGTTCAAGCCGACGGACCGATCAGAACGCGGGCTTGCCGCGACCGCCGAACACGTCGTCCGCCGCCGCCTTCGGGTCGAGGCAATGGCCCGTCTTCGGCACCTGCACCGACACGCTGAAGCAGCCATCGGGGCCAGCGCCTGAGATGTGGCCGCCGCCGGTGCAGTCTTCGGCGAACAGGATGTCACCGTGCCGGAAGGCCCACTCCGAACCGTCCTTGAGCTTCACGACCAGCGTACCGAACAGTGGGATCAGAATATTCGGCTGGTTCGCGACGTGGAAGTCCATCAGGTAACCGGGAGCCGTCGCGCCCATCGTCACGCGTTCTGCCGGGCGACGCAGCAGCCACTGCGACTCCAGCGCCTGCGGCGCAGGCAGGTCGATCTTGCGGATCACGGATTCGCCGGCAGGCCCCGTGAACATGTGGAAGGCGCGGTTCAACCACGGCTGTGCAGCAGCGGCGGTATCCGCCGTGGCCGCGCGACCCGCCCTCGACGCACCCAGTCCCAGCCCCGCCAGGGCCGCTCCGACCGTTCCCGCCAGCAGAATGTCGCGTCGCTTTGGCATCACGTTCACCCTCCCAAGCCTCTCCCCATGGTGGCATTCCGTTGCCGACTGTCCGACGCATGACTGACACGACCATCATGACAGCAATTCATCTGCCGAGACTCGACCTGAATCCGCTGAAGGTCTTCGACGCCGTCAGCGGGCGCAGCCGCGAAATTCACCACCGCCCTCGACGGACGGACGCTGATTGGCGGGCGCTACGCAGGGCCTGCTCGCCTCCGCCAGCAGATCCCGGACGCACCGCATCCAAGCTGAAGCGGTTGATTAGGCCAAGCTTGATATTGGACACCCGCGTCAGATCCAACAAACCGATTTACGCCTGATGGGTACAACCCACGACAATCTCCATTTCGCGGGCGAACATCTGCGTACCATGGAGGTTGGCATTGAGGCTGCCGTGGAATCTGGCGAGCGTGCCGCCCGCGAGATCGCAGAGCAACTGGAGAGCTAACAACATGGATCGATGGGACGGGGTAACCAAGATCTTCCATTGGTGCATTGCGACGACCATCGCCATCACGGCGCCGGTCGGCTATGTCATGAGTACGACCTATGGAGCCAGCTTCAAGGACGCCAGGGCGCTGAGTCTGCATCTGCTTGCTTCGCAGATTCATCACACGCTGGGATTCCTGGTGCTGGCCGCGGCACTGATCTGGATTGTGCGCCGGCTGATTCGCGGCCGACCGGTCGCACCGATCGGGCCGGCGTCCGCGCGAGCGGCCGCCGGGATCGTGCACTTCGCTCTGTTGTCATTGCTGGTCCTGCTGCCGTTGACCGGCTGGGCGGCCATTTCGGCGCTCGCCGACTCCGAAAAATTCGGCGCCACCCATCTGTGGTTCTTCTCGACCGACCATCTTCTGCCACGCATCTGGCAGCCGCTGCCCTTCGACGATCCCACGGGTTACGCGCGATTCGCCCGGTGGCACATATGGGGCCTGTGGTGCGGTCTCGCGCTTGTCAGCCTGCATCTGTCAGCCGCCCTGTGGCATCACTGGGTGCGGCGCGACTCGGTGTTGCGGCGCATGTGGCCTTTGGCTGGCCCTTAGGCGCACGCGCCGAGCCGCCCGAGGAAGCGCCGTTGGGGCAGGCGCCCCGGTTCCATCTCAGGCGGGCTTCGTACCGATCAGCTTGCCGAAACCACTGTTCGGCTCGCTCTTGTCCTGGACCGCAAAGCCGACCCTGCGCATCTCGCCGGCGAAATCCACCGAGGCATACTCGAGGCGCCAGCGTTCATTGTTCCAGTGATGGTCCTTCCACACCCTGTAGGCGCCAAACGCCGACGGCGCTGTCCGCTGGTTGAAGTCCATCGGGTGGAACACGCCGCCGGGCCGCAACACGCGGAACGCCTCGGCGATGATCTTCCGGCTCGCGTCCGCCGTGACTTCGTGGAACATGATGTAGGAGATCACGACGTCGAAGTGCCCGTCGGGATAACGCGTGTCCTCGGCGAGACGCTGCGTAAACGTGACATCCGAACCGAGCTCCGACGCCCGCATATGCCCATAACGCAGCATCGGCGCTGCGAGATCGAGGCCGATGACCTCGGCCTCGGGGAAACGCTCCTTCATTGCAACCGTCAACTGGCCGATGCCACAGCCGAGGTCGAGGACGCGCCGGATCTGGCCATCACGGGGCAGCGGGCAACCGGCAGCGTACCCAAGGTGCCGCTCGTCCTGATTGTTGGTGCCGCGATAGAACATGTTCGTGGCGTAGTGGTAGATATGGCCGGCGAACGCATTGCCGACATAGCCACCGGGCTGTTGGTGGATCTCGTGCCTCGCGTAATCGGGGATGGCGAGCGTCGGGTTGAGTTCGAGCCTGCCGGGACCGGCATGGTCCGCGGCATCCATTTCAGCGCGCATCCGATCGGCGTTGCGCCGGAACCAGCCATCGAGCAGATCGTGCTCATAGTTGTGGGCGCTGAACCAGATCCGGTCCTGCATGCCGATCAACGGGTCCGAATCGAACAAGGCATGGGCCTGCTCGAGCGGCAGGGTCTTCGTCGGGTCGAGCCCGCGGGCGGCCAGGATCGCAGCGGCGCGCTCGCTCCGCGCGACACTGAGGGGTCCCGCATTGCCGGCGAACGCCGTCAACCCCTGCATGAAGTCCTGCCGGCTTTCCATGTCCAGCTCGGGCAGCCGTTCGAGGCGACCGATCGCGCCGCGCGGCTCGACGTCACCCGGCGGCTTCGCGTTGGTCCCGGCCGCCTGCGTCTTCGAGGCACCCCCGAACAGGGAAAGAGCCGCCGCGAATGCGGTGGAGTCGACGACCAACGAACGACGATTGAACATGGACGTGGATCTCCTGGCCGATGCGCCGCGTCAGCGAACCGGCGCTTTCGGTGCGCCGCCGTTGAGGAGACCACCGAAGGACAACTGGATCATCTGGTTCCGTTCCGCCTCCCAGGCCTTCTGCTGGTCCGGCGTCGGTACGTAGGCCTCGATCGTCTCGGGCGTCACCGGCTGCTTGGCGGCCAGCAGGCTCTCGACCACCTTGAGCCGCCGCCTGCCAGCCCAGACCTCGGCACCGAGTGCGAGGATCGCGTGCATCATGTGGTCGAGGACCGGATTGCCGAGGAAGACCGCATCGCGGGTCTCGCTCGGGATGAAGCCGATCGTGTGGTCGGCCTTGCCCACCTTTGCTTCAGCCATCTGCACACTCCCACGTTAGGCCGGCATCCTGCGCCAATCGCCCGCGAATCCACGGTCTGGGCTACATGGGCGCCGGCGTCAGCTCCGGGTTGACTGCCACCGCACGACCCTGCCGCACTCGCTCGACACCCTGACTGAAGACATCATCGAAAGTCAAAACGTCCAGTCCCATTGAGAGTCAGGTTGAGCATAACAACGTCCGCGCCGCCCGGCCCGAAAGTCGAGTGATGTAGCGCACGTGCATCCAGGCAGATGCCCTCCCCGACAGCAAGTCGGCAGGTGTTTCCGTCTTGACCCGTTGTCTGCAAGTGCCCCTGCATGCACATCACGATGGATGGGAAATTGGTTGAATGCATCTCGGTCGGCCCGCCAGGTAAAGGCTCTCCCGGCTGGCGTATGGCAATGGACCAGGTCTTCGCCTCCTGTCTGTTCGAGGCCCACTCAGTTTCACTCACCTTGAAGAGCGGGACGTCAGTTTCCGTCAACCTGGATCTTTGATTCTGATCGAGCACCAAAGCGCAGAGTTTCATATCTGTGACTCCTTTGCCGCCAGCCCTACTCAAGGTCACGGGCGATTCGCATGCCG
>JANPDV010000080.1:0-4485 GCA_031431655.1 Gammaproteobacteria bacterium | reverse complement strand
GGCATAGAGATCAAGTACCTGATCCCCCGTGAGGGCGCGATCATGTTCTTCGACATGCTCGCGATCCCGAAGGGGGCGAAGCACCCGTTGAATGCGCACCTGTTCATCGATTTCCTGCTGCGTCCGGAGATCGCCGCCAGGAACAGCAATTTCGTCAACTACGCAAACAGCAACTCGGCTTCGTGGCCATTGATAAGCGAGGCGATCCGCGGCGACCGTGGCGTGTTTCCAAGCGACGACGTCAAGGCCAAGCTCGTGCCGGACCTGGCCGAGAGCCCGCAGTTCACGCGCCTGCTGACACGCTCCAGGACACGGTTCAAGACAGGCAAGTGAACACGGCCCACAGGCCGGACGCCTCGCCGGGGCGGCACGTGGACCGCAGCCGGGAGTACGTGCGTATCGAGGGCGTCAGCAAGCGTTTCGGTGAGTTCGTCGCCGTCGACAACGTATCCCTCAGCGTCTTCAAGGGCGAGATCTTCTGCCTGCTCGGCGGCTCGGGGTGCGGCAAGACCACGCTGCTGCGCATGCTGGCCGGCTTCGAGAGTCCTTCACAGGGCCGGATCTTCATCGACGGGCAGGACATGGCCAGCATTCCGCCGTACGAACGGCCCGTGAACATGATGTTCCAGTCCTATGCGTTGTTTCCGCACATGACAGTCTGGAACAACGTCGCCTTCGGTCTCGAACAGGAGAAGCTGGCGCGTGCTGAAATCGCCAGGCGCGTCGACGACATGCTCGGCATCGTCAAGCTCGTGGAGTTTGCCAGCCGCAAGCCACACCAGCTGTCCGGGGGCCAGCGGCAGCGTGTCGCGCTGGCGCGCGCGCTGGTGAAGCAGCCCAAGCTGCTGCTGCTCGACGAGCCGCTCGCTGCGCTGGACCGAAAGCTGCGTGAGCACACGCAGTTCGAGCTGATCAACCTGCAGGAGCAGCTTGGCGTCACCTTCGTGGTCGTGACCCACGACCAGGAGGAAGCGATGACCCTGGCGTCACGTGTCGGCGTGATGAACAAAGGCCAGATTGTGCAGGTCGGCACGCCGACCGAGATCTATGAGTACCCCAATTCGACCTTCGTAGCGGACTTCATTGGCTCGGTGAACATGTTCGAGGGCAGCCTGCTCGAGGACGAGCCGGATCACGTTCGCATCCAGTGCGACGAGCTCGGTGGCGTCATCTTCGTCAATCACGGCATCAGTTCCGCGCCGGGCGCGCGGGTGTTCGCCGCGATCAGGCCCGAGAAGATCGAGATCAGCCGGCAGCCACCGGCCGAGGTCCGGGAGAACGTCGTTACGGGCGTCGTTCGCGAGATCGCCTACATGGGTGACATGTCCGTCTACCTGGTGCAGATTGCGTCCGGGCGGCAGGTGAGGGTGACGCTGCCGAATACGGAGCGGCATGCCGACGATCGCATCTCCTGGGACGAGACGGTGTTCCTGAGCTGGCGCCCGTCCAGTCCCGTCGTGCTGACGGGCTGATGGCCGGCACGCTGTCGATTGCGGGCGGCGGCGGGCGTCTCGGCCTGTTGTCGGTCCTGTTCACGCGCTTTGGCCCGCCGCGCTGGTCGCAGTACATCCGGCGCAACTGGAGCGGCCAGCGGCTGGTGATCGCGGCGCCGTTCCTGTGGCTGCTGCTGTTCTTCCTGGTGCCCTTCCTGATCGTGTTCAAGATCTCGTTTGCCGAGGTCCAGATCGCGATGCCTCCCTACACCCCGCTGGTGCAGTGGGCCGCCGATGCCAAGCAGCTGGTGCTGTCGTTCAATCTCAACAACTACCTGTTCCTGTTCACCGACGACCTGTACGCGAGCACGTTCGTCTACTCGGTGAAGGTGGCGGCGATTTCGACGCTGCTGTGCCTGCTGCTCGGTTTCCCGATGGCCTATGCGATCGCGCGCTCGGGCCCGACGCTGCGCAACCTCTACCTGATGCTGATCATCCTGCCGTTCTGGACCTCGTTCCTGCTGCGCGTGTATGCGTGGGTAGGGCTGCTGAAGACGGATGGGGTCATCAACAACGTGCTGCTCTCGGTCGGGCTGATCGACAGCCCGTTGACCTTGCTCTACACCGATTTCGCGGTCTACATCGGCATCGTCTATTCGTACCTGCCGTTCATGATCCTGCCGCTGTACTCGAACCTCGAGAAGCACGACCTCACGCTGCTGGAGGCCGCGGCGGACCTGGGCGCGCGCCCCGTGACGGCGTTCTTCCGGATCACGCTGCCGCTCGCGATCCCCGGGGTGATCGCCGGTTCCCTGCTGGTCTTCATTCCTGCCGTCGGTGAGTACGTCATCCCGTCCCTGCTTGGACGCAGCGACCAGCTGATGATCGGCCGCGTGCTGTCGGACGAATTCTTCTCGAATCGCGACTGGCCGGTGGCGAGCGCGGTCGCCATCTTCATGCTGCTGCTGCTGTTGCTGCCGATCGCGCTGTTCCAGCGCTTCCAGAACCGTGAGCTGGGGATGCGCAAGTGAACTCGCGCGGCTGGTTCCGCAACTCGGCCCTGGCGCTGGGGCTGGCCTTCCTGTACGTGCCGATCCTCTCGATGATCGTCTTCTCGTTCAACAATTCCCGACTCGTGACGGTCTGGGATGCCGCGAACTCGCCAACGCTGAAGTGGTACGGCCAGTTGTTCGGGAACCAGCAGATACTGGGCGCGGCCTGGCTGTCGATCCAGATCGCTGCGGTCACGGCTACCGGCGCGGTGATTCTCGGAACGCTCGCTGGACTGGTGCTGGCGCGCTTCGGCCCGTTTCGGGGTCGCGCGCTGCTTTCGGCCATGACGACGGCGCCATTGGTGATGCCCGAAGTCATCACCGGCCTGTCCTTGCTGCTGTTGTTCGTCGCGCTGGAGCAACTTACAGGCTGGCCTGAGGGACGCGGGTTCCTCACGATCACGATCGCCCACATCACGTTCACGATGGCCTACGTCACGGTGGTCATCCAGTCGCGGCTGGCGGGTTTCGACGATTCGCTGGAAGAGGCCGCGCTCGATCTGGGAGCGCGGCCCGCCAAGGTGTTTTTCCGCGTCACGCTGCCGCTGATCATGCCGGCGCTGGCATCCGGCTGGCTGCTGGCCTTCACCCTGTCCTGGGATGATGTGGTGATCTCCCAGTTCGTTGCCGGTCCGGGCTCGTCCACGCTGCCGATGGTGGTGTTTTCGAAGGTGCGGCTTGGCGTGAGTCCTGACATCAACGCGCTGGCGACGATCATGGTGACCATCGTTGCGATCGGCGTCGTGTTGTCCACGCTCTACATGAAGCGCCAGGAGCGACAGCGCGCGCGCGAGGTGCAGCTGGCGCGTGCGGGCGGCAAGTGACGATGCCCGAGGCGCGGGCCGATGCCGCAGAGCCTGGCGCCGGGCGCAGCACCTGGCGCATCGGCATCGATGTAGGCGGGTCGTCGATTCGGGCGGCATGCGTCGATATCGCCAGCGGCCTGCTGGTTTCGGAAATGGCACGCGTCGACCTGCCACAGCCGTCGACCCCTGCCAATGTCATCGACGCGGCCCTTCGACTGCAGGCGCCGTTCGAGCGCGGCGAACCGCTGGGCCTGGCGGTTCCCAGTGTCGTCCAGCGCGGCGTTACGCGCACGGCTGCCAATATCCACGCCGCCTGGGTCGACTTCGACGTCGGCGCGCTGCTCGGCACGCGCACGCAACGGCGCGCCGTGGTGCTCAATGACGCCGACGCGGCCGGCCTCGCAGAGATGCGCTTCGGCGCGGGTCGCGGAGTTGGCGGCACCGTGCTCGTCCTGACGCTCGGGTCCGGCATAGGCGTTGCGCCGTTCATCGATGGCCATTTGTGGCCGAATGTCGAGCTTGGCCACCTGACCCTGCCGCAGCCGCGCGGCGTCGAAGGCGAACACTGGGCTTCGGCGCGGACGCGGACTCGGGAGGGCCTGGAGTTTCCGGCCTGGGCGCAACGGCTCAACGACTACCTGCGCGAGCTGCATCGGCTACTGTGGCCGGACGTCTTCATCCTCGGCGGCGCGGTCAGCGACTCCTGGGAGCAGTGGTCGCGCTATCTCGACGTGCCCGCGCGCATTATGCCCGCAACGTTCCGCGGGGCGGCCGGTGTGGTCGGTGCCGCTCTCGCGGCCGCCTGAGCGCGTGGGAGTGGCCCCTGGCCGCCGTTAACATGATCGCCACACTTCCGGAGCCCCGCATGTCCAACCCGTTCCGCAGCAAGCTGCCCGACGTCGGCACGACGATCTTCACGATCATCTCGCGCCGCGCCAACGAGCTCGGCGCGCTGAATATCGGCCAGGGCTTTCCTGATTTCCCCATGGATCCGCTGCTGATTGACCACGTCGCCGCCGCGATGCGCGAGGACCGCAACCAGTATGCCCACGGTGATGGCGTGCTGGAGTTGCGCCAGCAGATCGCCGCGAAGATCCAGCGCGGTTACGGCGTCACGGTCGATCCCGCGACCCAGATCACCCTTACGTGTGGTGGCACCGAAGCGCTGTTTTCGACCATCCAGACCGTGGTCGC
>JANPDV010000079.1:0-4746 GCA_031431655.1 Gammaproteobacteria bacterium | reverse complement strand
GGCGCGCTCCTGCCCCATCAGGCGGAAACTTTCGGCGCATGCGCGCGCATCATCTCGCCGAACTTGCCACGGCGCTCGTGATAGCGGTCGAGGATCGTCGGCACCCAGCCGACGCCGCATTCGAAGATGCCGAACTTCGCCTTCGGGAACGTCTCGCAGATGCCGCCGGTGATCAGGTTGTCCAGCAGCTCCATGCCGGCATAGACCATGCCGTAGATGTCGGTGACGGGGGTCGGCGACTTGCGGTTGAACTGGAAGCCCGGGATCGGGAACTTGATCCAGGCATGCAGCACGATCGGCACGCCGAGCTTCTCGGCCTCTTCGTATATCGGGTAGTAGTGCTCCTCCGCCGGCACGATGTAGTCGTCGTTGCGCGCGCCATAGACCTCATTGTTGACGTAGACCGCCGGGAAGCCGAGCTGCTTCACGCAGCGGCGCATCTCCTTCACCGCGTGAGCCGGGTCGGCCGCGTTCAGTACGCCGATGCCGAACAGGCGCGTCGGATGGCGACGCGCGAAGTCGTGGAGGTAGTTGTTGTAGGCCTCCGACATCGCGTTGCCGAGCTGGGTGTCGACGATGCCCGCCGGCCACCAGGCACTCTCGGGCATCAGCAGGCTGCGATCGAAGCCCTCGGGGTCGAGGAAGTCGCGTACGCGGTAGTCGGGGTCGGTGGCGCCGGGGCGGCTCTTCGCCGATGGCGTCTGGTAGCTCGCCGGCTTCGGCGCGACGGTGGCCGGCCAGCGAGGCGGGATGGTGACGCGGCCGATGCTGCGGAAGACCATGCCGTTCTCCTGCCAGCTCCGGGGCGCCTCCGGGTGCTTGAGCGCCTGCGGGTCGAGGTACTTCGCCCAGGTCTCGCCGGTGGCGCTGATGTGCGAGTCGCTGTCGATGATCAGGTGCGGCGCCGGCTTGTGCATGGTCGTTGGCCTGGAGGTGGACGTCGATCGATTGTCCGGCCGCGGGCGATAGGCGTCTATTTCGAAGTTGCGATCTGCGATAGCCTCGCCTTATCGGGCACCCGTGCCCTGTCCGCACCGGCGGAGCGCTCCCATGGACCTCGTGCAGCTAAAGCGATTCCTGGTCGCTGCCGAGACCGGCAACCTGCGGCGGGCCGCGACGCGCCTGCACGTCAGCCAGCCCGCGCTGACCCAGAGCATCAAGAGCCTGGAGCAGGGCCTGGGGGTCGAGCTTTTCGAGCGCAGCGCGCGCGGCGTCGCGCTGACGCCTTTCGGCCGTGCGCTGGTGCCCCGCGCCCGGATGATGCTCAGCGAGCGCGAGCGCATCGCCCGCGACATGGCCGAGGTCGGTGGCGGCGACTCGCTGCACGTCACGGTCGGCGTCGCGCCGTACTTCAGCCGGCAGATCTTCCCGACCGCCGTGCTGCGCACGCTCGAGCACCGGCCGGCGCTGAAGCTGGACATCGTGGAACGACATACCACCGAGCTGGTGAAGCTGCTGCAGGAGGGCGAGATCGAGTTCGCCTTCTGCGTGCACAACCCGGTCATCGACGCCGACGAGACGCTGGAGTTCTCCGCGACCTACGAGGAGCGCTACTCGATCATGGCGCGAGTCGGGCATCCGTTGCTGCGGCGCCGGCGTGTCAGCGATCGCGAGCTCGCCGCCTGCGCCTGGATCGTCTACGACTCGAACGCGTCCCTGGGGCTGCTTGCGCGGCATTTCGAGCGACGCGGCGTGCCGCCGCCGCCCTGGTCGATCAGCACGCTGTCGCTGCCGCTGATGGTCTCGCTGCTGTCGAAGTCCGACCTCGTCGCGCTGCTGCCGGAGGACTTCACCCGCCCCGACGTCGCCGCCAGTCGGCTGCGCCGGGTGGTCGGTCACGGCATCGACGTGCGTGGGCAGGCGGGCATCGTGCGGCGGCGCGATGCCGTCGTCGGCACGGCCGCGGGCGAGTTGATCGCGCAGCTGCGCGCGGTCTGTGCCGAGACGCAGCGGGCCGCGGGGCGGCGCGCCGGAGCGCCGCCGGCCGGAGCGCCGGTCAGGGTGCGCGACGCCCGGTAACCGGGGCGGCGGGCGTGGGCGGTCCCGCGGTCGGCGCCGGCCCGGTGGGGGGCGCCGGGTCCGCGGACCGGGAGGCCAGCGCCTGCGCCAGGAAGGGCCCGACCAGGTCCGCGATCTCGCGCGGGGCCTCGAGCGGCGGATAGTGCGCGACGCGCTCGACGACGTGCAGCTGCGGCTTCGTGCCCGTCAGGCGCGCGATCATGAGCTTGCCGGTCGGCGACGGCAGCACCTTGCTGTCGGTGCCCCAGATCACCAGCGTCGGCGCCGTGACGCGGCCGAGGAAGTCGATCACGCGCGCGTCCTCACGCATGATTGCGGTCAAGGTCGTGAACTCGCTCGCCCCGGCGCGGCGGTTGAGGTCGTAGTAGCGGGTGACGAGCCCGTCGGTCACGCGCTCGCGGCGCACGAACATCGAGTCCAGGAAGTCGTGCCAGCACGTCTTCGACCAGGGCCTGGCGAACCTGGCACAGGTGAGGCTCGAGAGCCGGGTCAGGAAGGGCTGGCGCCTCAGCGCTGCGGCGTTGTCCACCGGGGCCGAGGGCGGAACGTTGGTCAGCACCACCGCGGTCACGTCCTGCGGGTAGGACGCCGCATAGCGGTAGGCGTAGATGCCACCGCTTGAGGTGCCGAGCACGGCGACGCGCCCGACGCCGAGCTTGCCGAGCAGTTCGTGAGTGAAATCCTCCGGCGTCATCGTGAACCCCGCCGGAACCGGGCCGGACAGCCCGCCCGGCGGCTGGTCGAAGCGGATGATCCGGTAGCGGTCGTGCAGCATCGACGCGAACTCGTCGAACATGTGCAGCGAGCCGAAGGAGCCGTGCATCAGCACCAGCACCGGGCCGTTGCCCTCGTCCTGGTAGTGCACCGAGACGCCGGCGACCTCCACGTACCGCGACTGCGCCGAGCCATGGCGCTGGCGCATTTGCGCGAGGGTCGCCGGCGGCGCATCGCGGCGCCCGCCGACGTAGACGGCGGCGGCAACGACCAGCAGCAGCAGCGCAGCGGCGCCGACGGACAGCAGGCGACGGGAGAGTACGGTCATGATTCAGCGCGCGGCGGCGGGCAGTGACGATTTTGGGGGGAGGCCGTCGCGGAGGGCCCGGACCCGGGGGCGGCATGTGCCTCGCGCATCGCGGCCAGCCGGCCGGCGTCGAGGCGGTACAGCAGCAGCAGCAGGATCCCGGCGATGCAGCAGACTGCCGGGATCACGGCGACGGCGATCCGGATCATCTGCATCGCCGATTCCGGCTGCCCACCGAGGGCCACTTCGCCGGGCTTCAGGCCTGCGGCCGAGAACGCCAGGCCGACGACCAGCGGCCCGACCACGAACGAGGTCGTCTGCACCAGTTCGAAGCCGCCGACGAACAGCCCCTCGCGGCGCTGGCCGGTGCGCAGGCGGTCATACTCGATCGTGTCGGTGAGCATGGCCAGCGCCACCAGCACCGAGCCGCTGCCGGCGGCGCCGAGCAGGATCGCGCGCAGCGCGAGGATGGCGTCCGGTTCCTGCGGCGAGGCGAGCATCCACGACAGATAGCCGATGCCGTTCGCGACCAGCAACGCGACGAACAGCGGCCGCCGCTCCACCTTTCGCAGCACGCGACTCCACAGCGGCACCGTCGCGATGCCGACGAGGTTGGAAATCAGCCCGTAAAGTGCGAGCGCGCCCTCACCCTTCTGCAGCACGTAGCTCATGAAGAACAGCATCGAGGCGCCCTGGAACGCGGTGCCGAGTTGCAGCGCCATCTTGGTGACCAGGATCAGCAGGAAGTAGCCGTTCGACAGCACGCTGCGCCACCACAGCCCGAACCGCACGCGCTCCTTCGAGCGCACGGTGATCCGCGCCTCGCCGGTGAAGAATACGACCCAGAGCATGGTCGCGCCGACCAGCACGCCGACCGCGACGGACATCCACGAGTACGCCGCCCGATCCTTGCCGAGCAGCGCGACCAGTGCCGGCGCGCCGGAGGCGACCAGCAGGCCTGAGCAGTAGACGAAGAACGTCCGGTAGGCCATCACCGAGGCGCGCTCGCCGTAGTCGTCGGTCATCTCGGTGCCGAGTGCCATGTACGGGATGCTGAACAGCGAGTACGCCGTCAGGTAGACCAGCAGTGCGACCAGCATCCAGGTGTAGAGCCCGCCCGCGGCCAGCCCCGCCGGCGGATTGAAGATCGCGATGCAGGAGACCGGGCAGAGCAGCGCGCCGACGAGCAGCCACGGACGCCGCCGCCCCCAGCGGCTCTCGGTGCGATCGCTCAGCGAGCCGATGGCCGGATCGATCACCGCGTCGTAGAAGCGCGTGATCGCCAGCAACGAGCCCGCGGCTGCGGCCGGCATGCCGACGTGCCGCACCAGGAAGAACACCAGGAACATGTTCACCAGGTACAGCATCGAGGTGGTGCCGATGGCGCCGACGCCCCAGCTGGTCTTCAGGAATGGCGACAGGCGGCCGTCGTGCGATGACATGGCGGGAGTCTCGCCAGCGACGGGCGTACGGGTCAATTTGGAATGCCGGCAGGGCGATAAGGAGAGCCTATCGGTGCCCGCGGGCTCCGCGCTGCCGTCGGCCTGCGAGCGGGCCAGAAGGTGTTCGCGCTGCAGACCGTTGCGGCGTAGCCCGAAGGGGAAGGGCGCCACGGGGCCGCCGAGGCGGGCGGATCCGTCCCTCATTTCGCGATTTACGCGTTTCTTCACCAGCTCTTACCCGATTCATCAGGCACTGCAGCGTGC
>JANPDV010000078.1:0-1959 GCA_031431655.1 Gammaproteobacteria bacterium | reverse complement strand
GCCCTCCGCGCGCTTCACCGGCCGCTCGCCGCGCAGACGCAGCGCCGCGCGCTGGTTGTCCGGGCTGGTTTCCGGCCGCCGCAGTTCCTGCGCTGCCCATTGGAAAGACTGCATCCCGCCCCTGGCGCGATCGTAGTGGCGGGTCATCACGAACATCGGGCTGCCGCTCGGCGCCATGTCCATGAAGCAGCCCTCGGCACAGGGGATGGTCTTGTCGATCGCCGTGCGGGTGCCACGCACCGTGATCTTCACGGCGCCCGGAACGGTCCGCAGGTCGACGCGCACCGGCTCGTCGCCGTAGATGCCCTGCCCCACGCCCGCGACGCCGTTCCAGCTCGCGTCGTAGTCGTAACGCGCCTGCACGCGTACGGAGCCATCGGTCATCGTCGTCGCCGAGAGCAGGGTGACACCGCCATCGGGCCGCTGCAGGAACTCGAAAGTTTCCTCACGTGCGGTCGACGGCGAGCCGGAGACGGTGAAGATGCCGGCATCGACGAGCCGCACGCCTTTGACGCCGGAGAGAGTCAGGCCTTCCTGCGCGGCCAAGGGACCTCCCGGCGCAAGCAGGGCGAGCATGGCGAAGCCGAGCGAGATAGCAGGGACCAGGCGGTTTCGAGCAGGCATTGCAGTACTCTCGGTGCGGCCACGGGAAGTCCCGGCAGGATAGCCGCGGCCAGCTTTCCAACAAGGCAATCGTCGCGTCACTCGACACTCATCGCCACCTGACGATCAGCGCGCTACGTGCTGGCCCGCCTCAGCGCGCCGGCAGCCGTGCGTTCCTGACCGCGGTGCGAAAAGCCTGGCTCACCGGGACCTGCTGGCCGCCGCGCAGCGTGAGGAGCCAGGGATTCGTCCCGGTGTCGAGGCGCTCGACAGCGGATTTCCGCACCCAGAACGAGCGGTGTACCTGCAGGCCGCCAAGCGGCTCGAGATCGCGGATCGCATCGCCGAACCGGTAGCGCACCAGCGCACTGCCAACAGCGGTATAGACCCGTACGTAGTGATCCTCGGCCTGCAGCGCGAGGATCTCGGTCCCGACCTTGGCGGGCAGCAGGGCAACCAGCGGCGATCGCAGCACGACCGCGGCGTCCGGCTCCGCGGCGGCCGACCGGGGCGGCAAAGGATGGGGTGCCGCCGCTGCCGACGTCGCGGGCGGCGCAGGCAACGCCGCCAACTCGGCGGCGACCGGCTCCCGACCGGCAACGGCTCCGGCCGGCGTCGCGGGCACTGCCGGCGGGTTCAGCTCGAGCAGCCTGCCGCGATATCGAGGCACGCCGAGAATCCGGTCGTAGTAGTAGTTCATCGCGATCCAGAACAACGGCAGGCCGGTGAAGCCGAGCAGCCGGTCGAGTTGCCGCCACGACCCCGCGAGCGTCGGGACCTGCGATGGTGCGCTATCCGGCAGCCAGTCCCGGAACTGCGACACGTACCAGGCGATGTAGGGTCGCGACACCCACGCGGCCAGCGCCGCGCCGATCAGCAGTACCAGCCACAGCGGCGGCGACCAGGGCCGCAGCGCCAGCGCCGAGCCCCGCGTGGCGGCATCCAGCAGCAGCCAGAACGGCACCCAGATCCCGGCCCAGTAAGGTATGCCCTCAGCGATGGTGAAATGCCGACCGAGCCCGGCGTGGTTGAGCCCGAACATCGCCGCCATCAGCAGCGGGATGCCCAGGTAGAAGGCCAGCACCTGCGGCAGCGGCATTGGATCCCAGAGGATCAGTCGCCGATTCAGCACCCTGGCGTTCATCGCCGGCAGATCAGCCGCTTGCGCCGCTGTCGCGAACGCGGGCTGGCGACAGCGATGGCATCGTGGGCGGAGCGCTCACGACAAACCTGGCCGGTTCCACGACATAGAGGTCGAACTGCACATGAACATCCATTCTCATCGCTTCGCTAGGGACTCACAGGGGCAAGCCGTGGCGCAGCACATCGCTATCGAGGATGGTGGTACATCCCGCC
>JANPDV010000077.1:0-3328 GCA_031431655.1 Gammaproteobacteria bacterium | reverse complement strand
GCCAGCGTCGACTCGGTGCCGACGTCGGCGAACCAGGAGGACCACGTCAGCATGGCGACCTTTGCTGCACGGCGCCTCGGCGACATCGCCGGCAACTGCGCAGTCGTGGTCGCGATCGAGTTACTGGCCGCCGCCCAGGGCATCGACTTCCATCGACCGCTGCGATCATCCACGGCGCTCGAGGAGGCCCACCGGCGCATCCGCGAGCGCGTGGCCCACCTGCAGCGCGACCGCTACCTGTACCCGGACATCGAGGCCGCGCGCGAACTGGTCCACACGGGTGCGATCATCGACGGCCTGCGAGGCAAGTTGCCCTCGGGGCTGCGCGTCGCGTAATGCCGGCACTGCACTTCGGGCACGCGCTGCTGCCAGACGGCTGGGCAAGGGACGTGCGCATCACGCTGCAGGACGGCCTGATCGCGTCGCTCGAGACGCAGGTCGGGTCCCGCCCCGGCGACGAGCGCCACGGTACGGCGCTGCCCGGGCTCTGCAACGGCCACAGCCATGGGTTCCAGCGCGCAATGGCGGGGCGAACGCAACGAGCAGGCCGCTCGAGCGATTCGTTCTGGACCTGGCGCGAGGTGCTGTACGCACTCGCCAATCGGCTCGGGCCCGACGAGTTCGAGGCAATCACCGCGTACGCCTACGCTGAAATGCTCGAGAGCGGCTTCACCCGCGTCGGTGAGTTCCACTACCTGCATCACGCGCCCGACGGCGCGCCCTACGGCGACGTCGGCGAGCTGTGCGCTCGCGTGGCGAGCGCTGCCGGACAAGCCGGCATCCGCCTCACGCTGCTGCCCGTGTTCTACGCGCATGGCGGATTTCACGCCGCGCCGCCACGTGCCGAGCAGCGTCGCTTCATCACTGACCGCGAGCGTTTCCAGCGGATCATGGAACGCGGGCGACACGCGCTGTCCGGGCTGCCTGGTGCCGTGCTCGGCATCGCGCCGCACAGCCTGCGGGCCGTAACCGCGGACGAGTTGCGTGGCTTGCTGGCGGACTTCCGCGACGGCCCGGTGCACCTGCACGTGGCGGAACAGGCGCGCGAAGTGGACGAATGCCGCGCAAGCCTCGGCCGGCCTCCGGTCCACTGGCTGCTGGACGAATTTCGCGTCGACGCGCGCTGGACCCTGGTGCACGCAACGCATGCCGACGACGCGGAAGTTGCTCGAATCGCAGCCTCGGGCGCGACGGCCGGGCTGTGCCCGATTACCGAGGCGGATCTCGGCGATGGCATCTTCCGGGCACGCGCCCTGCTGGACGGCGGCGGCTGTTTCAGCATCGGCACCGACTCCAACGTGCTGATCGACGCAGCCGCTGAGTTGCGCCTGCTCGAGTACACGCAGCGCCTGCGCGACCAGGCGCGCAACGTGCTCGCGGGCGCCGGCGGCACGACCGGTCGTGCGCTGTTCGAGCACGCCGTTCGCGGCGGCCGACGCTCGCTCGGCGACAGCGCATGCGGGCTGGTCGAAGGCGGGCCGGCAGACTTCTTCGTGCCACCGAGAATGCCGGCCATCGCCGCCGAGCCGGATCCCGACGTCGTGCTCGACGCCTGGATCTTCGGCTCGCGCAGCGCGCCGGTGGAGGCCACCTGGTGTGCGGGCCGCAAGCTCGTGTCGCAGGGCCGGCACGTCGCGCGGCCCGCGCTGGAAGCGGCGTTCGAGCGCGCGATGGTGTCGCTGGCCAACCTCTAGCCGTCGGCAAGGACGACGATGCATCGATGGGACGAACTTTGGCGCAATGCGACAATCGCGACGATGGTCGGCGGCGGAACGCCCTATGGCCTCCTCAAGCCCGGCGCCATCGCGCTCGCCGCCGGCCGGATCGCGTGGGTTGGCCCGGATGCGTCCCTCGACTCATGTTCGGACTGGCACGCGGAGCGGCTTGTCGACCTGGGCGGCCGGCTCGTGACGCCCGGCCTGATTGACTGCCACACGCATCTTGTCTACGCCGGCCATCGCAGCGGCGAGATCGAAGCGCGGTTGCGCGGCGATTCGTACGCCGCCATGGCGGCGCGTGGCGGCGGCATCCTGTCGTCGGTCCGAGCTACCCGCGCGGCTTCGCTGACGCAGCTCGTCGAGGAGTCCGCGCCCAGGCTCGCGGCGCTCGCCGCCGAGGGCGTCACGACCGTCGAGATAAAGTCGGGTTACGGACTCGAGCTCGACACCGAGCTGCGCATGCTCTCGGCGGCGCGCGTACTCGGCGAGCGCCTGGATGTCCGGGTCGAGACGACGTTCCTCGGCGCACACGCCGTTCCGCCGGAATTCTCCGGCGCTGCGGACGCCTACATCCGTCATCTGTGCGACGAGGCCCTGCCGGTCGTCGCACGGAGCGGCCTGGCCTCGGCCGTAGACGCCTATTGCGAGGCCATTGCCTTCACCCCGGCGCAGACGCGTACCCTGTTCGCCGCCGCGGTGCGCCACGGCCTGGACTGTAAGCTGCACGCGGACCAGCTGTCGGACGGTGGCGGTGCAGCGCTCGCCGCGGAGTTCGCGGCACTGTCTGCGGATCACCTCGAATTCACGTCACGCGCGGGCGTCGAGGCCCTTGCTCGCGCGGGCACCGTCGCCGTGCTCTTGCCCGCCGCTTTCTACAATCTTCGCGAATCGCAGCTGCCACCGATCGCAGCCCTGCGCGAGGCGTGCGTACCCATGGCCGTATCGACGGACTGCAATCCGGGCACGGCGCCGATCTGTTCGCTGCTGATGACGATGAACATGGCCTGCGTGCTGTTCGGGCTCTCGCCCGAGGAGGCTTTTGCCGGCGTGACGTGCAATGCGGCGGCTGCACTCGGCCGGCTCGGCGACTGCGGTACGCTCGAGCCGGGCAAGCGCGCGGACGTGCTGGCGTGGGCCGTCGACGATCCTGCGCGCATCGTCCTGGAGCCCGGGGTCCATCGGCCGCAGATTCGCCGCCGCCGGAGCTAGTCCAGCGGTCGCGCCAGCGCCCCCGGCAGCGCCTTCTCCAGCGCCGCGCGGAATTCCGCAGGCAGCGCATCTACGCGGTCGAACTTGCGGCCGTTGATCGACCACAGCATCCGTCCCGGCGTGGCGCCCATGCCGAGATCGGCCATCCACTGCGTGACGCTGGTCCACTGGTAGGCGGCCGGCAGATTAGTGATGGCGCGGTTGGCGAGTGCCGCGGCATCGACGCTGAAGCTGTCGAGCGAGGTCTCGCGCCGCAGCTCGCCGGTGGCGCGCGCGGTGTACTCGGCGCGCGAGTCGCGGCGCAACAGCACGCGGTCGCCGAGGTCGACGCGCTCGAGCCGCATCGGCACGTCGAGCGCGGAACTGCGAAAGCCGATGTCCTTCTCGAGCGCAACGCGTTG
>JANPDV010000076.1:0-1676 GCA_031431655.1 Gammaproteobacteria bacterium | reverse complement strand
GGAAGCTCAGCGTGAAGCTGGGCCCGGGCGCTCACATCAACGCCCCCTATTCATTCGTGGTCGGCGGCAAGCTGACCACCGCAAAAGACTGGGCCGCATCGCCGCTGAACCAGACGGTCGGTGCGGAGCGCGCGGTCCTGCCGCATGCGCTCGGCGGTTTCTACGTGGAAGGACGCACGCCGTTCGGCACGCTCGATGGCTGGCTGCAGCCCGAAGCGCGCGCCTACGACATCTCGCTCGCGCAGTGGCTGGAGCGCCAGGGCGCGTCGCCCGCCGCGCGGCAGATCATTCGCACCTCGCAGGGCCGGCCGCTCGAGACGCTGTCGGTGCTGCGCATGATGATGGAAGCGACGCGCAGCAAGATCGCTGCCGCCAAGTTCGACCTGGAGTCCATGAAGGGCATGGATCAGTACGAGCGCGCGGGCATCACCTCGCAGCACGTGGTCGGTGGCACCTCGCGCCTGACCGATGCGATGGCTGCGACGCTCGGCGAGCGTGTGCGGCTCGGTCAGCACGTTCAGGCCATCGAGATGGATGCGCGCGGCACGACGGTACGCTGCGCCGGCGGCAAGAGCTATCGCGCGAAGTTCGCGCTCGCAGCCCTGCCGTTTTCGGTGCTGCGGGGCATCGACATCCGTCCGGGACTACGTGGCGTACAGGCCGAGGCCGTGCGCGGCATGCCCTATGGCAACCAGAGCCAGGTGTGGTTGCGCGTACGCGAACCCTACTGGGAGCGCGATGGCATCGATGCCTCGATGTGGACCGACGGGCCGTTCAACCTGATCCGCCAGCAGATCGAATCCGATCGCTCGCGCCACCTGATCAGCGCGCTCGCATTCAGTGACAACGCGGTCAAGCTCGATGCAATGCCGCACGCCGAGCGGGGTCGCTTCGCGATCGCCGAGATCGAGCGCATCCGCCCGTCGACGCGCGGCCTGCTCGAATTCGTCGGCGCGCATTCGTGGCTGCAGGCACCGGGCGCGCGCGGCTGCAGCTATCAGCTCGCGCCCGGCCGGGCTTTCGACTGGACGCGCGAGATGGCGAAGCCGCACCGACGGCTGTGGTTCGCTGGCGAACACCTGCGCCAGCTCGAGGTCGGCATGGAAGCGGCGATGGAGTCCGGTGAGCGCGCGGCGCGCGGGCTGGCGGAGCTGCTCGCCGGCTGAAGGGGCGAAGCCCCGGACGTCAGGGGTTGCTCGGTGATCAGCGCGGTGCGCTGACGGCTTTGCGATGTGCGCCCGGTTAGCGCACGGGCCGGGTTCAGTCCAGCACGATCGTCAGCCTCGCCAGCTTTCCGGTGAATGGAAAGGGCGGCTTGTAGCCTTCGCCGACCGTCGATCCCCCGGCGCGGCCGATGTAGAAGGCAACGCTCTCGCCGCCGTCGATCAGGTTAACCTTGTCCAGCCGCTGCTCGGCGGCAACCACGCCGTCGACGAACATGCGTGCCGTCCCCGAAATCGGCTTTCGCGACCGGCCCGGCCCCTCGCAGGTTTCACATGCGAACTGGTAGCGCAGCAGATGTCTGCCGGGCTCCAGTTGACGCGCGCTCGCAACGATGTCGCGGTGCACGCCTACGCGATTCTCGTAAATCATCCGACCGTCCTGGACATACCAGGCAAAGCCCTTGTTGCGGAAGCCGTAGGTGGCGAGCACGCCGTTTGCGCCCTGCGCCGGGA
>JANPDV010000075.1:0-3448 GCA_031431655.1 Gammaproteobacteria bacterium | reverse complement strand
CGGCCGCGCCGGCGCCGGCCGAGCCCGCCTCGCCTTCGGCCAGCGCCGAAGCGCCGCCGGCCGAGACGGCACCCGCTGCAATGCCTGCCGCCGAGCCGATGGCAGCGCGCCCGGTTCGCAACCCCGCGGCGCAGGTAGCAGAGGAGGAGCCCTCGCTGGTCGCAACCATCCTCGCGCTGCTGCGGGAGTTCTGGTTCGTGCCGGTCGGCTTGCTGGCACTGCTGGGTGGTCTGTTCGGCTACCGCCGCTGGAAGGCTGGACGGGAGGACTCGCTCGGTGACTTCGGCGACACCACGACCGTGCCGCGTCCGGAGCTGAGCATGCCCCCCGCAGCCACCGCGCCGGCTGCCTCCGGAGATACCTCGCGGCTGCGTCGACCGAACCTCAGTAACGAGGACGAGCGCAACAGTTTCCTGGTCGAAGAGGGTAACGAAGCCGCAGGCCGCAGCAGCGGCGCGATTTCCCCGGCAGCCGTGGCAGCCGCAGCCGGAGCGGGCGCTCGTGCGACCACCCTGAGTGACGAGACGCTGAGCGGCGAAACCGGCCTGAACCTCGATCAGGGCGATCCGCTGGCCGAGGCGGATTTCCACATGGCCTATGGTCTGTACGACCAGGCGGCCGATCTGGTGAAGATGTCGATTGCGCGCGAGCCGGAGCGCCGCGATCTCAAGCTCAAGCTCGCCGAGGTCTACTTCGTCTGGGGCAACAAGGACGAGTTCCTGCGCACGGTGCGCGATCTTGAACAGACTACGGCGCGTGGCGCGCCAGGCGAGTGGGAAAAAATCGCGATCATGGGTCGGCAGATCGCGCCGGAAGACCCGATGTTCACCCCGGGCGCGGCTGGCGCCAAGGGTCTCGCGGCTGTCGACCTGCCGCTCTCTACCGATGGTGGAGACGATGTCGCGCTCGATTTCGAGGTGGTCGGCGACGAGACGGCTGCCGGACGCAGATCGCAGACGGTCACCGCCATCGACACCGCTCGCACCGGCAATTCGCCGATGTTCGACGTCGGCGCAGCAGCGCAGGCGCGCTCGTCGGACGCTGGCGGCGGTACCACGCGAGAAATGGCGCCACGTTTCGCGGCGAGTGCGGGCGGCGCCGCTGCAGCCATGCTGGCCGACGACTACGCGCCCGGCGCGCTCGACATCGATCTCGGCGAATCGCCGACCGTCGAGCAACCGGCGATGCGCAATGCAGGTTCGCCGACGATTCGCGAGAAACTGGACGCTGCGCTGCGCAATAACGGCCCCGCCAGTGATCAGACCGCCGAACTCGCGCTGGACGACCTCAACCTCGAACTTGGCGGCAACGTCGCGCATCTCGACCGGGCAGAGACACCCGATGCGCCGACGACGATTGCCGAGATCGACGAAGAACTGCAGCGCTACCTCGATCGCGACAAGCCGGCGGCCGGTGTTCCCGGTGACGATGCAGGCGTCACGGTCGCCGTCGAGGGCCTCACGGAGCTGGCCCCCGCGCTTCCCGTGCGCGAAGCCGCGCGCAACGGCGCTGGCGGTGCGAACGGGCTGGATCTCGACTTCTCGGAAGCGAGTGACAATCGTTCCGGTGACACATCGATCATCACCGCGCTGAAGTCCGACGCGTTCAATACGGACTTCGAACTGCCCCTGCCGGACTCCGCCCCGACCACGGTGTCGCCCGCACAGCTGAGCGCTGGCAGCAGCGCATTCGATCTCGACCTCGGCACGCAGACCATGCCCGAGCTGGTCGCGACGGACCACAGCGCCGAAGCCCAGACCGCATCCGAACCTATGCTCGCGCCGCTCGAGCCGGTGACCATCAGCGAGGTGGGCACCAAGCTCGACCTCGCGCGTGCATACATGGACATGGGCGATCCGGACGGTGCGCGCAGCATCCTGAAGGAGGTCCTGCACGAGGGATCGGTCTCGCAGAAGCAGGAAGCACAGCGCCTAGTGGCCTCGCTGCCGGGGTGAGCCCGGCCTGCCGGGGCCGGGCCTGTCTGCCGCGGTGCGCCTTGCGCTCGGTGTCGAGTATGCGGGCACGCGCTTTTGCGGCTGGGCCCGCCAGCGGGGCCTGCCGTCCATTGAACAGCAACTGGCCGACGCGCTCGCCGTGGTGGCCGACCACCCGGTCGCGCTGATCTGCGGCGGGCGCACCGACGCGGGTGTGCATGCGCTCGGGCAGGTGGTGCACTTCGATACTCGCGCCACGCGTTCGCTGCAGGCGTGGGTGCAGGGTGCCAACCGGCATCTACCCCCTGAGATTGCCGTGCGCTGGGCGCAACCGGTGCCGGCATTCTTTCACGCGCGCTTCTCGGCGCTGCGGCGTCGCTACCGCTACTGGATCGACAACGCGACGTCGCGCTCGCCGTTTGGCGCCGGACGCGCTGCGCTGGTTTACAAGACGCTGGACGTTGCCAACATGCAGCAGGCCGGCGCCTGGCTCGTGGGCGAGCACGACTTCAGCGCCTTCCGCTCTGCGGACTGCCAATCGGCATCACCGGTGCGCAGGCTGGAGGCGCTGCAGGTGACACGCGCTGGCCAGTGGGTCTCGGTCGACCTGTGTGCCAACGCTTTCCTGCATCACATGGCGCGCAATCTCGTCGGGATGCTGCTGAAAGTCGGCAAAGGGGAACGGCCCCCGGAGTGGGCCCGCGAGCTGCTGGCGGGGCGGGATCGCAGCCTGGCGCCCGCGACGGCGCCGGCTGCCGGGCTGTACCTCGCGGCGATCGACTATCCGGCCGGATTTGGCCTGCCGCCGGGCGGGCGGCCTGCCGCGCCAGTCTGATCCGCTATGATCCGCGGGCGATTCTCGGGCTGCAAACGCAGGCCAGGAGGCTGAGGTCGATGTCCTGGTTCGAAAAGATCATGCCGTCGCGGATCAACAAGACCGCGCGGCGCACGCGTTCGGTTCCTGAGGGGCTGTGGATCAAGTGCCCAGCCTGCGATTCGGTGCTGTATCGCGCCGAGCTCGAGCGCAACCTCAATGTCTGCCCGAAGTGCAGCCATCACATGCGCATCACCGCGCGTGAACGGCTGCACCGGGTTCTGGATCCGCTGGGTCGCATCGAGATCGGTGCTGGACTCTCGCCGGAGGACCCGCTGCGTTTCAAGGACAGCAAGCGCTACCGGGACCGCCTCGCCGCTGCCCAGAAGAACACCGGCGAGAAGGACGCGCTGATCGTCTACTCGGGCACGCTGCACGGCATGCCGCTGGTGGCCTGTGCATTCGAGTTCCAGTTCCTCGGCGGCTCGATGGGCTCGGTGGTTGGCGAGCGTTTCCGCCGCGCCGTCGACGAGGCGATCGCCCGCCGGGCGCCACTCGTGTGTTTCACGTCCAGCGGCGGCGCGCGGATGCAGGAAGCGCTGCTGTCGCTGCTGCAGATGGCGAAGACCAGCAGCGCCCTGGCGTTGCTGGCGCAGAAGGGCCTGCCGTATATCTCGGTGATGACCGACCCGACCACCGG
>JANPDV010000074.1:0-20021 GCA_031431655.1 Gammaproteobacteria bacterium | reverse complement strand
CCTACTGCGCGAGGGATCCGGGGTTAAAATATCGGGAAATCGAGAAACAAGGGATGTGCTCTTCGCGTCCCCGCAAGAACACTCTCACGAGCCAGGCGCCGCCGTACGTCGTGCACGTGGACGTGCGATCGCCTGCCGCACGTGCCCCTGAGTAAGTGCCCTTGACGCTAGGCCTGCATCGCGCGGTAGCGTCGCATCGCGCTGCGCAGCAGCAGTGCGGCAAGTGGCGCGGCGACCAGCGCGACCAGCGTGACGCCGTCGCCGATGCGGCGTTCGTCGCGCAGCACATAGTCGGAGATCGCGGACGCAGCAGTGGCGCCGAGGCCAATGCCGGTGAGATTGATCACCAGCAGGTATAGGGCCGAGGCGCGGGCGCGGTAGAGATTCGGCGTGACGAGCTGGATCGCCGCCGACGCGGCGCCGAATGGGAAGCTGGACAGGAACAGCAGCGGCGCAAGCAGCACCAGCATCAGCGTGGGGTCGGTCACCTGGAACGCGATGACGGCGACGGGCCACAGGGCCAGTGCGCTGTAGACGCCGATGCGCAGCTCGGCATCGAGCACACCACGGGCTCGCAGGCGGTCGGCGAGCACGCCGCCGGCGACGATGCCGAGCGCGCCGAATACGAACATCAGCGGTCCGTAGGTGAACGCGATGTCGCCGGGGTTGAAGCCATGGACGCGCATCAGGTGTGCGGGCACCCAGAACGCCACTGCGTTGAACAGCAACGTGAGCAGCGACACGCCGAGCGTCAGGCCGCCGTAGAAGCCGAGATTGCGGCGCATGAAGACCAGCACGTCGCCGAAGCCCACCGCATTGCCGCTTGCCGCAGCCCCGCGACGCGCCGGTTCGCGCACGGTGAGCAGCCAGAGCGACACCAGGATGCCCGGCGGACCGAGCACCAGGAACGCCACCTGCCAGGAGCGTACTTCGCCGAACAGCGGCAGCACGACGCTGGGCGTACTGGCAACGAGCTGTACGACGACGCCGGTGATCATGATTGCGGCGCCGATGCCGAAGTAGACGCCCATCGCGAAGATGCCGAGCGCGCGGCCGCGTGTGGCGGGCGGGAACAGGTCGGCGATCATCGAGTAGGCGGTCGGTGTCAGCGCCGCTTCGCCGACGCCAACTCCGACGCGCGCCAGGAACAGCGTGAAGAAGCTGTTTGCGCGACCGCAGAGGGCGGTCATCAGCGACCAGAGGAATACGCCCCCGGCGACGATGTTGCGCCGGTTACCCGTGTCCGCCCACTTGCCGATGGGCCAGATGCCGAGCACGGTGTAGCACACGGCGAACGCCAGGCCATGCAGCAGCGTGACCTGGGTGTCGGAAAGCCCGAGGTCGGCCTTGATCGGGCCGACCAGCATCGAGAGGATCTGCCGGTCGACGTACGAAAACAGGTACGCGACCATCAGCACCGTGACCGCGTACCACGCCTGGCGGGGCGCCGGCCAGGGGCTGGCGTCGCGCGGCGTGGCGGCGGCCTCCACTCAGCTACTTGCCGAAGCGATAGGTCAGCTCCAGGCCCCACTGCCGGCCCGGTGCCGGATAGCCGAGCGCGTGACCGACGTTGAACACGTCGCGCACGGTGTCGCTGGTGGAGGTGAACTGCACGATGTTGTGGAAGTACTCCTCGTCGCCGAGGTTCTTGCCGAACAGCGCCACCGACAGCGCACCGGAGGCACTCTCGTAACCGACGCGCGCGTCCACCAGCGTGTAGGAGCTCTGGGTGAGCGCCGCCGAGTTGTCGGCGTTGAAGTACACCTCGCCGGTGTGCGAGACCTGGGCGAAGAACGACAGCGAGCCGCCACCGGGGAGAGTCGCCGTATAGCGGCCCGAGAGCGAGCCCTTGAACTCGGGCGCGTTGTTGAGCGTCTTGTCGCTGGCGTTGATGAGGCGTGGCAGGCCAACGCGGCCGGTGCAGCGCGCGTCCAGCGCCACGTTGGCCGCGTTGCAGCTGCCGTACGGCGTGATGAAATTGTCGTACTTGGCGTCCAGGAACCCGAGCGCGGCCGACACTTCGAAGTTTTCGACCGGCAGCGCCTGCAGCTCCAGTTCAACGCCCTGCACGGTGGCTGCTGCTGCGTTGGTGGTGAAGGTCAGGCTGTTGAGGAACGCCGAGACCTGCAGGTCGGTGTAGTCGTAGTAGAACACGCTGCCGTTGAGGCGCAGGCGGCGGTCCAGCCATTCCGTCTTGGCGCCCAGCTCGTAGCTCTTGATGTACTCAGGGTTGTAGGGCGGATTGGAGGGCTGGAAGCTGTTGAAGCCGCCGGACTTGAAACCCTTGCTGTAGGACAGGTAGTACAGCTGGTCATCCGCCGGCTGCCACTGGATTCCGACCTTCGGCGTGAACGCACTCCAGCTCTTGCTGGCGATGCGGTTGGTGGGGCCGGTGGTGGCCGGGCGAGCGGGAATCGCGCGTGGCGAGTACAGCCCGAGCAGCTCGGTGTCCGGCAGCAGCGTAACCTGGTAGTTGTTGTCGTCCTTCTTTTCGTCGCTGTAGCGCACGCCGGCCGTCAGCGTCCAAGCGTCGCTGAGCTTGTAGTCGAGCTGGCCGAAGACTGCGTAGGCCTGGCCCTGGTTGTCCGCGAGGATGATGAAGGAGCGCGGCGGGAACGTCGCGGAAGGGATGATCGCCGGCGGCCTGGCGCCGGTGTTGGTGAAGCCGGCCCGCACCAGGCCGAGAGCGCCGAGCTTGTCTTCGTCCAGGTAATAGGCGCCCGCGATCCACTTGCCCCAGCTGTGTTCGCCGTTGAGGCGGATCTCGCCGGAGTACTGCTTGGCGTCGTACACCTGCGTGGTGCGCGTGACTTCCACTTCCGTGCCGTCGGTGTTGAAGAGGAAATCGCTGTCCCAGGCGCGATAGGCCGCGATTGCGGTCAGCGAGATCTCCTCGGTGAGGCCCAGCTCGAGGTTGGCCGTGATGCCGCCGGTCTGCCACTCGAGGAAGCTCGGCGTGTTGTTGCGCGTCTCGTGGAACGAGAGCGGGATACTTGCGCCGGCGCTGGCCGCCAGGCCCAGCCCGTCGTTGATGGGCTTGATGCTGGTGTTGCCGCTCTTGAATTCCGAATAGTCGCCGATGATGTGCGCGGTGAGCTTGTCGTTCTTGAAGCGCAGGATGGCGCGCGAGGCCTTCAGGTCGTTGTCGTCGATCTTGTCGCCGCCGGCCGGGTCGAGGTCCTTGGTGAACCCGTCATCCTTCATCCCGCGCAGCGCAACGCGGAATGCCCACTGGTCCGACAGCGGGCCGGACACGGCGGCGTTCATTTCGCGCCGGCCCTGGTTGCCGACGATCAGGGTGCCGTAGCCCTCGAAGCTCTCGGTCGGCATGCGCGAGTAGATGTTGATGGCGCCGCCGGTGGCGTTGCGGCCGTAGAGCGTGCCCTGCGGGCCGCGCAGGATTTCGACCCGCTCCACATCGAGGAACTGCGCGAGGCCCATGTTGCTGCGGCCCAGGTACACGCCGTCGAGGTTGGTGGCGATGCTCGGGTCCGCGCCAACCGAGAACAGGTTGCTGCCGACGCCGCGGATGTAGATCTGCGATTCGCCGCCCGCTTCGGCGTAGGTGAGCGAGGGCGTGCTGGCGGCGATCGCGGCGACGTCGTCGCGGTTCAACTCCCGCAGTGCGTCGCCGGTGATGGCGGTGACCGCGATCGGCGTTTCCTGGAGATTCTCGGCGCGCTTCTGCGCGGTGACGACGATCTCTTCCAGCGCACCGGGTTCCTGCTGGGCGACGGCCGGGAGGGCCGCAAGTGCCAGGGCGACGGCACCGATGACGGTGTTGCGATCCAGACGAGCAAAGCAGGCCTTCATGGTGGAATCTCCAGGTGCAAGCGACGCGAGAGCTCAGCTTTTTAAAGGCAAATAGCGGGCGCGTCAAATGCCGTAGCGATCGATTGTTTGCTTGTCCAGGCGGCCTGAGGGAAGATATTGCTTCGATCGGTGCTTCAATGGGGGAAGTGATGCAAGCGAAGCTCGATTCCACCGATCTCGCCATCCTTTCGTGGTTGCAGCGCGACAGTTCAGCCTCGGTCGGCGAGATCGCCGAGCGCGTCGGCCTGTCCCAGTCGCCCTGCTGGCGGCGCATCCAGCGGCTGGAGCGCAGCGGCTACGTGCTGGAGCGCGTCGCGCTGCTGGACCGTCGCAAGCTCGGCCTGAACCTCGAGGTGTTCGTGCAGGTGCGCTTCTCGCGGGAGGGCAGTGGGCAGCTGGCCGAATTCGAGAGCGCAATCCGCAACGCCCCGGAGGTGGTCGAGTGCTACATGCTGATGGGCGACGTGGACTTCCTGCTGCGGGTGGTCACTCGCGATGTCGAATCCTACGAACACTTCCTGCGGCTGAAGCTGGCGGTGATACCGGGCGTCCGGAGCATCAACTCCACGATCGCGCTTTCTACCGTCAAGGCGTCGCACGCCCTGCCGCTGGAACTGGTGTCGATCCAGCCCGCGTGAACGCACCGGCATGAGCGTCGCGTTCAGTCTCGACCACGTCGGTTTCGTCGCGCGCGACATGCTGGCGATGCGGGCCGCCTGGCAGCGGCTGGGCTTCCAGCCGACCGAGCCGCGCCTGCTGATGGCGGGACGCCGCGGCACGCCGGAGTACCGCTCGCTCGAGCAGCAGAGCTGCCACGTTGTGCTGGAGCACGGCTACGTCGAACTGTCGGCCGTGCTCACCGACAGTCCCGCGCATCATCTTGCCGCGTGGAGCGGCCGTGGCGCCGGGCTGCACATCCTCGCGCTCGGCACGGACGACGCCGACGCGACCTGCGCCGCCTGCATCCGGCAAGGCTTGCCGGTGACGATGCCGGCCGACGCGACGCGCCGCATCGATTACGGCGAGCGACACGGCGATGCGCGCTTTCGCTGGTTCATGCTGCAGCCGCAGGCTGCGCCCGAGGGATTGGTCTGCTTCGTGCACAACCAGACTCCGGAACTGGTGTTCCAGCCGGCGGCAACGACCCAGCCCAACGGCGCACGGGCGCTGGTCGAGGTCTGCATCAGCACGAGCGAGTTCCCGGCGGCACTGTCCCGCTGGAGCATGCTGCTGGGCGCACCGCCGGACGAGGGCCGGGTCGGGGATGCGCGCTGGGTGCTCGACGGCGGCGGCTCGCTGTGGCTCGCGGACGCCGACGCGCTGGGCGCCCGCTTCGGAACAGCCGCGTCGGCAGTTCCGCCTGACCGGTTCGCCGCCGTGGGCCTGACCGTCGACTCCATCGCCCGGACCCAGGAGTCACTGGCGCAGGCGGGCATCGCGGCCCGCCCGCATGCCGGCTCGCTGCTGTTGCCGCCGGCGGTCGCGGGCGGCGCCCTGCTGCGGTTCACCGAGGCCTGACGCACGAGCCGGCTGCGCTGACGCGGGCCGGCGGCGCTCGTGTATCCTCCTCCGCGCTGTACCGTGCCGCTCCGGCCCGGGCGGAAACTACCGGGTCTTCAATGGAAGAGCGCTACGAACCGGCCGTCGTCGAGAAGGCCGCGCAACAGTTCTGGAACAGTGCACGCAGCTTCGCGGCGCAGGAAGATGCCGCGCGCGACAAGTACTACTGCCTCAGCATGTTCCCGTACCCCTCCGGTCGCTGCCACATGGGGCACGTTCGCAACTACACGATCGGCGACGTGCTCAGCCGCTTCATGCGGATGAACGGCCGCAACGTGCTGCAACCGATGGGCTGGGACGCATTCGGACTGCCGGCGGAGAACGCGGCGATGGCGAACCACGTGCCGCCGGCCAAGTGGACACGCGACAACATCGCCTACATGCGGATGCAGCTGCAGTCGCTCGGCCTGGCGATCGACTGGAGCCGCGAGCTCGCCACTTGCGACCCTTCCTATTACCGGTGGAACCAGTGGCTGTTCCTGCGCATGCTCGAATCGGGCGTCGCGTATCGGCGCACCGGCGTCGTCAACTGGGACCCGGTCGACCAGACGGTGCTCGCCAATGAGCAGGTGATCGACGGGCGCGGCTGGCGCACTGGCGCGCTGGTCGAGAAGCGCGAGATCCCGATGTACTACCTGAACATCACGCGCTACGGCGATGAGCTGCTGGAAGCGCTGGACGGGCTGCCGGGCTGGCCGGAACGCGTCAAGACGATGCAGGCGAACTGGATCGGGCGCAGCACGGGTTGCGAGATCGCGTTCCCGCATGCCGACGACACCCGCGCTGCGCTGGCGTCGGGCGCCGGCACGACCGGCGGCACACTCAAAGTGTTCACGACGCGCGCAGACACGCTGTTTGGCGCCACGTTCATGGCGGTGGCCGCGGAGCACCCGATCGCACTGGCCGCCGGCGCGCGCGACCCGGCGCTGCAGGGGTTCATCGACGAGTGCCGGCGTGGCAGCACGATGGAAGCGGACGTCGCGACGATGGAAAAGAAAGGCCGGCCTACCGGCCTGCACGTGCTGCATCCCTTTACCGGGCGGAAGCTCCCCGTATGGGTCGCCAACTATGTGCTGATGGGTTACGGCGAAGGCGCCGTGATGGGCGTGCCGGCGCACGACGAGCGCGATTTCGCGTTCGCGTCGCAGCACGGGTTGCCGATCGAAACCGTGGTCCGATCGAAGACGGGCGCCTATGAAAGCGTGGTCGCGCCGTGGATCGATGCCTATGGCGAACGCGGCATCACCGTCAATTCAGGCGAGTTCGACGGGCTGGAGTTCGAGCCTGCGGTCGATGCGATCGCCGCAGCGCTGGAACGGCGCGGACTCGGACGCAAGCGCATCCAGTTCCGGCTGCGCGACTGGGGCATCTCGCGGCAGCGCTACTGGGGCTGCCCGATCCCGCTGATCCATTGCGCCAGCTGCGGCGTGGTGCCCGTACCCGACGCGCAGTTGCCGGTGGTGCTGCCGGAGGACCTGGTGCCCGATGGCAGCGGCAACCCGCTGGCAAGGTCCGCGGCATTTCTCGACTGCGCCTGTCCCAGGTGCGGCAGCCCTGCGCGTCGTGAAACCGACACCATGGACACGTTCGTCGATTCGTCGTGGTACTTCCTGCGCTTTGCATCCGCCGATTCCACGGAAGCGATGATCGACGCACGGGCGGACTACTGGCTGCCGGTGGACCAGTACATCGGCGGCATCGAGCACGCGATCCTGCACCTGCTCTACTCGCGCTTCTGGACGCGCGTGATGCGCGATCTCGGGCTGACGAAGGTGACGGAGCCTTTCAGCAATCTGCTGACGCAGGGCATGGTGCTCAACGACATCTTCTACAGCCAGCCTGCCGAAGGCCGGCGCGTGTTCTACAACCCGGCAGACGTGGACAGCGAGGAGGTCGACGGCCAGAAGCGCTGGTTCCACGAGGACAGTTCCGGCAAACGCACGCCGATCGTTCACGACGGCCTGGGCACCATGTCCAAGTCGAAGAACAACGGCGTGGACCCGCAGAGCCTGGTGGAGAAGTACGGCGCCGACACGGCGCGGCTCTTCATGATGTTCACGGCGCCGCCCGAGCAGTCACTGGAGTGGTCCGACGACGGCGTGCTCGGTTCCTACCGCTTCATCCGGCGGCTGTGGACCGCAGTGCATGCGCATGTCGCTGCGGGCGGTCCCGTGCCGCGTGCGGCGGTGGCCGGCTGCGTCGGCGCCCTGAACGGGCTGCAGAAGACCCTGCGGCGCGCGGCCCACCAGACGCTGGCCAAGGTTACCGACGACATCGGTCGCCGGCGCACGTTCAACACCGCGATCGCCGCCGTGATGGAACTGCTCAATGCCGTGGGCAGGTTCGAGGATCGTTCGCCCGCGGGTCGTGCCGTGGTGCAGGAGGCGCTTGAGATCGCGGTGATGGGGCTGTCGCCGATGATCCCGCACGTCACCCATGTGTTGTGGCGGGAGCTGGGCCATGCAGTCGCGTTGATCGACGAGCCCTGGCGTGCGGCCGACGCCGGCGCGCTGCTGCAGGACGAGGTCGTGATGGTCGTGCAGGTCAACGGCAAGCTGCGCGGCGAGATCCGTGTGGCGGTGGACGCCGATGAGGCGACGGTCCGGTCGGCTGCGCTCGCGAATGCGGACGTGCAGCGCTTCGTTGCCGGCGGCACGCCACGCAAGATCGTCGTCGTGCCACGGAAGCTGGTCAATGTCGTCGTCTGACTTCGGCGGCGTCGCGCCGGCAGACCGGCGCAGGTCGGGCGCCACGCGGTTCGCGACGGCGGCCGCTGCCGTCCTGGTGGCCGTCTGCTGCGCGACGCTGGCAGGCTGTGGTTTTCGCCTGCAGGGCCGCGCGCCGCTGGCGCCGTCGCTGGCGGTAACCTATGTCGACGCCGAGAACCCGCAGTCGGACTTCGTGCAGGAGCTGCGCAAGTCGTTGCGGGCCTCCGGCGTGCGCCTGGCCGATTCGCGGACCGAGGCGGCGGTGGTGGTCACGCTGCAGCGCGATGTGTTCAACGAAAGAGTGCTGTCGGTTTCCGGGCGCAATCTGCCGCGCGAGTACGAACTCACCTACACGGTGAAGTTCGGTGTGCGCGCCGGTGACAAGGAACTGATCGCTCCCGAGGAACTGACGGTGTCGCGCGAAATGAGCTTCGATGAGCGCATCGCGCTCGCCAAGGAGCGCGAGAAGGAAATCCAGCGTGGCGCGCTGGCGCGGGACCTGGTCGGGCTCGTGATGCGGCGCCTGTCGACGCTGCGGTGACGGGGTCATGACCGCTTCGCAGGCGCCGTGCCGAATTCCGGAGTGCTGAAGCTCAACGGCATCGATCGCGTCCAGGTTGCCATGCTGCTGCATCCCTATGGCCTCGCGTTGCGGCTGGTGGCCCCCGACGAAGTCATCCCCGGTTCGTACTGGGGCGAGCAGGAGGCCGGGCTGATCGGCTCGACGCTGTATGCGCGCCTGGACACACCGGTGCACTCGGTGCTGCACGAGGCCAGCCACTACATCTGCATGACGCCCGAGCGCCGTGCGGGCCTGGACCGCGACGCCGGTGGTGACGATGCGGAGGAATCCGCGGTGTGCTACCTGCAATTGCTGCTGGCGCAGCGACTCGCCGGCGTCGGTCTGGATCGCCAGTTTGCCGACATGGACACCTGGGGCTACAGCTTCCGGCTGGGCTCGACGCAACGCTGGTTCGACGAGGATGCCTCCGATGCGCGCATCTGGTTGCAGCGGCACGGCGTACTCTCTGCATCGGGCGAACTTACGGGGCGGGTGCGGTGCTGAAGCAGGGCGAGTCGGTGAAGTCGGGCAGGGGTGTGGCGCGCCGTTGGCGTGCCGGCGTCGTGGCGACGCTGGCGGTGCTCGGTGCATTGCTCGTGGCTTCCTGTGGCGGGCTCGCGCTGACCGTCGCGAATGCGCCGGCATTGATCGGTCCGTTCCAGCGGCACGCGGACCTGGCGTACGGCCAGGACCGGCGTCAGCGCCTGGATGTGTACACGCCGCGTGATGCCCGCGCGTTGCCGGTCGTCATCTTCTGGTACGGCGGAGCGTGGACGCGGGGATCCAGGGGCCAGTACCGTTTCGTCGGCGCGGCGCTCGCCGAGGCCGGCTACGTGACCGTGCTGCCGGACTACCGGCTCTACCCGCAGGCCAGGTTTCCGCAGTTCGTCGACGACGGCGCCGCGGCGGTGCGCTGGGTGCGCGACAACATTGCGCGCTACGGCGGCGACCCGGACCGCCTGATCCTGATGGGGCATTCAGCCGGTGCCCACATGGCGGCGTCACTGGCCTGGCAGCGCTCGCGGCTGGCGGCGGTCGGCGTGCCGCAGGGCGCGATCCGCGGCCTCGTCGGCATGTCGGGGCCCTATCAGCTGGCCCCCAACACACGCGCGCTGAACGAGATTTTCGCGGCGCCGTACAGTGCCGCGGACTGGCAGCCGATCCGTGCCATCGACCGCGGATCGCCGCCGTCGCTGCTGCTGCATGGTGGCGCGGACGGACTGGTTTGGCCCAGCAACGCACAGAATGCCGCCGCTGGGCTGGTTGCGGCGGGCGTGCGCGGCGAGGCGAAGATCTATCCTGGCCGCGGCCACGCCGACATCGTTGCGGCCCTGTCGGTGCCCGCGCGCGGCCGCGCGCCGGTCCTGGCGGACGCAAAGGCGTTCATGCACAGCCTGCTGTCGGCAGCGCCAGCGCCGCCATGAACGCTCACTGCGCGTAGCGGTCCGTCGCGGCCACCAGTTCGCTGAGGTTGCCGGGCTCGAACGCGGAGTGGCCGGCGTCCGGCACGACGCGCAGATCCGCCTCGGGCCAGGCCAGGTGCAGGTCCCAGGCGCTGCGCATCGGGCAGACGACGTCGTAGCGTCCCTGCACGATGGTTCCCGGGATATGACGGATGCGCGGCACGTCCTGCAGCAGCTGGTCCGGCGTGCTCAGGAAGCAGCCGTTGATGAAATAGTGGCATTCGATGCGCGCGAACGCGGCGGCGTAGGCCTCGTCCTCGAACCTGGCGACGAGGTCGGGGTTGAGCAGAAGGTGGCTGGTAGCGCCTTCCCAGATCGACCACGCGCGTGCTGCTTCCCGCAGCACCCGCGGGTCGTCGCTGGTGAGGCGGCGATAGTAGGCCTCGATCATGTTGCCGCGTTCAGCCACCGGAATCGGCTTGAGGTACTCCGCGTACAGATCGGGAAACAGCGCTCCCGTGCCGACGGCGCTCCCCTAGAAAAAGTTCAGTTCCCAGGGGCGCACCAGGAAGATGACGCGCAGCACGAGCTCGGTGACGCGCTCGGGGAAAGCCTGCGAGTACGCCAGCGCGAGCGTGGAGCCCCAGGAACCGCCGAACACCTGCCAGCGCTGCACGCCCAGATGCACCCGCAGCTGTTCGATGTCCGCGATCAGCGCCTGCGTGGTGTTGTCAACGAGGCTGGCGTGCGGCCGGCTCCGGCCGCAGCCGCGCTGGTCGAAGACCACGATGCGATAGCGCAGCGGGTCGAAGAACCGCCGCATCTGCGGATTGGTGCCGCCACCAGGGCCGCCGTGCAGAAAGACGACCGGTTTGCCACTGGGATTGCCACTCTCCTCCCAGTAGATCTCGTGCAACGGCGACACGCGCAGCCAGCCGCTGCTGCGTGCCTCCAGCGCGGGATAGAGCACGCGCTGCCGCGCTGACGGCGTGGCGACCGAGTCGGTGGCAGGGTTCGTCATCGATCAGGCCTCCCGGCCGCGTACCAGCATGGCTCCCAGCGGAGCGCCGCCGAGCAGATGCAGATGCAGGTGGTAGACCACCTGGCCGCCGTGGGTGTTGCAGTTGATGATCAGCCGATAGCCGTCCGCCGCGATACCTTCCTGGCGCGCGATGTCGCGCGCGACGATGACCATGTGCCCGACGAGCGCTGCGTCTTCATCTGCCAGGTCGTCGGCCGTGGGAATCGGCTTGTTGGGCACGATCAGGATGTGCACCGGCGCCTGCGGATGGATATCGCGAAACGCGGTGACCTGAGCGTCGCGGTGCACGATGCTGGCCGGCAGCTCGCCGGCGATGATCCTTTCGAAGATGGTGGCCATTGGCTGAACCCTTGCGGCTGATCGCGTCAATATAATCGTGTCGCGATGAACGGGGGAGGTAAAACGTCTGGCGCCAGGGCCGGCTGCACGCTGCTCTGGCTGGTCTTGACCGGGCTGGGCGCGAGCGCCGCAGCGCAGGCAGCGATCGACGTGGACGGCCGTCTGGACGAGCCAGAGTGGCAGGCGGCCAAGTTGTTCGACGAGTTCGTCTCGATCGATCCATTGACCCGCGAGCCCGGGCCTTACCGGACCGAAGCGCGCGTGCTGGCCTTGCCCGAGGGTCTCGCCGTTGGCATCACTGCCATGGTGCCGCGCGCAATGCGCACCTACGGCCGCTCGACGCGCGATGCTGCCCGCATGGACGCGGATCCGGCGCGGATCGTCGTCGACTTCGAGGGCACGGGCCGCGTGGCCTATGAATTCACGGTATCGCTGTCGAACTCCATCCGCGACGGCATCATCCTCAACCAGAACCAGGCGAGCTACGACTGGGACGGGACCTGGGAACATGCGGTCACCGAGGACGATCGCGCCTGGTACGTCGAGGTGCTGCTGCCCTGGACGGTTGCACCCACGGCGGCAGGCAAGGGCGATACCCGCACGATCGGCCTGTGGCTCGTGCGCTTCGTCAAGCAGCTGGGCCGTGGCTACGGGTTCCCGGCAATCAATCTCGGGCGACCGACTTTCGTCTCGGATCTGCACAAGCTGACGGTACGTCGCTACGCGGCACGCTCACTGGACGTGTTCCCCTATGTATCCGGCACGCATGACCGGTTGGCCGAGAGCACGCTGGGGCGGGCCGGCGTCGACCTGACCTGGAAACCGAACGGCCAGTCGCAGCTGACCGCCACGCTGAATCCGGACTTCGGCCAGGTGGAGAGCGACGACCTGGTGGTGAACTTCACCGCGGTCGAAACGTTCTTCTCCGAGAAGCGGCCATTCTTCACCGAGAACCAGTCGTTGTTCGACCTGCGCATGCCGACTGAGGGGCGACTGGTCAACACGCGGCGCATCGGCGCCGCACCTGACGCGGGAGCAGCGGGCACCACCGAGCTGACCGGTGCAGTGAAGCTCTCGACGCTTGCCGGGCCCTGGGAACTCGGCGGATTCGCGGCGCTGGAGGACGACACGAGCGCCGCCACGGGGCGCAGCTATTTCGCGCTGCGCGGCCGCTGGCGTGGCGATGGTCTTGCCGCCGGCTGGCTCGGCACCCTGGTGGAGCGGCCCGAGCGTGACCGTCGCGCGCAGACCCACGCGCTGGATCTGGACTGGTTTCCCGGCAATGCGGTCTCGGTGCGCGGGCAGCTGCTGGCGAGCCTGATCGATGCGCCCGGGGCGCGTGACGGCCTCGGTGGCTGGGTGCAGTTCAAGCGCGACCCGGGAACCCGGCTCGCCCAGGAGTACGAACTGCTGTTGTACGACCGCAATCTCGATCTCAACGACCTGGGGTTCCTGCCGCGGCGCAGCCTGCACCAGGCGCGCGGCAGGCTGGACTTCTCGCAACGCGAGTACGCGGAAGGCTCGCGGCTGATCTTCAGTCGCTGGAGCCTCGAGGGCACGGCGCGCGAGAACGACCTCGGGCAGCGGCTGACGGCCACGCTGCGCCTGGAGCGGGAGTTCCGTTACCGGCATCCCCATGGGCTGACGTTGCGTACGCAGTACGACAGCAACGGGCTGGACGATCTGATCACCCGCGGGCGCGGGCCCGTGCGCGTGCCGGGGAAACTGCTGGCGGGCGCCGCCTATGGCAACAACGCGCGCAAGGACCTGCGTTTCGAAGGCGATGTCGAGCTGCGCCAGGAAGGGTTGGACGACCGAGTTGCCTACCAGCTCACCGCCAGCCCGCAGTACATCTTCACGCCGAACCTCAGCGCGACGCTGAGCGCGATCTGGATCGACAGCCCGGACTGGCTGGCTCTCCGCAGCCGTACCCGTGAGCTCGGCCAGTACTCGCGCCGGCAGCTGACCACGCGCCTCGCATTGAACTGGTTTCCGGGGGCGCGTTCCGAGTTGCGCGCGCGGCTGCAGTGGGTCGCCGTGCGCGCCCGCGGCATCGCGGCGTTGCGCAACGACGCCGCCGGAACGCTGGTGCCGCTCGGTCGGCCTGCGGCGTCGTTCAGCCAGAGCGAGCTCGGGATGCAGCTGCGGTACCGCTATGAGCTGGCGCCATTGTCCGATCTGTACCTGGTGTACAGTCGTGGCGGGTTTGCGCTGCGCGCCGATACGGCGGAAGATTTCGGCGGCTTGTGGTCCGACGCGCTCGACGAAGCGAACGCCGAGCAGTTCGTCGTCAAGGTGCGCTACAGGTTCTGAGTCCGGGGAGTGACGAAATGACCCGCATGGCACGTCGCCTCACAACGGTCTTTGCCGCACTGGCCGCGGCCGGACTCGGGCTCTACGGTCTGTTTCTCTACAAGAACCCGCCGCCGCAGCTCAGGGAGCCGAACTACTTCACCTACTACAAGATGCAGGACCGCACGCCGCAGGGGAAGGTGGCGATCCTGGTCACCCAGCTGCTGATGCCCGAGGACTTCCGCGCCGCCGACTACTACAACATCGCGCTGAAATCGACGCAGTACATTCCCTGGCCCGTTCGCAATTTCGCCACCGCCGATCGCGGCGTGGTCCTGCTCGATCGCCGGCGGTTCTATGAATTCGAAAAGTTCGAACCGACCGAGCTGGTGGACCTGCACGGCGGGGGCCGCGATGTCGATGGCGTGAGCTACCTGGAGAAGTATCGTCGCGGCGAGGTGCAGTGGGTGCCGCCCGACAGGCGCCAGCACATGGATCACGGCTACTTCCTGCTGACCACGCGCAAGCAGGGCATTCCGACGATCGCGGCCAAGCTGATGACCAAGGCCCGAGTCTATTACTACGACCATGGCTTCGTGAATCACAAGCTGCCGCATGACGCCGGCATGCGCGCGATCGCGGAGGCGACGCTCGCGCAGGTGCGCACGAGGCACGGCGATGTTCCCGCGCGCGTCGTCACCGCTGACAACTTCGGCATGCTGGGCGACGCGGTCGACGAACTGCTCGATGGCGGTGCCGAGACACTGATCATCGCGCCGGCCGCGCCTGTCTACTCGCATCATGAGGAGTTCAATGGCTCGTTCCGGCACGCCATCGATGATGTGCGCCGCTGGGAAAGCCGGCATGGCCGCAAGGTCAAGGTGATCCTCGCGCCCCAACTCGGCGACTTCCCCGTGCTGCGTACGGCCTACCTGCAGATGCTCAAGGATCGCCTGGATACCCTGCCGCAGACGGCCGACACGAGCGTGAAGCTGGTGATCTCGGTGCACGGCATGCCCTGGGACTTCGTGCCGAGGGAGGCATGGATCGAACTGGCGCCGCCTTACCGGGACGCGATGGTGGCCGACGCGCGCGCGATGCTGCAGCGCTACCCTTTCGGCAGGCGAGAGGTGGTGCTTTCGCAGGACCACTTCGCGGATCCGGCCAACAATCCCAACGGCACCTACCTTTCGACCAACAAGGCATTCTGGGACGGCATCAACGCCAGGTTCGACTACGTGATCAACCTGCCGATCGAGTTCTTCGCCGAGAACACCGACACGATGTTCTCGCACGCGATGTTCAACTTCGAGGGTTTTCCCGGTTTCGATCGCTACGCGCCGGTGGACTACCGGGAATGGTCCGTCCCCTATACGCGGGAGTTCGTCGTCAAGGGGACGCGCGTGATCTACAACGGCCTGCCGGTGGGACGCTACAACGCGTCGATCGTGCAGGCACACGTGCAGTCGATCGAATCGATCCTCACGCGGCAGCCGACCCGGGTTTCGCAGCGCTGAGAGTCGCTCAGTACTTGTAGATCTCCACCTTGCTGGCGCTGAGCTGGTACGCCGCGGCGCCGAGGCGGGTGGTCTTGTTGTTCACTTTCATCTCGCCGGTGATCCAGTACGCCTCGTAGATGGAATCGAGCGCGATACCTTTGGCCATCCTGACATAGACGATCTGGTTGGGCGGCGGCGGCGGCACGTGGATGCAGGCGCCGAAGTACGGCACCAGGAAGAACTCCGACACCAGCCCATCCTTGCCGACGTCAAGCGGCACGATGAAGCCGGGCAGCTTGACCTGAACGCCGTCGAGTTCCTTGTTGACGCTGAAGTCCAGCACCTGCTGCGCGGCCATGCCACCTTCGCCGAGGTAGTCGTGCGTGGCGGGCGGCGGACCTCCCTGGAACTTGAGGCGGGTTTCCTTGGGGATCAGTTCCTCCCAGTCGAGCTCGAGCACCTTGGCGCTGCCGGCCTTGGCAGCAACCGCCGCGGCCGCAGCCGGCTTGGACGCGGTACTGGCGGGCGCCGGCTTCGCCGGCTGCAGCGCGTAGGCGAACGTCGCAGCGAGGCCGAGGGAGAGCGCCAGCAGGCCCGGCACGATTGAGCGCGGGCGGGCGCATTGGCTTGGGGAGTCGGTCGGGCTGGTCATTAGGGGCCTGCGGTTGGGGGCTGCGGTTGGATGGCCTGTCAGACGCGGATCGTGAGGCCGTCACTGAGCGTGTTGCGGTAGGCGCGCCAGGCTGGCAACAACCCCATCAGCAGGGCGGCCAACACGATCGTGCCCAGAATCGCCAGATCGTACCGGCTCAGACCGCCGATCTCCACGAAGATTCCAAAGCGCTGCTCGAGAATCGGCTTGCCGACGGCCAGCAGCAGGTAGGTGAGTCCTACGCCCAGCGCGACGCCCAGGCTTGCCAGCAGGCCGGCTTCGGCCACCATCAAGGTGAATATGTGACGCGGGCGCGCGCCGACCGAGCGCAGCACCGCCATTTCCCGACGGCGCTCGTTGAGGCTGGTGAGTATCGCGGTGAGCATGCCGAGCAGCCCGGCCAGCACCACGAATGCGGCGATGATCATCAACGCGGTGTCCGCAATGCCCACCAGGGCCCACAGCTGCGACAGCGCAACCCCCGGAATGATCGCCAGCAGTGGCTCCTGGCGGTACTCGTTGACGGCGCGCTGCATCGTGAACGTCATGACCCTGGACTGCATGCCAACCATGAATGCCGTGATCGAGTCCGGCGTCAGCGCGGCCTGGCGAGCGGCCTCCGCGGACACCCTGGCGCCAGCGGGCGCCTGCACGCCGCTCTGCCAGTCGATGTGGATCGCGGTAATGGCCTCCAGGCCGACGTGCACCGTGCGGTCTACTGGAGTGCCGGTGCGCGCGAGAATGCCAACCACCCTGAAGGGCTTGTCCTTGTGCTCGGCGAAGCTGACGGCACCAAGGCCATGCGCGATGACGATGGCGTCGCCGAGCCGGTAGCCGAGCTGCTGCGCGACGTCCGCCCCGAGCACGGCGTCGTACAGGTCGCTGAACGGCTTGCCCGCGGCAAAACGCAGCTCGCGCGTGCCGGCGAAGTGGTAATGCTCAAAATACGCGCCGCTGGTCCCCATCACGCGAAAGCCGCGATGCGAGTCGCCGAGCGAGATGGGAATGGTCCACGCGACATCGGGGTGGCGCGCGATCTTCTGGTAGGTGGCCCAGCTGACATTTGCCGTGGCATCACCGACGCGGAACACGGAGTAAAGCAGCAGGTTCAGCGGCCCGGAACGCGCGCCGACGATCAGGTCGACGCCGGACACGGTGTTGGCGAAGCCGTCGCGCGCCGCTTCGCGCAGCTTCTGCACGCCGAGCAGCAGCGCCACGCTGACGGCGATGGCGCTGATGGTCAGCGCCGCGGTCATGCGGCGGTTCCAGAGGGAGCGCAGCGCGAGCCGCAGCGTGCTCATGCGGGCCCCGTTCCGGCTGCGGCCGGGGCAGCGGCGCCGGCGGCGCCGGCGGCGCCGGCGGCGCCAGCAGAGGTCACCACGCCCGCCGATGCGCGGTTCAAGTCGGCAAGCGCTACGCTGCGATCAAACAGCGGCGCCAGCGACGTGTCGTGACTGACGAACAGCAGCGTCGAGCCCAGAGCCGCACATTCGCGCTGCAGCAGCTGCAGGAACTGGCCGCGCGCCTCGTGATCCAGCGCCGAAGTGGGTTCGTCCGCGACGATGATCTCCGGAGCACCGAGCAGGGCCCGCGCCGCGGCAACACGCTGCTGCTGGCCGATCGACAGGTCCGTGACGGTGCGCTCCCAGAAGTCGGCCGAATCCAGTCCGAGCGCGCTCAGCAGGCGGCGCCCCTCGGCGCGCGGATCCTGGCCTCGCAACCGCGCGGCACGGCGCGGCGAGAACTGTGCAGACAGCACGACGTTGTCGAGCACGCTGAGGTAGGGAATCAGGTTGAACATCTGGAACACGAAGCCGAGATGCTCGCCGCGAAACACGTCGCGAGCGGCTGACGACAGTGCCCCCAGCGACTCGCCAAGAATTGAAATGCGCCCGGAGGAGGGCGCGAGCACACCGCCCACCAGCCCGAGCAGTGTGCTCTTGCCGCTGCCGCTGGGGCCGCGCAGGAACACGCGCTCGCGCCGCGCGACGACGAACTCGGAGATGTCGAGCAGCAACGGCTTGCCCGGCCAGGCGAACCGGACGTCGCGCAGCTCGATCGCCGGCGCCTCCATCAGCGCAGCGAAAGGCGCTGCTCGTCGCGTGCGAGGCGGCGCTGCAGTTGCTGCCGGGGCGTGATCAGGTTGACGTCCACTGACTCGACATTCAGCAGGCGACGCATCAGCCACAGGTCCGCCCACGCCAGCGCAGTCGGGTTACTGCAGGTGAACGTGTAGCGCGCGGTGTAGTCAGCGTGCTGCTCGGCGTCCGTGGCGTGCTCGTGGTCATGGTCATGATCATGGGCAGCGCCCTTGCTGCCAGCTGCAACCTGCGGGGCGGCATACTCCACGCGCGTGAGTTGGCAGCCCGCCGTCGCCGGTACGCCGAGCATGCCGACGCCGCCCGCGAGCCAGCGATCGACGCTCGCGACACGCTGCTTCTCCTCGGCGCTGCGTGGCGCACGTTCGAAGCCGATCACGTTGATCGCAGGTGCATCCAGCTCCAGCGACAGGGTGGAACCGTCGATCGCGACGTTCAGCGTGACCCGCCCGTGCTCGTGGGTGCCGCGCTGATCGAAGCTGGCTTCGGCAGTGGCGGTGGGCGCTGCAGCCTTCGCGGGAGCCGCCTGCTGCGCGAGCGCTGGCAGCACTGCGAGGGCGGCGGTGGCAGACAACGCAACGGAAGCGGGCAGGAAACGGGGCATCAGGGATCTCCGCAGGCTGTGGGACGAGGGTGGAAATGATGGTTACTGTATAACAAATCGCGGTCGTGACGGGTAGCGGTCGCGGACGCCGCTCGCGGATAATGGCAGCAGGAGATTCATGAAGATCACCCTTGAGCAACTGGCAGAGCAACTGCGTCGTGGTCTCGCGGAAGTCTACTGCGTCAGCGGTGAGGAGCCGCTGCTGGTCGCCGAGGCCGCCGATGCGATCCGGGCTGCGGCGCGCCGCGCGGGCTTCCTGCAGCGCGAAGTCTTCTTTGCCGAGAAGTCCTACGACTGGTCGGCTGCGCGTGCCTCCGCGGCGTCGATGTCGTTGTTCGGCGATCGTCGCCTGATCGAACTGCGGTTTGATTCCGGTTCACCCGGCAAGGATGCGGCCGGGCCCTTGCTCGAGCTGGTTGGCAGCGGCGGCCCGGACGTCTGCCTGCTGGTGCTGGCGGGGCGCCTGGAGCGCACTGCGCTCGATTCCGAATGGCTCGAGGCCGTGCAGTCACGCGGCGTCTGGCTGCCCGTCTGGCCGGTGGACGCGCCACGCCTGCAGGCCTGGCTGGACGCGCGCTGCCGCGCGCAGGGTCTCGCGCCCAGCGCCGAGGCGTTGTCTTTGCTGGCGGAGCGGGTCGAGGGCAATCTGCTCGCTGCCCAGCAGGAGATCGACAAGCTGCGACTGCTGGTCGCGGGCGCGGACCTCGATGCGGAGCAGATCCTGCTGGCCGTATCCGACAGCGCGCGCTTCGATATCAGTGACCTTGGCGAGGCCGCCGCGGGCGGCGATACGTTGCGTGCACTGCGCATTCTCGAGGCGCTGCGCGGCGAGGGTGTGGAGCCGGTGCTTATCTGGTGGGCACTGACGCGCGAGCTGCACGCGCTGTGGCGTTTGCGGCTGCATGGTGTGGCAGCGGAGGGCAAGGGTCCGCGACGTGGGCCGCAGTACCTGCGGGCGCTGGAGGGCGCGCGCCGTCGCGTCGGCGGCCTGCCGTTCCTGCGGCTCACCGAGCGCGCCCATCGGGCCGACCGCGCGATCAAGGGGCGTTCGGACGACGCGCCCTGGGATGCATTGATGGCGTATTGCGCTGAGCTAGCCGGAACGCGGGTGCTGGCGATTCCCGCCGCGCCACGGATCGGTGCCCGCGCGTGAATCCAATCGGAGTCTTTGGCGGCACTTTCGACCCGATCCATTTCGGCCACCTGCGCACGGGGTTCGAACTGTGGCAGGCGCTGGGGCTGGCCGAGCTGCGCTTCCTGCCCACCGGCAACCCCGGGCACCGCGAGCCGCCGATCGCCGACCCCGGTCTGCGGCTGGCGATGGTGCGGGCCGCGGTGGCGGACCAGCCGGGCTTCGTCGTCGACGATCGCGAAGTGCGACGCAGCGGCGTCAGTTACTCGGTGGACACGCTGACCGAACTGCGCGCGGAGTTCCCGCAACGCGCCCT